>JBPCJA010000083.1:0-4473 GCA_051005755.1 Solirubrobacteraceae bacterium
TCCTCGAGGCCGGCCGCGTGCGCCGGCCCGGAGCGGGAGAGGTTCCGATCCTGGAGC
The DNA here is from genome assembly GCA_051005755.1 of Solirubrobacteraceae bacterium. GTDB lineage: Bacteria > Actinomycetota > Thermoleophilia > Solirubrobacterales > Solirubrobacteraceae > CADCVQ01. The sequence goes on from JBPCJA010000083.1 coordinate 58, forward strand.
GTGAGCCGAAGCTCTGGGAGGACCTTGACCGGCTCGTGGATCCGGTCACGCGCGGCGATCCGGAGTCCCCTTTGCGGTGGACATCCAAGAGCGGCGCGAAGCTCGCCGAGGCGTTGCGCGGGATGGGTCATGAGGTCGTCGACCGCACGGTGCTGCGGCTGCTGAAGGCCAACGGGTTTCGCCTGCAAGCGAACAAGAAGACGCGTGAGGGCGCGTCGCATCCCGACCGCGACGCGCAGTTTGCGCACATCAGCCAGACGGCCGCAGCGGCGATCGCGGCCGGCCAGCCGGTGATCAGCGTCGACACCAAAAAGCGTGAGCTGGTCGGCGATTTCAAGGCCGTCGGGCGCGAGATGGAGCCGACCGGCACGCCGGTGGAGGTTCGCGGCCACGACTTCAAAGACAAGCAGCTGGGGCACGCGATCCCCTACGGCGTCTATGACCTGACCGCCGACGAGGGCTGGGTCTCGGTCGGGATCACCCGCGACACCGCGACGTTCGCCGTCAACTCGATCCTCAGCTGGTGGCAGCACCTTGGAAAGCAGCGCTACCCCGAAGCGACGTCGCTGACGATCACCGCCGACTGCGGCGGCAGCAACTCCAGCCGCACCAGGTTGTGGAAGCTTGAGCTGCAGCGCCTGGCCGACGCGACCAGCCTGCGCATCGTCGTCTGCCACTTCCCGCCGGGCACCAGCAAGTGGAACAAGATCGAGCATCGGATGTTCAGCTTCATCAGCCTCAACTGGCGCGGCAAGCCGCTCGAAAGCCGGGAGGCCATCATCGAGCTGATCGCCGCCACGACGACCACGACGGGCCTGAAGATCTACGCCCAGCTCGACGATCGCGAGTACGAGAAGGGCGTGACTGTCAGCGACGAGCAACTGGCCACCGTCAACCTGACTCGCGACGCGTTTCACGGCGAATGGAACTACGCCGTAACACCCGCACTAATCAAGTCGTGAGCCCTTAGCTGCGGTTCTGATCGACCAGCTTGAAGCCGAGCGAGTTGACGTCGCGCGCTGAGTTGGACAGCACGACGACTGCGAGGGCCTCGTCGGGCACGAACGCCGCGAAGCTGCGAAAGCCCCAGGTGCCGCCGCCGTGCCAGATGACCCGCGGACGTCCGCGGCGGTGCAGGATCAGCCATCCGAGGCCGAGCGACAGGCGCCGGTTGACGCGTACGCGCGGCTGCTGGGCCAGTGCAAGCGCCTCGCCGATGACAGCGGTCGGCGGCGCCAGGCAGGCCTCCAGGAACGAGAGGAGGTCCCCGACCGAAGAGCGCAGGTCACCTGCGGCGGGCATCCAGTCACGAATGGGCGGACTTGGAGCCCCTCGCCAGGAGTGCCCTTGCAGGAGTCTCGGCCGCTTCTCCTGCTCGACCTCAACGCTGGTGTCCACCAGGCCGAGCGGCAAGCAGACGCGTCGCCGTAGCACATCGTCGAAGGGTGCGTTCGCCCTCCGGGACAGCGCGTCGCCGAGCAATCCGAAACCCACGCTCGAGTACCGCACCCGCCCACCCGGCGCCCGGCGTGGCCGCATGGCGCGCAGCATGCCGCGGTAGTCCTCCTCGGTCACCCCCTCCCATGGATCGTCGTCCCGCAGTCCGAGCACGGCGAGGGATTCCCGACGAAACAGCTGCCGAGGTGTGTTGCCCAGCGCTGACCGGTGCGTCGCGAGCTCCTCGAGCGTCGGGGGGTGGCGCCAGGACGGAGCGTCGGTGGACACGAGGTGCTGGAAGAGGGAATCGCTCAGCTGAACGTCGCCGCGAAGGTGCATCTCGGCGAGCAGGACCGCTGTGAAGACCTTCGTCACCGAGCCGATCTCGAACAACGTGCGGCAGTCCGGGGTCGCCGCCGTCGTGGGATACAGAGCGGCCACCGTCCGGGACCCGGGTCGTACCAGCCCGAGCACCCGAGTGTGAGCCCCGCGCACGCCATCGTTCCTGATGAGCTGCTCGAGCAACGCCTCGGAGGACGCCCCGGCCAAAGACGATGTCGCGGTAATCAGCTCTCGCCGCTTCCGATCCGGACGAAGTCCAGTGTCTGATCCTGCCAATGCTCCTTCGCGATGGTTCTCACGCCGCCTGCTGGAAGACCGCGTATCTGATCTCGAGCCTGTCCGGATCTGGACGCTCGTCGCGTCTTCGCGGCTGGAGGATCGCGGCGCCGTGGAAGCTCTGCAGGCCCGCTCTGAGCATCGGACCGTCGTGCTCGCGCAAGAGTCGCTCCGAGATATGCACCACGCCTCGGGGGTCGATTCCCATCAGATTGCGGTCGTAGGCGAGATGATGGATCGCGCACAGGGCGATGCCGTTGACCACGGTCGCCGCGCCGCGAGGGTTACGGTCTTCAAGAATGTGAGCGGCCTGCAGGAGCGCGGCCTCGCGCAGCGCACAAACGGCGCACTTGCCGTGATAGGCGCGCAGCACGAGCGAGCGGAAGCGGTGCTGGTGGAGACGCACTACGGCTTCCCGCGTGGCGTAGCGGCGTACGTCTTCGCCGGACGTCAGTCCAGCCGGCGTGGTGTCGGCGAGCGGAAGCGCGGCCTGCAGTTCGACGAGGCGACGCTGAGCGTCGTCGCGCGACGAAGGCAGGAGCGATCGCGGCGTATTGACCAGGTGCGATGCCGTGGAAGTAGATGAGCGCAACCGCCAGCGCGCCCGCCGCGCGCAGGGCCTCATTGTCCGCTTCGGCCGCTCGGACTGCAGCGGCCGTCGAACTCTGCGCAGACCGATAGTGATAGACGAACGCCCCGGTGATCTCGTCGAAGCCGTCCTCGTAAGGCGCGTCGCGGGTGAGCTTGGGCGGCGTGGTGGTAATCGTGAGCGCGGCGGAGCCCCGCATCTGACGCGGACGGAATATGCCGCTGTAGAACGAGCCGAATGAGATCCGCTCGCCCTCGAAGACGAACCCGTCCCGCAGCGCCGTGACAGGAATGATGTCGTCGAAGCGGTGGGAGAGTTCGCGAACCGCGAGAATCGCCGTCCGGCGCAACTCGTCGTCTCGATCGACCGCCACGTCGTGAGGATCGCGCACGATCGGCGCGTACCGCAAGCCCGCCGCGTGCGATACGACCTGCGTTTGCCGACTGGCGCCGGATGAGATGACGCAAGCATGGGCGCGACCAACGAGCCGGACGATCTCGCGGCCGTCCGCGACGACGCCGCCGCCGCGGAATTCGCGCTGGCGCTCGCCTTCGAGCAGGTGGCGCAGAAGGTCGCGGCGGGCGACAGCTTTACGCCTGCGCAGCAGAACGCCGCCGCGCAGCTGCTCGAGATCTCGGCGTCGGTGCGCGAGCTCGCCGCCGAGACGGGCGACGCGGATCCCGGCTCCGGCGCGCTGCGCACGCTGGTTCCGCGCGCGCAGCAGCTCCTCGCCCGCACCGCCGAGCTGCGCGAGGCCTTCGGCCCCCGGCCGGTGAGCCAAGCCGACCTCGCTGACCGCCCCGGACGTCCGCCAGTGGGGTGATCGACGTATTCGACGCCGAGCGTCGTTCCCAGCCCGGGTCGACGTGTTCGGATGGCGTCGCCCGTGGCGGCCTGGCAGGTTCGCGGCCCGTAATCAGTCGGGATGCCGGTCACCGCGGCCCAGCGATGCAAGACTCTCGGCATCGCCGATCGCTACCAACGTCCCGGCTGGTTCACCACGCACGTGTTCAACCGCGCGGTAGCCGCGCTGACACGCGTCGGCGTGAGCGTCGCCGGATCCCGGATCCTTGAAGTTCGTGGACGTAAGAGCGGTCAGCCACGGCGTACCCCCGTCAACCTGCTGACGCTTGAAGGCACGCGCTATCTGGTGGCACCACGTGGGCACACGCAGTGGGTTCGTAATCTGCGCGCCCAAGGCGAGGGCCGCCTGCTGCTTGGCCGCCGCGTGGAGCAGTTCACCGCGGTCGAGCTTCCCGACGAGGACAAGCCCGCGATACTGCGCGCCTACCTCAAGCGCTGGAAATGGGAGGTCGGTACGTTCTTCGCCGGAGTGGGGCCTGATTCCGGCGAGGACGAACTTCGGCGCATCGCCCCGGACCATCCGATCTTCCGCATCGGGCCATCGGCCCGCTGATCGCGCGCCCCGGCGGATGACCCTGTCCGCTGCCCGGTTGGCGGAATTGAAGACGCGCAGACGGCGGTGGCAGGCAGCGCCTTCCTTGCTCGATCCGGCTCAGCGCCGCCGGGCTGACACGCAGCCAACCAGCCGCGACAGTCAGTGGCAGGGGTCGACGCCGTGGACGGGGTGGAACCGGTAGGCACGGACCACCGGCCGCCGCCGGTTGGGAGTTGCGCTCCCAAAATGTACCCATTCAGGGGGTCAGGGTCCGGCGGGCATGAGTGAGGGGGCGGGCTGGCCGTGGAGTGCTGCGGTGATCGCGTCCAGTAGGTAGTCGTGGAGGTTGCGGCTTTGCAGGCGGCAGGTTTCG
>JBPCJA010000084.1:0-11841 GCA_051005755.1 Solirubrobacteraceae bacterium
TGGGTTTCCCTCCCCTCGCTTCCTCCGTTTTTCTCCGCCGTTTGTGGTTGGTGTCAGCGTCTGCCGCTCGGGTCTCCTGCGACGGATGACTGCGCGCCATTTGCTCGACCGACGCCAGCGTGGAACCGGAACGCCGGCCCTCGCGATGACCGCGCGCCACCGCTTCGCGCTCACGGACTGGCTCGCCTGCGCGGCGGGCGGGGCCCGCGAGCCCGCTGCCGTCGCGGCCCGCGCGGCCGGCGACGGCCTGCTCGAGCGCGTGGCCGCCGCGGGCGCGGCGGGTCACGTGCTCGACTTCGCCGACACCTACGCGCCCGGCCTCGCGCACCTCAGCGCCGCCACGGCGCCGGCCGCGCTCGTCCTCGGCGCCGAGCTCGGCGCCACGGTGGGCGCGGCGCTGGCCGCCTACGCCGCCGGCTTCGAGGCCATGGGCGCCCTCGCGCGCACGTGCCATCCCGCGCTCTACGACGGCGGCTGGCATCCGACCGCGGTCTGCGGGAGCGCCGGGGCGGCGGTCGTGGCAGCGCGGCTGCAGGACCTCGACACCGGGCGCGAGCGCCGCGCGATCGCCCTCGCGCTGCTGCGCGCCGGCGGACTGCGGGCGGCCTTCGGCTCCGACGGCAAGGCGCTGCAGGTCGGAATGGCGTCCGCCGCCGGCGTTCACGCCGCGCGCCTGGCGGCGGCGGGCGCAGCGGTCGACGCCGGCGCGATCATGGGCGCCCGGGCCGGATTCGCCGAGGCCTTTTCCGTCGCGACGAGCGCCGCGACACTCGACGCGATGATCGAGGCCGCCGACTCCGCGGCGACGGCGGGCCAGGCCGTCGCCGAGAACTGGATCAAGGCCTACCCCTGCTGCCTGCAGACCCATGCCGCGATCGACGCCGCGCTCGCGCTCGGCGGGCAGCCGCCACCGGCGTCCGAGATCACGGTCACCGTCCATCCGGTGTCGCGCCGGGCGGCGGCGCTCGACGAGGTCGGCGACGGACTGCAGGCGAAGTTCTCGATCCCCTACCTCACGGCGTACGCGCTCCTGCGCGGCGCGCCCGACCTGCGCGCGTTCGCGCACCTCGACGTCGACGTGGCCGCGCTCGCGCGGCGCGTGCGCGTCCGGACCGACCCCGCGCTCGGCGCCGCGGAGGCGATTCTCGAGCTCGACGGCCGCGCGGCGGCACGCGTCACGGCGCCGCGCGGATCGCCCGCCAACCCGCTCGACGCGGCAGCGCTCGCATCGAAGGTCCGCTCGCTCGCCGGCGAGGCGCTCGCCGGCGCGCTCGAGGACGCAAGCCGGCCGGCGGCGGCGCTGACCGGCGCGGCGGGCCTGTAGCCCGCACGCGCCGGAAGGTGTACTTCGTACTTACGCCAAGCCCCTGCGTTTCATCTGGGCCTGGGTCTGCCCGGACGACACCAGGCCGATCGTCAGCAGCGCGACGCCGTTGGCGATGTGGTTGAAGTTCTCGAGGTCGCCCTCGCCGGACATCGACAGGATCGTGAGGTTGTCCGGGGCGGTGACGCCGATGACGAAGGCGACGATGTAGAAGAGGCCGACGCCCATGAGCGCGCCCTCGGCGGTCGCCGCCGAGTTGCGGGTCGACATCACGAGCAGGAAGGCTCCGATGGCGAGGTGCACGAGGTTGTGGAACGGGTTGATGGCAAAGCCGAGCAGCTTGTCGGGTGTCTGCTGCGTCCAGTCGGTGAAGCCCGTCACGAAGAAGCCGATGATGCCGATCGTGATGTAGAACGCGCCGAACAGCGGCCCGAGTCGCTGTGCAAGGCTCTTGTCTGCTGTCATGTACTAGCCCCTCCCACTTGTGGCTTGACCCGGGCGCGACCGAGATCGCGCCGTCTGCTCCCGCCGGACATATCGATCTCCCCCGACCGATCCACTGGCCATAAGCATAGGTGAGCGGCTGGCGGCACGCCACCTGGTTGGCGCACCCCCACCGCAGCCGAGGCTCAGCCGGCGAGGACCGGCAGCAGCGCGGCGAGCTTGACGTCGGTCTCGGCGAGCTCGGCCGCCGGATCGGAGTCGCGCACGACGCCGACGCCGGCGTAGCAGCGAGCCACCGGGCCGCTGAGCAGCGCGCAGCGCAGGGCGACGCAGAACTCGCCGTCCTCGTTGGTGTCCGTCCATCCGACGGGACCGGCGTACCAGCCGCGGTCGAGGCCCTCGAACGCCGGGATGAGCGGCTCGGCGACCTCGAACGGCTCGCCGCCGACGGCCGGGGTCGGATGCAGCAGGCCGGCGAGGCGCACGGCACCCACCGGCTTGGCGAGCTGGGCCCTGATCGGGCTCGCGAGGTGCTGGATGTTCGCCATCCGCACGATGACCGGCTCGTCGGCCGTGGTGACCCAGACGCTGTGCGGGCGCAGGGCCCGCTCGATCCGGCGGGCGACGATCTCCTGCTCGGCGCGGTCCTTGTCGGACCGCATGAGCTGCTCGCCGAGATGGTCGTCGACGGACGGGTCGGCGCTGCGGCGCGTCGACCCCGCGAGCGCGAGCGTGCTTGCGCGCATCCCCTCGCGGCGAATGAGCAGCTCGGGGCTGGCCGCGACGAAGGCGTCCTGGCCGCGGCCCGCGCAGAAGCAGAAGCACGACGGAAATCCCTCGCGCAGGACGCCGAAGATGGCCGCCGCGTCGTGGTCGGCGGGAGCGTGGACCTGCACCTCGCGCGCGAGCACGATCTTCTCCAGTGCCCCGGCCCGGATGCGCTCGACGGCCCGCGCGACCGCCGCCTCGTAGTGCTCGGGGGGCGTGCTCGCCGCGACCGTGTAGCGCCCGACCGGGTCGGGGTCCAGCAGCGGCAGCGAAGCGCGGCGCAGCTCGCCCAGGCGCCGCTCGACGCGCGCGAGCAGCCTGTCGGCGGGGTCGTTGGCTGGGGCGAGCGCCGCGAGCGTGAGCGCCATGTCGTCGCCGCGGCGCGCGAGCGCCGCCGCGGGCACGTGCAGCGAGGCGGCGGCGAAGGCCGACCAGTGCGGGCTGGCGCCGCCGTCGGGAGCGAACGCGAAGCCGCCGCTTGCGATGAGGCCGGCGCCGCGGCCGTCGGCGGCGTCGCAGACGGCCTCCGCGGCGAGCGCGCGCCAGCGCGCCGCGACCTCCTCGAAGCGCTGCGGCCCGCGCTCCTCGAGCGCGACGACACAGCCGAGCGCGGCGGTGGCCGACCGCTCGCGATCGGGCTGCTCCATGCAGAACCACGGCTCCCCCGGACGGCGTGAGGCGAACGCGACCGCCGCGGGGTCCACGTCGCGATCGACCGCGACGGTCAGCGCGGCGAGCACCCCCTGCCCACTCCCCCGGCGCGCGCGCCGCACCGCCTGCTCGAGGCGCTTGCGCAAGCGCGTGCGATCGCCGCCGCTCAGCGTGAAGACGCGGGCGTCACCCGGGGCGGCGGGCGGCGCCTCGAGCCGCCGCCCCGCCTCTCGAGACGGCGGAGCCGAGGCGTCGCCCCCGATCACGTCTCGCCGCGGCCGCGACTGATTGCGATCTCGCCCGTGCGCATCATCTCAATGAGACCGAACGGCCGCACCATGCGCTCGAAGGCTTCGACCTTGTCGGTCGTCCCGGTGACCTCGACGACGACCGAACGCCGCGTGACGTCGACGACCTTGCCCCGGAAGATCTCGCAGATCTGCATGACCTCCGCGCGCTGCGGCCCCTCGACGGCGACCTTGAAGAGCGCGAGCTCGCGGGCGACGGTGTCGGCCGGCTCGAGGTCGCGGATCTTCAGGACGTTGATGAGCTTGTGCAGCTGCTTGGTGACCTGGTCGACCGAGTGCATGGCGCCGTCGAACGTCAGCGTGATGCGCGAGTAGTGCTCGTCCTCCGTCGGGCCGACCGTCAGCGTGTCGATGTTGAAGCCGCGCCGTGCGAACAGTCCGGCGATCCGCGTCAGGACCCCCGCCTTGTTCTCGACCAGGATCGAGAGGATGTGCTTGCGGCCGCTGTGCAGGTTGCCGGCGGCCTCGAGCTCGTCGAGGCTCAGCAGCTCCTTGGTGCCGGGTTCGCCCATGACAGCCACCTCAGCCCACCATGTCACGCGCGGGCTGGCCCGGCGCGATCATGGGATAGGTGTTCTCCTCGCGCGTGACGCGGACATCGACGAGCACCGGGCCGTCGATCTCGAGCGCCTGCTTCATGTCATCGACGAGCGTCGCCTTGTCGGTCAGCCGCAGCCCGGTCGCGCCGTAGGCGTCGGCGAGCTTGACGAAGTCCGGGAAGGAGCCCATGTCGACGTGCGAGTAGCGCTTGTCCCAGAACAGCTCCTGCCACTGGCGGACCATCCCGAGGTAGCCGTTGTTCATGATGAACACCTTCACGGGGATCTTGTCCTCGGAGCAGGTCGCGAGCTCCTGGATGTTCATCTGGATCGAGCCGTCGCCGGCGATGCAGACGACCGTCTGATCCGGACAGCCGACGGCGGCCCCGAGCGCGGCGGGCAGGCCGAAGCCCATCGTCCCCAGGCCACCGGAGTTGATCCACCGGCGCGGCTTGGCGAAGTGGTAGTACTGCGCCGCCCACATCTGGTGCTGGCCGACGTCGGAGGTCACGATCGCGTCGCCGCCGGTCGCCTCGTAGAGCGCCTGGACCATGTACTGCGGCTTGATCTCGGCGTCGGTCGAGTCCTCGTAGCGCAGCGGGTACTGCTTCTGCCAGCCGGCGATCTTCGCCCACCAGTCGTCCAACCGCGAAGACGACATCCCTTCTAGCGCCCGGTACTCCTTGACGAGCTTCGCCAGGACGTTGCGGGCGTCGCCGACGATCGGGATGTGTGCCGGGATGTTCTTGGAGATCTCGGCCGGGTCGACGTCGATGTGGATGAACTTCGCGTGCGGGGCGAACTCCGAGAGCTTGCCGGTGATGCGGTCGTCGAAGCGCGCGCCGACGCAACAGATGAGGTCCGCCTCGTCCATCGCGTAGTTCGCCGTGCGGGTGCCGTGCATGCCCAGCATGCCCAGCCACTGCGGGTGGGGTGCCGGGAAGCCGCCGAGTCCCATGAGCGTGCAGGTCACCGGGAAGCGGTCGGAGGTCGCGAACTCGAAGAGCTCCTTCGACGCGTTGGCGTTGACGACGCCGCCACCGGCGTAGATCACCGGCCGGCGCGCCGAGGCCATCGCCTTGGCCGCCTGGCGGATCTGCTTCGTGTTGCCGTCGATCGTCGGCTGGTAGCCGGGCAGGTGCAGGTCGGTGACCGGTTGGTAGTCGATCTCCGCGCGGCTGAGGTCCTGCGGGATGTCGACGACGACCGGGCCCGGTCGGCCGGTGCGCGCGATGTGGAACGCCTCGTGGATCGCGCGCGGGATCTCCAGCGGCGAGCGGATCTGGAAGCTGTGCTTGACGACCGGCATCGTGATGCCGAGCGTGTCGGTCTCCTGGAAGCCGTCGGTGCCGATGAGGTCGGTGCGCACCTGGCCGGTGATGAACACCGTCGGCACGGAATCCATCATCGCGTCGACGATCGGGGTCACGACGTTCGTCGCCCCCGGGCCGGAGGTCGCGAACGCCACGCCGACCTTGCCGGTCGCCTTGGCGTAGCCCTCGGCCGCGTGGCCGCCGCCGGCCTCGTGGCGCACGAGGACGTGGCGGATGCCCCCGTCGACGAAGGCGTCGTAGGTCGGGAGGTTGGCGCCGCCCGGGAGGCCGAATACGACCTCGACACCCTCCGCTTTCAGGCACTCCATGATGGCATCGACCGCACGCATTTTTAGACCTCCTCTCCGCATGTGAACGTGCCGGCCCTCGCGGCCGGCGCAATCCGAGTCTAGTGGACGCGCGTGGCCGCGGATTCGGGCGCGATCGCCGAATCGGGGAACTCGAGCTCGGTCCCGCAGCGCACGCACAGCGCGTCGTAGAGCTTGCACATGCGCCCGCACGTCGGGCACCGGCGGCGCAGCTCGTCACGCTCGGAGCGATAGACCACGGCGGTCAGCAGACCGATGACCGGGATGAGCCCGGAGATGAGAAACCAGATCCAGAAGGAGCTCCCCTTGAGCCGGCCGACGATCCCGCCGCCGAGGGCGAAGCCCAGCGCGATGGCGATGTACGCCCCCCCGGCCACGACGATCCCGGCCTCGTCAGAGGACGCGGACCGCCCAGACCACGGCGAGGATCGCCACGACGATCAGCACTACCGTACCGACGGCCGCGAGGAAGCCCAGGACGACCTTGAAGAGGACGAACGCCGCGAGCAGCAGGACGAGGAGCGCGACGGCCCGCTTGCCGAGGGAGGAAGAACTCGAAGGAGAGGAGGTGGTCATCCTTCAAGCGTACTCCCCGGCAAGGGGCACGGCGCGGCTAGGAGAACGTCAGTCGTAGCTTCGGCGCAGATGCGCGAAGCGGTCCAGCGTCGAGTCCGGACGGGTATGCAGCGGCACCCGAGCCAGCCGGTAATGGCGGACCCGCGGCGCCCTGGCCGACGTGGACGGCGGTCCTGCGACGGGGATGAGCACGCGACGGGTGAGGTCGTGGGTTGCGGGCATGCCGTGCATGATCGCCCCGGCCCCCGCCCGCGGCATTGGCCCGGAGTCGGAGATTCAGCGGGGGCGGGTGGACCGCGTGTCGATGCTCGCCGCGGCGGCGTCGAGGGCCGGGCGCATCGGCGCCGGCAGCCGCCGCCGCAACCGCCAGCGGGCACCGGCGAACGTGAGGTTCGCGACCGTCGCGAAGCCCTGCTCGTCGGCGCGCAGAGCGAGCAGCAGGTGGGCGATGCGGTCGCCGGAGGGCAGCTCGCCGGCACCGGCGCCGTCGACGACGGCGCGACCGTCGACCTTCACGCAGTAGCAGTAGGCCCTGCGCCGGCGCCCGTGCAGCAGCACGGCGCCGGCCTCGCCCACGAGCCAGGTGCCGAGGCGGCCGCGCTCGAGCACAAGCCCGGTGCGGGCATGAAGCTCGCGGGCCTCGTGGCCGACGAGGTCGCCGAGCAGGCCGACGGCGCGCCGCTCGGGCTCCTCCGCCGCACGCCCGCGCGGGCGCACGACGTTGGCGCCGCGCCGCGCGTAGAGCTCCGGGATGACCCACGCGTGCGCGAGGCAGGCGAGCGCCACGGGGAGCGCGAGCGGCTGCAGCCACACGAGCAGCGTGGCGGCGGCGGCGAACGGCACGACGTGGCCGAGCGTCGTGAGCATCCAGAGGCCGCCGAGGTGGCGCAGGCGGGCGTCGTCGACGCGCGGGCGCCAGTGGACCGCCGCGGCCTCGGGGAGGATCTCGACCGGGTGGGCCTCGACGGCCACGGCGACCTGATCAGCCGCCCGAGATCGGAAGCCTCAGGATGACGAGCGGCGCCTCGACGGGCAGCTCGCGCACCTGCTCGGCATGCCCGGGCCCGGTGCTGACCATCGCGAGGTAGCCGCGCCCGAGCTCGGCGCGGAACGCCTCGACGGCGGCCTCGACGGCGACGGGGTCCTCGGCCGTCCACTCGGCGAGCGTCGAGTGACCTGTCTGGTCCATGCGGATGAGCTTCGACATCGCGATCCTCCTTCGCGGCAGGTCTGGTGGAGGGATGGTACGCCTGGGGAGGCGGTTCGGACACAGGTCTTTCGACGCCGGTGCGTCGTCTCCGCAAGCTCAGATGTCGTCGTGCGTCGTGCCCGCTCCGGCGGCCATTTCCCGCAACCGGCTCGTCAGCGCGTCGGGAAGCCCCTCGAAGCGCAGGGCGTAGACGTCGAGGCGGTGCTGGCGCAGCACGCGGGCGTGGCCGGTGAACGGCGCGTCGAGGTTCGCGAGGTCGAAGCTCAGTGGCTCGTCGATCGTCAGCGGGCGGGCGCTGGAGACGAGCATGCCGCCGGCGCCGACGTTCACGGTCTGGGCGACGATCGGCCGGCCGATCGGCCGGCGCAGGGTGCAAGGGAGCGCGATCTCCAGCCGTGGCGCGCGGCGCTGCTCGACCTGAGACATCGCGCCATATCGTGACGCGGACCGCCCGCAGCTTCAAAGACCAGGGCGCCGCGCACAGCTTCACGGGTGAGGGCGGCGCGCACTGAAGTGGAAGTGGTCGCGCCTGGCGCTCACGGCGACGTCCTCGAAGCCCACCCGCTCCAGGCGCTCCGCGAGGGTCGCTGGATCGATGACGACGCGCGTGTCGCCGATGTGCAGGAGCGCGAAACCGATCCCGCGCCCGCTGCTGTCGGTGCCCGCGAACGTAGCGCCGGGACGCAGGACCCGCCGGACCTCGCGAAAGAGCTCGTCCTGGTCCTGCGGGGACGGCACGTGGTGCAGCATCGTGAAGCAGACCGCGGCGGTGAAGGACGCGTCCTCAAACGGCATCGACCGCCCGTCGCCCTCGACGATCTCGACCTCGCCGCCGAGCCGCGCGCGCAGCGCCTGCGCCAGCGCGGGATCGAGCTCGAGCGCGGTGACGGCGGGAGCGCGGCGGGCGATGACCTCGGTCGCCGGCCCGAACCCGGGCCCGACCTCGAGCACGTGCTCACCGAGGTCGAGCCCCGCGAGCGCAGGCGGCACGAGCTCCTCGCGCACGCGGCGCTTCCACGCCTCGCGCGCGCAGTACCAGTGGTGGACGCGGTTCACAGTGGTGGACGCGGTTCACACGCCGAGCCGCTCGCGGACGATCCGCGTCACCTCACCACCGTCGGCGCGCCCCTTCGTCTCGCGCATGACGTGGCCGATGATCGCGCCGATGGCCTTCATGTTGCCGGCCCTGATCTTCGCGGCCGCGTCGGCGTTGGCGGCCAGCGCGGCGTCGACGATCGGCTCGAGCTCGTCGGCGCCGCCGTCCAGCGCGCCGAGTCCCTCGGCCGCGACGATCGCTGCGGGGTCGCCCCCGGCGTCGACGAGCCGGTCGAGGACGAGCTTCGCGTTGCCGACCGTCACCGCCTTGTCGCTCACGAGCGCGACGAGCCGCGCCAGCGCATCGGGGCTGACGTTCGAGCTCGCCGGGTCCTGCTCGCCGACGCGCGCGACGAGCTCGTTGCAGATCCAGTTGGCCAGCGGCTGGGCCTCGGCGCCGTCGGAGGCGAGGGCGGCCTCGAAGTAGTCGCCGAGCTCCGTGCGCCACGCGAGCTGGCGCGCGCTGGCGGCGCTCAGCCCGAGGCCCTGCAGGCGCTCCTCGCGCGCGGCCGGCAGCTCGGGCATGTCGGCGTGCGCCGCCGCGAGCATCGCGTCCGAGATCGCAACCGGGACGAGGTCGGGCTCGGGGAAGTAGCGGTAGTCGTGCGCCTCCTCCTTGGAGCGCAGCGAGGTGATCCGCTCGGTGGCCGGATCGAAGTGCAGCGTCTCCTGGACGACCGGCTCGCCCGCGAGCAACAGCGCCTGCTGGCGCGCGATCTCGGCGTTGACCCCGCGCTCCAGGAAGCGGAAGGAGTTCATGTTCTTCAGCTCGGTCTTCGTGCCGAGCTGCGCCGAGCCGACCGGACGGATCGAGATGTTCGCGTCGCAGCGCAGCGAACCCTCCTCCATGTTGACGTCGCTGACGCCGAGCCGGCGCAGCGTCGTGCGCAGGAGCGTCAGCCACTCGCGCGCCTGCGCGGCCGAGCGCACGTCGGGCTCGGTCACAATCTCGGCCAGCGGCGTGCCGCCGCGGTTGAAGTCGACGACCGAGGCGTCCGAGCCGTGGATGCGGCCGCTGGAGCCGGCATGGACGAGCTTTGCCGCGTCCTCCTCGAGGTGGACGCGGTGGATGCGCACGTCGCCGAGGCGCCCGCCCGTGCAGAGGGGCTCGTCGTACTGGCTGATCTGGTAGCCCTTGGGGAGGTCGGGATAGAAGTAGTTCTTGCGGTGGAAGATCGAGCGCGGCGCGAGATCGGAGCCCAGGGCGAGGCCGATCATGAGCCCGTAGTGGATCGCCTGCGCGTTGGCGCGCGGCAGCGTGCCGGGCAGCCCGAGGCAGACCGGGCACGTCCGCGTGTTCGGCGGCTCGCCGAAGGACAGCTCGCAGCCGCAGAACATCTTCGTCCGCGTCGAGAGCTGGACGTGGATCTCGAGGCCGATGACCGGCTCGTACTCCACGGTCATGGAGTCCTCCCTGCGCTGCCGTCGAAGCCGATCGCGCGCTCGAGGGCGAAGGCCGCGTCGAGGATGCGGTTCTCGCTGAACGCCGGGCCGGCGAGCTGAAAGCCGGTCGGCAGGCCCTCGCTCAAACCGTTGGGAATCGAGATCGCGGGGATCCCGGCGAGCGACATCGGCACCGTGCAGTAGTCGTTGACGTACATCGAGAAGGGGTCGGCGATCTTCGAGCCCAGCTCGAAGGCGACCGACGGCGAGGTCGGCGTCACGACGAAGTGAAACGCGTCGAACGCGGTGCGGAAGTCGTCTGCGATCTTCGTGCGCACGCGCTGCGCGCGGCCGTAGTAGGCGTCGTAGTAGCCGCTGGACAGCGAGTACGTCCCGAGCATGATCCGGCGCTTGACCTCGGTCCCGAAGCCCTGGCTGCGGGTCTTCGTATACATCCCGACGAGGCCGCCGTCCTCGACGCGCAGGCCGTAGCGCACCCCGTCGTAGCGGGCGAGGTTCGACGACGCCTCCGCCGGCGCGAGCACGTAGTAGGCGCTCAGCGCGTGCGGCGCATGCGGCAGGTGGCACGTGTGGATCGATGCGCCGAGCTCCTCGGCCAGCTTCAGCGTCGCGTTGAAGGCCTCGAGCACGCCGGGCTCGATGCCCGCGCCCTCGCCGGAGAGCTCCTCGGGCACGCCGAGGCGGATCCCCTTCAGCGAGGTCGCCGACGGCTGCTCGATCGTCCCGGGGAAGCCGATCGAGGTCGAGTCGCGCTCGTCCTTGCCGACCATGTGGCTCAGCAGCAGCGCGGCGTCGGTGACGTCGCGCGTCAGCGGACCGGCCTGGTCCAGCGACGACGCGAAGGCGATCATCCCGTAGCGGCTGACCGTCCCGTACGTCGGCTTCAGTCCGACGATCCCGCACAGCGCCGCCGGCTGGCGGATCGAGCCGCCGGTGTCCGTGCCGAGCGCCCAGGGCGCCGAGCCGGCTGCCACCGCGGCCGCGCTGCCGCCGCTCGAGCCGCCGGGGACGCGCGTGCGGTCCCACGGGTTGAGCACCGCGCCGAAGGCCGAGTTCTCGTTCGACGAGCCCATCGCGAACTCGTCCTGGTTCGTCTTGCCCAGCAGCGGCGCGCCGGCCTGCGCGAGCCGCGCGACGACCGACGCCGTGTACGGCGGCCGGTAGCCCTCGAGGATCTTCGAGCCGGCCTGGCTCGGGACGCCCTCGGTGCAGAAGAGGTCCTTGACGGCGAGCGGGACGCCTGCGAGCGGCGCGCCGGCGGCCGGAGCCTGCGCGGGTGCCTCCTCGGCGACCCAGAGGTAGGCGTTGAGGTCCTCCGCCGCCGCCGCCGCGCGGTAGGCCTCGAAGAGCTCGCCCGCGTCGAGGTCACCCCGCTCGATCGCCCCGACCGCCTCGGCGGCGGTGAGCGCCGTCATGTCAGACGTCATCCGCCGCCCGCCTGCGGGCTGGGGACGAGGAAGCCGCCGTCGGCGACCGCAGGCGCGCTGGCGAGCGCGACCTCGCGCGGCAGCGACGGCTCCGGCTCGTCGGGACGCAGGGCGTTCGAAACCTCGACGACGTGCGTCGTCGGCGGAACGCCCACGAGGTCGAGCTCGCCGATCTTCTCGATGTGGCCGAGGACGTCCGACAGCTCCGCGCTCATGCGCGCAACCTCCTCCTCCGTGAGGTCGAGGCGAGCGAGGCGGGCGACGTGGAGCACCTGTTCACGGTCGATCATCGTCCGGCGATTCTAGGACGCGCGGGGCACGGGGGCGCTCAGCGGCGCGTCGGCCGCGACGGATCGCGCGCGGGCGGCGGCGGCCGCGGGGCACCGCGGACGGCGAGCACGCGCTCGGTCTGGCGCAGCGAGGCGGGCGCACCGGTGCGCTCGTCGGCGAGCG
>JBPCJA010000085.1:0-7510 GCA_051005755.1 Solirubrobacteraceae bacterium
CGACAACCACCTCGGTGGCGACAACTTCGACAAGGCGATCGTCGACTGGATGGTCTCCGAGTTCAAGAAGGACCAGGGCATCGACCTCTCGCAGGACCGCATGGCCCTGCAGCGTCTCTACGAGGCGGCCGAGAAGGCGAAGATCGAGCTCTCCTCGACGATGACGACGCAGATCAACCTGCCGTTCGTCACCGCGACGCAGGAGGGACCGAAGCACCTCGATCTGCAGCTCACGCGTGCGAAGCTCAACGAGCTGACGGCCGACCTGCTCGAGCGCGTGTTCGCGCCCGGGCGCCAGGCGCTCGACGAGGCCAAGGAGAAGGGCGCCGCGAAGATCGACCACGTCGTCCTCGTCGGCGGCATGACGCGCATGCCGGCCGTGCAGGAGAAGGTCAAGGACCTCACCGGCAAGGAGCCGCATCGCGGCGTCAACCCGGACGAGGTCGTCGCGATCGGCGCCGCGATCCAGGCGGGCGTGCTGGCCGGCGACGTCAAGGACGTGCTGCTGCTCGACGTGACCCCGCTGACGCTCGGCATCGAGACGAAGGGCGGCGTCATGACGAAGCTCATCGAGCGCAACACGACGATCCCGACGCGCAAGGGCGAGGTCTTCTCGACGGCCGAGGACAACCAGCCCTCGGTCGAGATCCACGTCCTGCAGGGCGAGCGCGAGATGGCGACCTACAACAAGTCGCTCGGCAAGTTCCAGCTCACCGGCATCCCGCCCGCACCGCGCGGCATCCCGCAGATCGAGGTCGCCTTCGACATCGACGCCAACGGCATCCTCAACGTGTCGGCGAAGGACCTCGGGACCGGCAAGGAGCAGAAGATCGAGATCAAGTCGGGCTCGGGCCTGTCGGACGACGAGATCAAGCGGATGGTCTCCGACGCCGAGGCGCATGCCGACGACGACCGCCGTCTGCGCGAGCTCGCCGAGGCGCGCAACGGGGCTGAGAACGCGGCCTACCAGGCCGAGCGCCAGCTCAAGGATCTCGAGGAGAACATCGACGAGTCCTCCAAGAGCGAGATCGAGGGCCTCATCAAGGAGCTGCGCGATTCGCTGCAGTCCGAGGATGCCGACGAGCTCAAGCGCAAGACCGAGGCGCTGCAGACGGCGTTCCACAAGGTCTCCGAGGCGATGTACGAGAAGGCCAGGGCGGCCGGCGGCGAGTCGTCCGCCAACGGCGCGGCCGACGGCGCCGGCCCGGAGGCGTCCTCCGACGAGGACGACGTCGTCGACGCCGAGGTCGTCGAGGAAGACACCACCACCAACCCCCGCTAGACCGTGGCCACGGAGGAGCACCGCATCGAGCAGGAGGCGCCGGAGGGGGATCCCATCCCCCCGGCGCCGCCCGCGCCCGCGCCGCCCGCCGAGAAGACCCCGGCGCAGGCGGCCGAGCCGGACGCGAGCGCGAAGGACGACGCGGCGGCCGAGCCCGCCGAGCCCGAGCTCGACGAGGCGACCCTGCGCGAGCGGGCCGGCAAGGCCGACGAGTACCTCGCGCTCGCGCAGCGCACGCAGGCGGACTTCGAGAACTACCGCAAGCGGATGGCGCGCGACGTGCGCGCCGCCGAGGCGCGCGGGATGAGCCGCCTCGCCAAGGAGCTGCTGCCGGCGCTCGACAACCTCGAGCGCGCGGTCGCCGCGCTCGAGGCGGCCGACGAGGAGCACCACATGACCGACGGCATCCGCCTCGTCACGGCCGAGCTGGCGGGCGCGCTGGGGCGCACCGGCATCGAGGGCTACGCCGTCAAGGGCGAGCGCTTCGACCCCGTTCGCCACGAGGCCGTCGCGCAGCACACGGTCGAGGGCACCGAGCCGGGCACGATCATCGAGGTCCTGCAGGCCGGCTACCGGCTCAACGACTCGATCCTGCGTCCCGCACGGGTGATCGTCGCCGGCTGATCGCGAGGACTCAGATGGCCCAAGACCACTACAAGGTGCTCGGCGTCGATCGCAAGGCCTCCGCGGCCGAGATCAAGAAGGCGTACCGCAAGCTCGCGCGCCAGTACCACCCCGATCGCAATCCCGGCGATGCGAAGGCCGAGGCGCGCTTCAAGCAGATCTTGCAGGCGCACGACGTCCTCGGCGATCCGGAGAAGCGCAAGGACTACGACCGCGTCCTCGCCAACCCGTTCTCGGGCGCGGGCCGCGGCGGCAGCGGCCAGCCGGGCTTCGACGCCGGCGGCTTCGGCGACATCCTCTCCGATCTCTTCGGCCAGGCCACGCGCGGTCGCGCCGGGGGCGGTCCCACGCGGCCGCGAGCCGAGCGTGGCCGCGACCTCGAGGCCGAGATCTCGATCGGCTTCGAGCAGGCGATCGGCGGGGCGCAGGTCCCGATCTCGGTGCCCACGTACGAGCGCTGCCCCACGTGCGCCGGAACCGGCGCCAAGCCCGGCACGGCCCCGATCGTCTGCCCGCGCTGCCAGGGCCGCGGGATCGAGTCCGAGGGCCAGGGCCTGTTCTCGATCTCCCAGCCGTGCTCGCGCTGCGGCGGAGCCGGGACCGTCATCGAGGAGCCCTGCCCCACGTGCCACGGCGCGGGCCGCAACCGCACCGTCAAGCGCTATCGCGTCAACGTGCCGGCCGGGGTCAGGGAGGGCAGCCGGATCCGTCTGACGGGCAAGGGCGAGCCGGGCCGCAACGGCGGCCCCGACGGCGACCTGTTCGTCGTCACGCACGTCCCCGACTCGCCCGTGTTCGCGCGCAAGGGCGACAACGTCGAGGTCGAGGTCCCGCTGACGATCCCCGAGGCGCTGCGCGGCGGCGAGATCGAGGTGCCGACGCTCGACGGGCGCAAGACCTTACGGGTGCCGGCCGGCACCCGCCACGGCAGCGTCCAGCGCCTGCGCGGCGAGGGACCCAAGCGGCTGGGCAAGACCGGCCGCGGCGACATCCACTACCGCTTCGTGCTCGACCTGCCCGACAAGCTGACGTCCGAGCAGGAGGCTGCCGTGGACGATCTCGCGAAGGTCTTCAACGGCAACCCGCGGGCGAGGTTGTTCTCGAAATGACAGCCCGGCGGCGTACCACCACACGGATCGAGGTCACCTCCGATCGCGGCGTGTTCATGATCTCGGTCGCCGCCGAGCTGGCCGACATGCACCCACAGACGCTGCGCATGTACGAGCAGCGCGGGCTCATCGAGCCCAAGCGCTCGCCGAAGGGCACGCGGCTGTACTCGCACGCGGACGTCGAGCGGCTGCGCCGGATCCAGCAGATGACCGCCGAGCTGGGCCTGAACCTCGCGGGTGTCGAGCGGGTGCTCGAGCTCGAGGAGCAGCTCGAGCGCACGCGCCGGCGCGTCGTGGCGCTCGAGCGCCGGCGCGACGAGCTCGAGGCCGAGATCGAGGCGCTCGAGGGTCGCCGCGAGCAGGTGCGCGCCGACATCGTCCGCTACGAGCAGACCGGCTCGGCGCTCGTGCGCGCGCAGGACATCAAGCCCCTCCCGATCCCGATCGAGCGCCGCTGAGACGCAGCTGAGCCCGACGTTTTCCCGGCTTGTCAGGCGCGAAGCCGGGACTACACTCGTTCTGGGGCTTGGAGAGGCGGCCGAGCGGGGTGGGAAACGTGGAGAGGCGGCAGAAGCGGGTTCGTGGTAGGCGTGTCCCGGCACCGCTCGTGCAGCGCGCCATGGCCGGGATCGTCCCCGGCGACCATGTCTGCGCGAGCTTCGGCTCCGACGACGAGCATCAGGCGATCGTCGCGCGCTACGCCCGCCAGGCGCTGCGGCGCAACGAGCGCTTCCTGTACGTCGCACACCGCAGCGACGACACGACGATCCGCGAGTACCTCAGGGAGGACGGCATCGACGTCGAAGCGGGCGTTGCGCGCGGGCAGATCGCGATCCGCCAGATCGAGACCCCGCACCGGATCGACCCCGAGGCGGTCATCGCCCTGCTTCAGACACACCGGCGCGCCGCGCTGCGCGACGGCTACAGCGCGCTGTGCGGCGCCGCCGAGATGAGCTGGGCGCTCACCCAGCCCGCCGACATCGACGCCGTCGCGTGCTACGAGCGCGAGGTCGACCGCGTGTTCGCGGCCGGCGACGTCACGGGCCTGTGCCAGTACGACCGCCGGCTGTTCGCGACCGACGCGCTGGAGCGGCTGGTCGCGACGCACGAGTTCCATCTCTGCGCCGGGCCGCAGCTCACCACGACCGTGCGCCGGCATCTGACGATCTCCGAGCAGGCGGACGGCGTCATCGCCCTGTCGGGCGAGCTCGACCTCGACTGCTCCGCCTATCTCGCAACGCGCCTCGCCGAGCTCGACGGCGAAGGCGACCTCGTCGTGCTGACCTCCGACCTGCGCTTCGCCGACGTCTCCGGCTGCCGCACGCTCGTGCGCGCAGCCGAGGCGCTCCGCGCCGACCGGCGCCTGGTGCTGCCCGACGCGGCCGCCCCGGTCGTGCACGTGCTGAAGCTGTGCGGCTGGTCGTCGCACGGACGACTCGTGCTCGCCTGACCGGACCCTTGAGGAACCAAATCTGAGTCGGCTACACTCAGATCCATGCAAGCCGACAGGTTCACGATCAAGACCCAGGAGGCCCTGCAGGCGGCGCTCGCGATCGCTCCCACGCGGCGCCATGCGCAGGTCACCCCGCTCCACCTTCTCGCCGCGCTCCTCGACCAGGAGGGCGGCCTCGTCGTGCCCGTGCTCGCCAAGATCGGGGTCGCGACCGACGGGCTGCGCGCCGAGGTCGACGCAGCGCTCGCGCAGCTGCCGACGCTCTCCAGCGCCGCCGAGCCGACGACCTCACCCGAGCTGCTCGCCGTGCTGCGCGCGGCCGAGCGCGAGATGCGCGAGCTCAAGGACGACTACGTCTCCGTCGAGCACGTCCTGCTCGCGCTGGCCAAGGACGACGGCCCCGCGGGCAGCGCGCTGCGGGGCTCCGGCGCAACGCGCGAGCGGCTCCTGCAGGCGCTCGCCGACGTGCGCGGCTCGCACCGCGTCACCGACCAGTCGCCCGAGGAGAAGATCCGGGCGCTCGAGCGCTACGGTCGCGACCTCACGGAGGCCGCCCGCGACGGCGACCTCGACCCCGTCATCGGCCGCGACGACGAGATCCGCCGCGTCATCCAGGTCCTCAGCCGCCGCACGAAGAACAACCCGGTGCTCATCGGCGAGCCCGGCGTCGGCAAGACCGCCATCGTCGAGGGCCTCGCCCAGCGGATCGTCAACGGCGACGTGCCCGAGTCGCTGCGCGACCGGCGCGTCGTCGCGCTGGACATCGGCTCGCTGCTGGCCGGCTCGAAGTACCGCGGCGAGTTCGAGGAGCGCCTGAAGGCCGTGCTGAAGGAGATCTCGGACGAGCGCGGCCAGGTCGTGCTCTTCCTCGACGAGCTTCACACGATCGTCGGCGCGGGCGCCGCCGAGGGCGCCGTCGACGCCGCCAACCTGCTCAAGCCGATGCTCGCGCGCGGCCAGCTGCGTGCCGTCGGCGCGACGACGCTCGACGAGTACCGCAAGCACATCGAGAAGGACGCCGCGCTCGAGCGCCGCTTCCAGCCGGTCCTCGTCGGCGAGCCGTCCGTCGAGGACACGATCGCGATCCTGCGCGGGCTGAAGGAGCGCTACGAGGTCCACCACGGCGTCCGCATCCAGGATTCGGCGACGATCGCCGCCGCGACGCTGAGCCACCGCTACATCGCCGACCGCTTCCTGCCCGACAAGGCGATCGACCTCATCGACGAGTCGGCCTCGCGCCTGCGCATCGAGATCGACTCGCTGCCGGAGGAGATCGACGAGCTCGAGCGCCGGGCGATGCAGCTGGAGATCGAGCTCACGTCGCTCGCCAAGGAGTCCGACGACGCGTCCAGGACGCGCCGCGAGGCGCTCGAGCGCGAGCTCGCCGAGCTGCGCGAGCGCAGCTCGGGCATGAAGGCGCAGTGGCAGGCCGAGAAGGCGAAGATCACCGCCGTCCGCGACCTCAAGGAGCGCCTGGAGATCGCCCACCGCGACGCCGAGCGCGCCGAGCGCGAGGCCGATCTGCAGCGCGCCGCCGAGCTGCGCTACGGCGAGATCCCCGAGCTCGAGCGCGAGCTCGCCGAGGCCGAGCAGCGCTCCGACGGCAACGACGGCTTCCTCAAGGAGGAGGTCACGCCCGAGGACGTCGCCGAGGTCGTCGCCCGCTGGACGCAGATCCCCGTCAGCCGGATGCTCGAGGGGGAGGTCGAGAAGCTCATCCACATGGAGGAGCGCCTGCATCAGCGCGTCATCGGCCAGGACGAGGCGGTCGGCGCGGTCGCCAACGCCCTGCGCCGCTCGCGCGCCGGGCTGCAGGATCCCGACCGGCCGATCGGGACGTTCCTCTTCCTCGGCCCGACCGGCGTCGGCAAGACCGAGCTGGCGCGCGCGCTGGCGGAGTTCATGTTCGACACGCAGGAGGCGATGGTCCGCATCGACATGTCCGAGTACATGGAGAAGCACGCCGTGGCGCGGCTCGTCGGCGCGCCGCCCGGCTACGTCGGCTACGAGGAGGGCGGCCAGCTCACCGAGGCCGTCCGGCGGCGGCCGTACTCGGTCGTGCTGCTCGACGAGGTGGAGAAGGCGCACCCGGACGTCTTCAACGCGCTGCTACAGGTGATGGACGACGGGCGCCTGACCGACGGCCAGGGCCGGACGGTGAGCTTCAAGAACGTCGTGCTCATCATGACCTCGAACATTCCGGGTGGCCGCCAGGGCGCCGAGCTGCACTTCCGGCCCGAGTTCATCAACCGCCTCGACGACATCGTCGAGTTCGACACGCTCGACCGCGCGCAGATCGGCGAGATCGTCGCCCTGCAGACGCGGCGCGTCATCGACCGCGTCGCCGAGCGCGGTATCACGGTGCACCTGACCCCCGAGGCGCGCGAGCTGCTCTGCGACCTCGGCTACGACCCCGTCTACGGCGCCCGCCCGCTGAAGCGGGTCATCCAGAAGCGCCTCGTCGATCCGCTTGCCATGGCGATGCTTCAGGGCGACTTCGGCGAGGGCGACACCGTCCGTGTCAGCGCCGCCGACGGCGAGCTCGTGCTCGTCAAGGCGCCGGTGGCCGAGGACGTCGCGGCCTGAGGCTGCATCCTCGGGCTACAGCGCGAGGATGAGCCTCAACGCTTCGTCGAGCGACTGCATCTCCGCGGCGTTGAGACGGCCGGCCGAGTCGCCGAGTCGCTGCGGGTCCACCACGGTGGTCTGCTCGACCAGCACGCGAGTCTGGGCGCCGAGCAGTTCGATGGTGGGGCGGAACGTCGCCGGCCGAGCGCTCGTGGATGTGGGCGCCACCAGCGCCGTGCTCAAGCCCAGGAGGTCGTCGGCTTGCACCATGACCGCGTAGCGGGCTCCCTGCTGCTCGCGACCGCGGGCCCGGCTCGGCGCGGGCAAGCGGAACACCTCACCACGGACCACTAGTGGTTCATCCTGCTAATTCGTGCCCTCATGCTTCGAGGGTCTTGCCGGTGTATGTCCACTTGAACGGTTTGGCGGTCTGGTTGTAGGTCTCGATGTAGGCGAGCATCTGCTCGGCGAGGT
>JBPCJA010000086.1:0-23078 GCA_051005755.1 Solirubrobacteraceae bacterium
CTCCCCCCCCCGCCAGCCTGCGGGTGAACGACCGCATCTGCGCGGCCTGGGCAATCGCGTCGAGCACGCGCTCGCCGTGGCTGAGGTCGGCGCGGACGTACTCCGCGAGCGTGCCCTCGCGGCCGAAGTAGCGCCACGCGCGCGCCGCGCCGACCGTCCGCAGCAGCGCCGCCGTCAGCGGCGCCAGGGCGAACGCCCCGTGGACGAAGAGCGTGCCGCCGGGCACGACGCGGCCGGGCCAGTGCTGGAACATCTCGACGGCCACGCTGTAGGGGCTCGCGGGGCCGACGAACAGCACGTCGATCGAGCCCTCGACGCCGCTGACCTCGGTGGCCGACAGCACGATGACCTCGACGCCGGCGCCGGCTCCTGCGCGGACGGCGGCGAGCGCCTCGGGCGCCACGTTGCCGGTCATGACCACCCGCGCCGGCGGTTTCAGCACCCGCGCGCAAGCCTGCAGTCGCTCGGCTTGGGCATCGGTCAGCACGCGCGCGACGGTAGCGCAGCGCACGCTGCCGGGCTGCGCCCGCGTCACCGACCAGTGGGCCGCCCACAGACGTTGCACCTGAAACCGCGGGCGCCGATCACCGCCAGGCGGCGTCCTCGGATCTCGATGTGGCAGGCCACACCTTCGATCCTGCGTCCTTGCCCGACGGCGCCGGCATCCCGCCGTTTCAGGCACAACGTTCCTGGACGACCCACTAGAGTCCGGCCGGTGCCGAACGCCGGGACCGATCCGCGCCTGCCGCTCCCGTGCGGCGTCGCGCTGACGCTCCTCGGCTTGGGGCTGCGGCTCCGTACCGCCGATGCCGACCTCCACTGAGACGGCTTCACCATCGGAGACCGAGGCGATCGCCGCCAAGCTCGCGCGGCGGCTGCGTCCCGGGGACGTCGTGCTCGTCTCCGGTGACCTCGGGGCCGGAAAGACGACGTTCGTGCGCGGGGCCTGCCGGGCGCTCGGGGTGACCTCGGCCGTGACGAGCCCGAGCTTCACGATCGCCCGCCGGTACGACGGCGCCGTGCCGATCTCGCACCTCGACCTCTACCGGCTCGGGGATCTCGGCGACGAGGACCCGGCGCTGCTCGCCGACGAGCTGGCCGACGATCGCGTCGCGTTCGTCGAGTGGCCGGAGGTCGGCGCACCGGTCGGGCTCGACGCCGAGCGCGTCGCGGCGCGCGTGCGCCTCGAGCACCGCGGCGGCGATCGCCGCCTCGTCCGCGTCGAGCCGTGATCGTGCTCGGCTTCGACACCGCGACGCCCGCAACCGCCGTCGGGCTGCTCGACGGCGCCGCCCCCGACGACGTCCGCGAGCGCCGCCACGAGCCCGCCGAGGGCGAGCGGCCCGGGCACGCGGCGCAGCTGCTCGCGCTTGCCCACGAGCTGCTCGACGCGGCGGGGATCGGCTTCGCCGACGTCGACCGGATCGGCGTCGGGCTCGGCCCGGGCACCTTCACCGGACTGCGGATCGGGGTCGCGACGGCGCGCGCGCTCGCCCAGGCCGCCGGCGCCGAGCTCGCCGGGGTCTCGACGCTGCGGGCACTGGCCGCGGCGGCGGAGCCCGAGGCGCCCTCGGGCGCGGGCGTGCTGGCCGTCGTCGACGCCCGCCGCGGCGAGGTCTTCGCCGCCGGCTGGCGCGACGGCGAGCAGGTCCTCGACAGCGTCGCGCTGGCGCCGGCGGCGCTCGCCGCCCGTCTGCGCGCACGCGGAGAAACATGGCTGGCGGTGGGCGACGGCGCGCTACGCTTTCGCTCTGACCTGGAAGGCGCCGGCTGCCTGGTCGCCCCCGATCGATCGCCGTACCACGGCGTCGCCGCCGGGATGATCTGCCGGCTCGCGCTCGAGGCGCCGCAGGCGGCCGCGCGCGACCTGGTCGTCCCCGATTACCTGCGCCCTCCCGACGCCTCCCGTCCCCGCACCAGCTCCGCCACGTGACCGATGACGTGCTCGACATCCGCCGCCTGACGTATGCCGACCTGCCGCAGATCATCGCGATCGAGCGGCGGGCATTCCCGACGCCGTGGTCGCTCGCGATGTTCGTGCTCGAGCTCTCCAAGCCCGCCGGCGTCTGCCTCGCAGCGCTGCGCGGCGGGGAGATGCTCGGCTACCTCGTCTGCTCGCGCTACGACACCGTCTGGCACATCATGAACGTCGCCGTCGACCCCGATCACCGCCGCAGGGGGATCGCGACGACGATGCTCGCCGACCTCTTCCGGCGCATCGACTCGCACGGCGCCCGCTTCACCCTCGAGGTGCGCGAGTCGAACTTCGCCGCGATCGAGCTCTACGAGCGCCACGGCTTCCGCGCGGCCGGCCGCCGGCGCCGCTACTACCAGGACAACGGCGAGGACGCCGTCGTCATGTGGCGCACGCAGTCGACGCTCGCCGGGCGCTTCGACGACGTGCCCAACGCCTCGCCGGTCTGATGGGAATTGCGTCGGACGGTCGGTCGCCGAGCCCCACGGCGCTCATCCTCGGCCTCGAGACGAGCTGCGACGACACCTGCGCGGCCGTGGTCACCGGCGACGGCGAGGTGCGCTCGAACGTCATCTCCTCGCAGGGCATCCACGACGCCTACGGCGGCGTCGTGCCGGAGATCGCCTCGCGCCATCATCTCGAGCTCGTCAACGCAGCCGTCGACGACGCCCTGCGTCGGGCCGGCGCGACGCTCGACGACATCGGCCTCGTCGCCGTGACCCAGGGTCCCGGGCTCGTCGGCGCGCTGCTCGTCGGCGTCGCGACGGCGAAGGCGCTGGCGGCGGCTCGCGGCCTGCCGCTGGCGGCGGTCGACCACCTCCAGGGCCACGTGGCGGCGAACTTCCTGCGGGTCGGGGCGGAGCCGGTGATGGATCCCCCGTTCGTGTGCCTCATCGCCAGCGGCGGGCACACGCTGCTCGCACGCGTCGAGGACCACGCGACGTTCACGGTCCTCGGACGGACGCTCGACGACGCCGCCGGCGAGGCGTTCGACAAGGGGGCGCGGCTGCTCGGGCTGCCGTTCCCCGGCGGCCCCGCGCTCGAGCGCCTCGCGCGCGACGGCGACCCGGCGGCGTTCGCCTTCCCGGTCGCGCGCAACCTCGCCGGCCTGGACTTCTCGTTCGCCGGCGTGAAGACCGCGCTGCTGTATCGCGTCCGCGGGCTGGGGGAGCAGGAGGCTGCCGCGCGGGCGGCGGACCTTGCCGCCGGCTACCAGCACGCGATCGTCGAGGCGCTCGCCGCGCGCTGCGAGCGCGCCGTGGCGCAGACGGGGATCGAGCGCCTCGCGATCGGCGGTGGGGTGGCGGCCAACGGACCGCTGCGCGAGCGCGTCGCGGCGCTGGGCGTCGCGCTCGGCATGCCGCCGCGCGAGCTGTGCACCGACAACGCGGCGATGATCGCGTCGGCCGCCCGCTACGCCGAGATGCAGCGGTTTCCGGCCTATCTCGCGCTCGATGCCTACGCCTCCGGCGAGCGTGCGCTGGCGTGACGCGCCGGCTCGTCCTCTACGGCCGGCCGGGCTGCCACCTCTGCGACGACGCCCGCGCCGTGCTCGAGCGCATCGGCGAGCCGTTCGCCGAGATCGACATCGAGACCGACGATGCGCTGCTCGCCGCGTACCTCGAGCGCATCCCCGTCGTCGCGCTCGACGGCGAGGAGCTGTTCGACTTCTCCGTCGACGAGCCCGCACTGCGGGAACGACTGGATAGAGTGAACCGTCGATGACGGTCGGTGAGCGCGTTGCGCCCCAGGTGGACTCGGCGGTCCCGCGTGAGAGCGCGGTCGGCGGTGGCGAGCGCCTATCGCTGGGAGTGGCCGCGCGCCTGTCGCGCTACCTGCAGGTCCTCACGCAGGCCAAGAAGATGGGCAAGGAGACGATCTCCTCCCGCGAGCTCAGCGACTACACGCACGTCAACCCGACGCAGATCCGC
Organism: Solirubrobacteraceae bacterium; assembly: GCA_051005755.1. Taxonomy (GTDB): domain Bacteria; phylum Actinomycetota; class Thermoleophilia; order Solirubrobacterales; family Solirubrobacteraceae; genus CADCVQ01. The sequence goes on from JBPCJA010000086.1 coordinate 3,907, forward strand.
CGCGACTTCTCCGGCTTCGGGAAGTTCGGCAAGCGCGGCGTCGGCTACAACGTCGACGCGCTCGTTTCACAGATCCGCAAGATCCTGCGCACGTCCGGCCAGCACAACATCGCGCTCTTCGGCGCCGGCCACCTCGGCCAGGCGATCGCCTCGTCGGACATCTTCGCCGACCACGGGTTCCGGGTCGTGGCGATCTTCGACAACGACAAGCGCAAGATCGGCCAGCAGGTCGGTCCGACGACCGTGCGCCACAGCTCGGACCTGAAGTCCGTCGTCGAGGACGAGGACATCGTCGTGGGCGTGCTCGCGGTCCCGACCGTGGCGGCCCAGCCGATCGCCGACGACCTCGTCGACGCAGGCGTGAAGATCATCTTCAACTACTCCGAGGCCCTGCTGCAGGTGCCGCCGGAGGTCACCGTCCACACCTCGTCGCCGGCGGTCGACCTGCTGTACGCGCTGTACTTCTATCTGACGTAGCTCTATCTGACGTAGCGCGCAGCGCCTCCCCGCCTCATGCCTATCGAGCTCGACAGCACCGAGGAGATCTTCGCGGCATCGCAGGACCTGACGGTCGGCCTCGAGGAGGAGTTTGCGGTGCTCGACCCGCAGACGCTCGACCTCCTGCCAGGCTTCGAGGAGCTGCGTGACGCGGCGGCCGCGCGCGACCCCGTGCTCTTCGACGCGATCACAGGCGAGCTGATCTCGTCGGAGATCGAGATCGTGTCGGGCCGCGGCGAGGACATCCACGACGCGCTTGCGCGCCAGCGCGACCGCCGCCGGCGCCTGTTCGCGCTCGCCGGCGAGCACGGGCTCGCGCTCGGGTCGACGGGCACGCACCCGTGGGCCGACTATCGCCAGCAGCGCAACATCGACACCGAGCACTATCGCCGCGTCGTCGCGGGTCTGGGCTACGTCGCGCGGCGCAACAACACGTTCTCGCTCCACGTCCACGTCGGCGCGCGCGACGCCGATCGCGCCGTGCGCGCCTGCGACCGGCTGCGTCCGGTCCTGCCGGTGCTCCTCGCCGTCAGCGCGAGCTCGCCGTTTCTCGACGGCCAGGACACCCTCCTGCACTCCGTGCGCAGCCAGACGTTCACGAAATCCTTCCCGCGCTGCGGCGTCCCCGACCCCTACGGGGGCTGGAGGGCGTTCCGCGAGTACCTCGAGCTGCTCATCGCGACGAACTCGATCGTCGAGTACACCCAGGTCTGGTGGTCCATCCGGCCACACGCGACGTTCGGGACCATCGAGGTGCGCATCTGCGACGCGCAGGTCACCGCGGCCGAGTCCGAGGAGCTCGCCGCGCTCGTCGTCGCCTGCGTCGCCCAGGCGCTGCGCGACGGCGACGAGGGACTGCCCTTTGACGATCCGGCGCCCCGGCTTATCGAGGAGAACGTGTGGCGGGCGATCCGCTATGGGATGGACGGCCGGATGATCGACCTCGACCTGGGGGTCGAGATCAGCACACGTGCGGCGCTCGAGGACGTCTGGACCTGGACCGCCCCGGTGCGTCAGGAGCTGCGGATCGATCCCGCGCTGGACGGGCCCAACGGCGCCCAGCGCCAGCGGGCGGCGCTGCTGGAGGGCGCCGACCTGCACGAGGTCTACGCTGCGACCGTACGCGAAACCATGACGACCTACGCCCAGGAGGTTCCCGCATGACAACGCGTCATTGCTGCACCGAAGTGGCCCGCGAGCCGCGACGCCGGTGCCCGCGATGAGCACCGAGCCCGGCGGCACGCCGCCGCCCGCGGATGACGAGCCGGACCTGACGGCGCTCAGCCAGGAGGAGCTGCGCGCCGCCTACGAGGCCGAGCTCGCGCGCGTCCGGGTCGAGGACGTGCTCGTGCAGACCGTCGTATCGCTGCTGAACCTCGCCGCCCGCAAGGCCGGGCTGACGGGCGCGGACGAGGAGCCCGACTTCGAGCAGGTCGGCCAGGCCATCGAGGCGACGCGCGCGCTGCTGCCGCTCGTCGAGCCGACGCTCGGCGCCGAGGCCGCACAGGTGCGCGACGCGCTGTCACAGCTGCAGCTCGCCTACGCGCGCTCGGGCGCGGGCGCCGCCGGCGCGCCCGCGGCCAAGTCGGCCGAGCCCGCGCAGCCGGGCCCCGCCCGATCCAGCGGACGCCTCTGGGTTCCGGGGCAGTAGACAGCCCACACCTGTGCGAAGGACGCCGGGCGCGCGCGGCGTCCGCGACTCGCAGTAGACTCGCGGCGCGTTTCTCGCGGTTGGGGGTCCCTGCTGCCTGCCCGTCGGCGGGTCGTACGTCCTTGACACCAAAGACTTCTGGAGGCCGGTTTCCTTGAGTGAATTCCTGTTGGACCATGGGGTCGTCGTTGCGCTGATCTGCGCCGGCCTGGCGGTGCTCTACGGGGCGCTGACAACTCGTGCCCTGCTGGCGCTCTCGCCGGGCAACGAGCGCATGGTGGAGATCTCCAAGGCCGTCCAGCAGGGCGCTTCCGCGTATCTGCGCCGCCAGTACACGACGATCGGCATCGTCGGAGCCGTCCTCTTCTTCATCCTCATCCCGCTCCAGGGGGTCTCCGTCGCCGTCGGCTTCGCGCTCGGCGGGCTGTTGTCCGCGTCGGCCGGCTTCATCGGCATGAACGTCTCCGTGCGCGCGAACTGCCGCGTCGCCGAGGCCGCGCGCGGAGGCATCGCCCCGGCGCTCGACACGGCGTTTCGCGGTGGCGCGATCACCGGCATGCTCGTCGTCGGCCTCGCCCTGCTCGGCGTGGCCGGCTACTACGGCGTGCTCACCTCGATCTTCGACGACACGCAGAAGGAGGCCATCGACGCGCTCATCGGCCTCGGCTTCGGCGGCTCGCTCATCTCCGTGTTCGCCCGGCTGGGCGGCGGCATCTTCACGAAGGGCGCCGATGTCGGCGCCGACCTCGTCGGCAAGGTCGAGGCCGGAATCCCCGAGGACGATCCGCGCAACCCCGCCGTCATCGCCGACAACGTCGGCGACAACGTCGGCGACTGCGCCGGCATGGCGGCCGACCTCTTCGAGACGTACGCGGTGACCGCCGTCGCGGTCATGCTCCTCGGCGTCCTGACGTTCGCCGGGGAGAACGCGACCCAGGTCGCGCTGTACCCGCTCCTGCTCGGGGGCGCCGCGATCATCGCGTCGGTCATCGGCACGTTTGCCGTGAAGTCGGCCGCCGGCAACGTCGAGCGCGCGCTCTACCAGGGGCTCATCCTGTCCGGTCTCATCGCGGCCGCGGCCTTCTACCCGATCACGAACTGGCTCATGGGCGACCTCGCGACGCGCACGGCGGACGTCTCGGTCTTCGCCCCGTCGGTCGGCGACCTCTACCTCTGCTCGCTCATCGGGCTTGGCGTGACCGCGATGCTCTTCGTGCTCACCGACTACTACACGTCGACGCGCTTCGGCCCCGTGAAGAAGACCGCCGCCGCGTCGGAGACCGGCCACGCGACGAACATCATCTCCGGCCTCGCGCAGGGCATGCAGGCGACGGCGCTGCCGGCGCTCGTGCTGGCCCTCGGCATCTACGCGGCCAACGAGCTCGGCGGGATCTACGGCATCGGCGTCGCCGTCATGGCGCAACTCGGCCTCTGCGGGCTCATCGTCGCGCTCGACGCGTTCGGGCCGATCACCGACAACGCCGGCGGCATCGCCGAGATGGCGGACATGCCCGAGGAGGTACGCGCCGTCACCGACCCGCTCGACGCCGTCGGCAACACGACGAAGGCGGTCACGAAGGGCTACGCGATCGGTTCGGCGGTGCTCGCGGCGCTCGTCCTCTTCGCGGCGTTCAAGATCGAGCTCACGGACGAGCTCGTCAAGAACGGCAAGGAACCGGTGTCGTTCCTCCTCGACGCGCCGCTCGTGCTCATCGGCCTGCTCATCGGCGGCATGATGGTGTACCTCTTCGCGTCGCTGTCGATGGAGGCCGTCGGCCGCGCCGGCGGCGCCGTCGTCGAGGAGGTCCGCCGCCAGTTCCGCGAGAAGCCCGGGATCATGGACGGGAGCGACTCGCCCGACTACGCGACCTGCGTCGACATCGTCACGAAGACCGCGCAGCGCGAGATGATCATCCCCTCGCTCATCCCGATCGTGTTCACGCTCATCGTCGGCATCCTGAGCGTCGAGGCGCTCGGCGGCCTGCTCATCGGCGTCATCGTCGTCGGCCTCTTCGTCGCGGTCTCGATGACCGCCGGCGGCGGCGCCTGGGACAATGCCAAGAAGCTCATCGAGGACGGCGCGTTCGGTGGCAAGGGCTCCGACGCCCACGCGGCATCGGTCACCGGGGACACCGTCGGCGATCCCTACAAGGACACCGCCGGCCCGGCGATCAACCCGATGATCAAGGTCGCGAACATCGTGGCGATTCTCATCATTCCCCTGGTCGCGTAGTCGCGTAACGCGTGAGCGGATCTCGGCGCGCCTGAGCGGCCCGGCGGGCAGGGCCCGTGCTGGCGCACTGTGCCCAGCCCGCCGTGCCACTCATGCATCGCCGATCTCTCGCTCACGCGTCACGCGCCGGCGTGGTCGCGGGCGCGAGGTGGCGTGATCGCGTAGGCAGCAGGAGCTGCGCGATAGTGGTCGACATGATCGGGTTCGGGTCGACGCGGGCGCTGGGGCTTGGGGTCGCGCTTGCGCTCCTCGTCGCCGCGGGCGTGTGGATCGCCGCCTTCGGCGACTACAACGGCGACAGCGGTGGCCTGGCGCAGAAGCCGGGGCAGGCGGGCTGCGTGTCCGTCGACGGCTCGGGCGGCTATTCGGATGCCGCGGAGGCGGGCGAGTGCGCGCTCGCGCGGGCGGTCGGGTTGCCGTCGTCGCTCGTGCTGAGCCGGGATGGGCGCAACGCCTACGTCGCGGCGCACCGCGAGGCGGTGGCGATCCTCGATCGAGACTCGCGCAGCGGCGTGCTCACCGTCAAGCGCGGACCGACCGGGTGCCTCTCGCGCGACGGGACGGCCGGCGGTGAGCGCGCCCGCCGCCAAGGCCAGCCTCCCGAGCTGAGCCGCCCTCGGGCCTGCACGACCGCACGCGCGCTCTTCGGCGTGACGGATGTCGCACTCAGCCCGGACGGGCGCAACGCCTACGTCGGCTCGGCGGACGGCGTGGCGATCTTCGACCGCGACACCGCCGGCGGCGCGCTGACGCAGCAGCGCGGGGACGCCGGCTGCCTCACCGCCACCGGCGCCGAGCGCGGCCGGCGGACCGGCCGGCGGGCGTGCACGCGGGCGCGCGGGCTCTACGGTGCGCGCTCCGTGACGGTCAGCCCCGACGGGCGGACGGTCTACGTCACGAGCGTCGACGTGCTCGCCTTCGCCCGCGACGTCCGCACGGGCGCGCTGACACAGGCGCCGGGGCGCGCGGCCTGCGTGGCGGCCACGCCAAAGGGGGTGGGCGGCACGGACTGCGTCGCCGACCCGGCGACCGACGGCGCCACGTCGGTCGAGATCAGCCCCGACGGCCGACACGCCTACGCCGCATCCGGCGCCGCGGGCAGCGCGGGGGCCATCGCGATCCTCGATCGCGACCGTGCGAGCGGCGCGCTGACGCCGAAGCCCGGGCGCGCGGGCTGCGTGGCGCAGAGCGGCGCCTGCGGGCGTGCCACAGGGCTGCGTGGGGCGGCCGCGGTCGCTGTCAGCGCAGACGGCGCGAACGCCTACGCCGTGTCCTCCTTGGGCTGCACGGTCGCCGTCTTCGACCGCGAGCGGGGGAGCGGCAAACTGACCCAGAAGGCGGGGGCTGCGGGCAGCGCCACGCGGCACGGCGACAGTGGGGCCTGCGACAACCGCGGCCCGGGCGATCGCTCGGGCTTCACCGGGGGATCGGTGACGCTCAGCCCGGACGGCAGGACCGTGTTCGTCACGGCTCGCGCCGGCGTGGCGATGTACGCCCGCGACCCGCGCGGTGGGGCGCTGCGCTACGAGGGCTGTGTCTCGGACGACGGCGAGGGCACGTGCGAGGACGTCAAGGCGCTCAACATCCCGATCTCGCCGGTCGTCAGCCCCGACGGACGCGATCTCTACATCGCCGCCCGCGGCGGCGACGCGCTCGCGGCATTCGACATCCCTCGCGGGGGCCGCAGGCGCTGACCGAGCCGAGCTACAGTCCCGCTGTGCCCGCGCAGCAGGACCAGCCGGTGAGCTTCCTCGAGCAGCATCTCTCGGGTGGCGTCTGGCGTGCCGATCCGCCGTTCTCGTCGGTGACGTTCCAGGTCCGCCACCTCGGCGCACGCGACTACCGCGCCGGCTTCAAGGACATCGACGCGACGCTCGACGTCGCCGCCGGCACGCTCGTCGCCGCGGTGCCCGTGGCGAGCCTCGACCTCAACAACCCGATCATCCGGGCGCGGATGCTGTCCGGCGAGTTCCTCGACGCCGGCCGCTTCCCGGAGGTGCGCTGGGTCGTGTCGGAGTTCCGCGGCGACGCGACGCGCGCGATCGTGGTGCCGGGAGACCTCACGATCCACGGCCATACCCGCGCCGTCGAGGCGACCGGGCGCATCGGCCTGCCCGGACCGGGGCTGCTGAGCCCGGAGAACCGCGTCGGGATCGAGCTCACGGCGACCGTCGACCGGCGCGAGTTCGGCCTCGACTGGCAGGAGGCGCTGCCCGGCGGCGGCGACACGCTCGGCTGGGACGTGACGGTCGAGGCGCTGCTCGAGTTCGTCGAGCAGGAGTAGCGCGGAGGCTCAGCCGCCGCTTACCTCGCCTGCCGGCCGTCGCGACCTCGAGCAGCCAAGGCCGGGCGATGACGCACGGCGAGCCGTCGTCCCAATAGCAGGACGATGGTCGAGGGCGAGACCATGGGAGCGTCGCCGGTCCGGTGACGACAAGTAACTGGCCCCTGGGACCAGTTCTGCGAGCGAAGGTTCGCCCGAGCGCCCTCCAGCTTCGTCGCGAGGCGGGCTGGAGGCGCGCCTTCGGGCGGCCTGACCGGCTCACCTCCATCGGATCTTGGGGAGCAGTCTCGCGCGGCCTGCGCCGGTGTCCGTCCGCCGCTTGGCCTACGGTCCGCTCCGATGCCCGGCCCCGCCATCGTCCAGTCCGACCGCTCCGTGCTGCTCGAGGTCGCTCACCCGGGCTTCGAGGTCGCCCGCGAGCGGCTCGCCGCGTTCGCGGAGCTCGAGAAGAGCCCCGAGCACGTCCACACCTATCGCATCTCGCCCGTCTCGTTGTGGAACGCGGCCGCCGCCGGGCTGAGCGCCGAAGGCATCGCGCGGACGCTCGTCGAGCTGTCGCGCTATGACGTGCCGCAGGCCGTGCTGGCCGACGTGCGTGATCTGTGCGCGCGGTACGGTCGCCTGCGCCTGCGCGATGGGGAGGACGGGCTGCTGCGGCTGCTCAGCGACAGCCCGGCGCTGCTGGCGGAGGTGATGCGGGCGGGACCGGTCGCCGAGCTGCTGCGCGGAGCCACGGGTCCCTGCGAGGCCGCGCTCGCAGCGTCCGCCCGGGGGCCGCTCAAGCAGGCACTGATCGCCCTCGGCTGGCCGGTCGAGGACCAGGCGCGCTACGAGGACGGCGATGCGCTGGCCGTGGAGCTGCGTGGGGAGATCGGGCTGCGCGACTATCAGCGAGCCGCGGCGCAGGCCTTCGGCGCGGCGGGCGCCGGAGTGGTCGTGCTGCCCTGCGGCTCCGGCAAGACGATCGTGGGCCTTGCGGCGATCGCGGCGCAGGGCGCCGAGACGCTGATCGTCACGAGCAACGCCGCGTCGGTGGCGCAGTGGCGGCGCGAGCTGCTCGACAAGACGACCGTGGCGCCCGAGGCGATCGGCGAGTACTCCGGGCACGTCAAGCGGATCCGCCCGATCACCATCACGACCTACCAGATGCTCACCCACCGTCCGCACCGCGACGGCGGCTTTCCGCACCTCGACCTGTTCGAGCGGCGCGAGTGGGGGCTCGTCGTCTACGACGAGGTGCACCTGCTGCCCGCGCCGGTCTTCCGTGCCACCGCACGCATCCAGGCGCGCAGGCGCCTGGGCCTGACCGCGACCCTCATTCGCGAGGACGGCGCCGCTCCCCTGGTCTTCTCGCTGGTCGGTCCCAAGCGCTACGACGCGCCGTGGCGCGAGCTGGAGGACGCCGGCTGGATCGCGGGCGCGGAGTGCGCGGAGGTACGCGTGCCGCTCGCGGCCGAGCCGCGGATGGCCTACGCGCTGGCCGAGGAGCGCGAGCGCTTCGCGCTGGCCAGCGCCAATAGCGCCAAGGACGCGGTCGTGCGCCGCGTGCTGCGCCGCCATCCCGGAGCACAGGCGCTCGTGATCGGCTACTACGTCGACCAGCTCGCGCGGATCGCCGAGGATCTCGACGCCCCGCTGATCACCGGCCGGACCCCGCGCCACGAGCGCGAGGCGCTCTACGACGCCTTTCGCGCCGGCGAGGTGGCGGTGCTGTGCGTCAGCAAGGTCGCGAACTTCGCGCTCGACCTGCCGTCGGCCAGCGTCGCGGTGCAGGTCTCGGGGACGTTCGGCTCGCGTCAGGAGGAGGCGCAGCGGCTGGGCCGCCTGCTGCGGCCCAAGTCCGGCGACAACCGCGCGTGGTTCTACACGCTCGTCTCGCACGAGACCAACGAACAGGAGTACGCGCACCGGCGCCAGCTCTTCCTCGCCGAGCAGGGCTACCGCTACAGCGTGCTCGCGCCGGAGGAGCTGACGGCGATGCCGGTGCTCGCCGGCGTGCAGCAGCCGGAGGCGGCATGACCGCGATCGCCGAGCTCATAGCGAAGGTCCCGAAGAAGCACGTGCGGGCGGTGGCGCGCGCGCTCGATCTCGAGGAGGGCATCGACTGGAAGCGGGAGATCCCGCGGGCGCTCATCGACGAGCAGCGCCTCACCGCAACGCTCGACCAGCTCGGCGACGGGTCTCGCGGACTGCTGGCGGGCGTCGTGTTCGCCGAGCGGGCGATCGAGGTCCCGCAGTACTCCTACGGGCATCGCGGGCCCAGTGCGCCGATGCTCGAGCTCGAGCGCCACGGGCTGCTGTACGCGTTCGACGCGGGCTGGTCACATCACTATGTGCTGCCAGAGGAGCTGTTTGAGCCGGTGCGTGCCGTGCTCGCGGCGCGAGCGGCGCGCACGGTCGGCGACGGCGCCGCCGAACGATTCGTCTCCGCGCCGCTGCAGACCGCTCACGATGCCGCCAGCCTGTGGGCTCATCTCGCTCGTGAGCCGGCACGCCTCAAGGCCGACGGCGAGGTCTACGTGCGTGTGGCGCCGAAGCTCGCAGCGGCGCTTGCCCCGCTGGAGCTCGCCGACGACGAGCAGGCCCGGAGCGGGCGCGTGGCCGCCGCGCTGCGCCTGCTGCGCGACGACGGACTCGTGCGCGTGCGAGTCGACGACCGCCCGGGCGGTGATGGACGACGTGAGCTGGTGCCGGCCGGCGATCCCGCGCGGACGCTGGGCTCGGACCCGGCGCAGCTGCGCGCGCGCCTTGTGGCGCGGGCGCAGGAGGCCGTGGAGCCGGACATCGCCGCGGCGCTCGTGCAGGCACTCGCCGGCCGGACGGTCGAGCTCGCGAGCCTCGCGCAGGCGCTCCGCGCGCTGGGCGAGGCCGCCATGGGGCCCCTGCCCCGAGGCTGGACCGCGGAGGCCGTCGCGCTGGCGGGCCTGGCGCCGCTCTGGCACGCCGGAGCGCTGGAGCTGGGCACCGACGCCCGCGGGGTGCCGATCGCGGTTCGCTGCGTGCCGGCTGATCCATGTGCCGCGGACGGAGCGGTGGGCGTATGCCAGGGCAACTTCGAGATCGTCGCGCTGCGCCTGCCGACGCCGCTCGAGCGCCTCGAGCTGGAGCTGATCGCCGAGCGCTCCGGTGGGCAGGCGCACGCCTTCACGCTCACCCGTGCGTCGGTCGTTGCCGCGGCCCGCGCACGGCGCGGGCCGGCGGGGGAGGATCCTGCGGGGCGGCTCAGCGGGCTCGTCGGGGAGCTGCCCCAGAACGTTGCGCGCTCGATCGCCGGATGGACGCAGGCTGCCCGGACCGTGGCGCTGCGCAGCGCGCTGGTCGTCGACGCCGGTGATGCGGCACTGGCCGCCGAGCTGGCGAACGGTCCGCTGGCCGATCTCGTCGCCACGCGCTTGGGCGAGGCGCTGCTGGCGATCCGAGCCGACGACCTGCCGGCGGTCGAGCGTGCGCTCGCCGTCGCGGGCGTGCTGCTCGAGCCCGGGCTCGACCGCGTCTCGGGTCGATGGGCCGAGGGCGACGCCGGCAGCTCGCGGCCCGCCGAGGCGGCTTGGCATCCGCGCGCCGATGTTCGACCCGGTAGCTCACTCGCGCGTCAAGCACGAGGACGGCAGGTGTCGACGATCGGCGTCGAGCCGGCGTCCGTCTCGGAGGGGGTCCCCGCCACGCTGATCGCGAGTCTCACCGAGCTGGTGAACGAGGGCGAGCCGGTCGAGCTGAGTCTGCGCAGCGGCGGCCGGTACCAGAGCGCCGTCGTGACCCCGATCGAGATCGACGGTCCGCGCCTGCTCGGTTGGTGCGAGGACTGCCAGCAGGAACACACGTTCCTGCTGGAGGCGATCGAGGCGGTTGCGCTGGCATGAGGGGCGTCTCGGCCCGCGCGCAGGCGGGGTCGGGCTTGGCCAGGCCGCGGCCATGGTGGCTCCCGCCGCGACGTCGGTGAGCTGAGCGGGCCGCATCCGGCCTGGTGCGCCGCGTCGGCTACGCGTTCACGACGCCCTGCTGATGGACACCGCGCGGCGGCCGGACCGGCGATTGGTGCGCCGTAGACTCCCGCCGCGGAATGGCTGAACGCCGGCGCCACGGTCTGCAGCGCGTGCTGGGGGTCTCCGACCTGCTTCGCCGCGCCATCGTCGAGGTCGCACCGGCGCGTGCCTGAGCCGCGCGAGATCCACCGGCGGGCGACGCTCGTCCTGTCTGCGGTCATGCTCGTCCTCGGGCTCGCGATCGTCGTCGTGACCCTCGCCAACGGCGGCGGTCCGCTTGCGCTCGGGATCCTCCTGGGCGTGCTGTTCGCGGCCGCCGGCGCCGGGCGCCTGTACTTCACCTGGCGGCGTCTGTGATGTTCCGGCGCGGTCTCGGCTCACCCGCCATCTTCGCGATCGTCTGGACGTCGCTGGCCAGCGCGATCTACTTCTCGCTCGGCGTCGTCGCCGAGAACGCGGTCGGGCTGACGCCGCTCGTCTTCCTCGGCGCCGGTGTGTTCTTCGTGCTCGGCGCGATGACGTACGTCGAGGGTGCGTCGCTGCACCAGGAGCGCGCCGGCTCGACGGTCTTCGCGCGGTACGCCTTCAACGAGCTGTGGAGCTTCGTCGCCGGCTGGGCGGTCCTGCTGGACTTCCTCATCCTCATCGCGATCACGGCGTTCGTCGCGGCGAACTACGTCGCCGCGTTCTGGGGGCCGCTGGCCGAACCGGCGCCGGAGCTCGCGATCGCGCTCGGCATCGTCGTCTACGTCGCGCTGCGCAACATCTCGGGCTACCGCGGCGGCGCCCAGCGTGAGCGCGTCGCGGCGCTCGTGCTCGTCGACGTCGCGCTGCAGCTTGCGATCATCGTCTTCGGCGCGTTCCTCGTCGTCGACGTCGACGCGCTGACGAGCTCGATCGACCTCGGCACGAGCCCGCGCTGGAGCGACCTCATCTTCGCTGCGACCGTGAGCGCGGTCGCGTTCACGTGCCTGGAGGCGGCGGCTGGGCTCGCCGGCGAGATCCAGATCGGCCGGCGCGGCCTCAAGCGGCTGGTCGCCAGCGCGACCGCGTCGGTGCTCGTCATCTACGTCGGCATCTCGCTCGTTGCCGTCGCGGCGCTGCCGGTGACCGCGGGCGTCGGCTCGCTCATGGGAGAGGCGCTCGACGCCCCGGTCATTGCGATCGTCGACACGTTCGAGCCCGGCTGGCTGTCGGACGCGTTTGTCTACCTGACGGCGGCCCTGGCCACGGTCACGCTCGTCGTTGCGGCGGACGCGGCGATGCTCGGGCTCTCTCGCCTGGCCTACTCGCTGGCGACGAACCGCCAGATCCCCAGCGCCGTCGGGCGCCTGCATCCCGAGCACGCGACCCCCTACGTCGTCATCCTCATCGCGGCAGTCCTGGCGGCGGCGCTCGTCGTGCCTCGCGACCTCGAGTTCCTCATGGGCATCTGCGCCTTCGGCGCGCTGCTGGCCTTCACGATCGCGCACGTCTCGATCTGCGTGCTGCGCTACCGCGAGCCCGACGGGCTGCGGCCGTACCGGATCCCGCTGTCGGTCCGCGTCGGCGGCGGCGACCTGCCGCTGCCTGCGGTGCTCGGCGCGACGATGGCGGCCGTCGGCTTCGGCAGCCTGCTGGTCTACCACGAGGGTTCCCGCTACGTCGGCATCGTCTGGATGGCGGCAGGGATCGCGCTCTACGTCGCGTACCGGCGCAGGCACGGGATGCCGGTCTTCCGGCGCGTCGTCGTCTCCGAGGAGGCACTGCGCCTGGAGCCGGTCCGGGCCGAGTACGGCTCGATCCTCGTGCCGATCTTCGGCTCACCGCTGGACGACGACATCGTCCAGACGGCCGGGCGGCTGGCGGCGGCCGAGAACGCGGACGCGGCCGAGGGCGAGGGCGCGACGATCGAGGCCATCTGGGTCTTCGAGGTGCCCCTGTCGCTGCCGCTGGACGCCCGCCTGCCCGAGACGCAGCTCCGGCGCGCGCGGGCGGCGCTCGCGCGTGCGAAGGCGGTCGGCGAGGAGTACGAGCGTGTCGTCGTCGCGACCGCGACGGTACGCGCCCGCAGGGCGGGAGAGGCGATCGTCGCCGAGGCGACTCGCCGCGGCGTCGAGCTCATCGTGCTCGCCGCCGAGGAGCCCTCGCGCATCCGCGGCGGGGCCCGGCTCGGCGGCATCGGCGGCCCGCTGGACAACTTCGTCGGGGACGCGACGAAGTACGTCGTGCGCAAGGCGCCGTGCCGCGTCATCCTCACCGCACCGCCCGGCGACGTTGCCGCCGCCGACCATGCGCCGGGGACACGAGGTGCTCTAGCATCCGGCCCATGATGGTCCTCGTCGTGGGGGCTGGCCGCGTCGGTGCGGCCGTCGCCAAGTCCTCGCTCGCCGCAGGGCACACGGTGTCCGTGCTCGACGAGGATCCGCTGTCCCACGAGCGCCTGGACGCCGGTCAAGCAACGTCCTGGGAGGACGCCGGCGGGCGCTTCACCGTCGGCACCGCGATCGAGATCGACGCCCTGCTGGCCGCTGGGATCGAGGAGGCCGACATCTTCATCGCCGCCACGCGCGGCGACAACACGAACATCCTCGTCGCCCAGGTCGCGCAGAAGCGCTTCGGCGTGCCGCGCGTCATCGTGCGCGTGCTCGACCCCGCGCGCTCGGACTGGTACGCCGAGCAGGGGCTGCACACGATCTGCGCCGTCAAGCTCGGCATCGCGATGTTCGAGCGGGCCGTGCTGGAGACCGTGCCGCACTGATGTACGTCGTCATCGTCGGCGGGGGCAAGGTCGGCCTGAATCTTGCCCGCGAGCTCATCCGCAACGGGCAGGAGGTGACGCTCATCGAGGGCGACCGCCGCGCCTACCTGCGCATCGAGCAGGAGCTCGAGCACGCCGTCCAGTACGGCGACGGCACCGAGCTGTGGGTGCTCGAGCGCGCCGGCATCCAGCGCGCCGACCTCGTCGTGGCCGTCACCGGCGACGACGAGGACAACATCCTCATCTGTCAGGTCGCCAAGGAGAAGTACCTCTGCGAGCGGATCATCGCTCGCTGCAACAACCCCCGCAATCTCCAGCACTTCAAGCTGCTCGGCATCCAGCCGGCCGTCTCGGCCACCGACCTCATCCTCAACCTCATCGAGCACGAGGTGCCGGGGCACGGCCTCGTCCATCTCCTCGACCTGCCCGACGAGCAGCTGGAGATCATCGAGGTCGAGGTCGTCGAGGGCGCGCCCGCCGCCGGTCGGCGCGTCTCGGAGATCCAGCTCCCCGAGGGCAGCCTCATCATCTCCGTGCTGCGCCGCGGAGGCTCGGGGTTCGTGCCCAACCCCGACACGATCATCGATCCCGGCGACGAGGTGCTCGTCGTGCTCGACCCGGGCCTGGAGCCGGCCATCACCGCACAGTTCGCGCCCAACGGGCACCAGGGCTAGGCCTGCGGCAGGGATCCTGGACGAGCGGCCGCTGACGCTGGTCTGACCGGGCCGTACCCCTCAGCGATGTCCTACGCCGAGGACCGCGCCGCTGCGCCCGACCTTCAGCGACGAGTCGCGGGCGCTCGCGATGGAGTGGCGCAAGCTCACCCGCGCCATCGGCCTGCGCCGGCAGGCGCTCGGAGGAGGGCTGGCCGGCGGCCGCTGAAGGCCACGCTGCCGTCGCCCGTCCGACCGCGAACCCGATCGCCCGGCACCCCGCTCGCGGAAGCGCCTGACGTTCGGCAACATCTTCAAGCTCAACCTCACCCAGGGCACCCACTGCCGACGGTCCTAGGCGGCGGCTGCCGAGGCGGCATCCGCCGGGTCACCCAATGAGGATTCGAACACTGCCGGACTAGGACTCGAACCTAGACTACCTGGGCCAGAACCAGGCGGGCTGCCATTACCCCATCCGGCACCGGGGGGCGGAGTATAACTCGCGGCCGTGTTCCGTCGGCAGCCTATGCGAACATGTGTTCGTGTACCGGAATCGACAGATCGTGGCGCGATTGCTGCAGGAGGGCCGCACGCCTGCCGAGATCGCTCTGCAGCTCGGACTCGCACGTAACACGGTCTATTACCACGTCCGCCGCCTGCGCGAGGAGCGTGCTGCCGATCCGAACGCGGCGCCGGACGCGGTTCCGCCGCGTGCCCAGTGGTCCGTGGAGACGCGCGCGGCAGTGCAGCGCCTGCTTACCGAGGGGTTGAGCCGGGCGCAGATCGCCGAGCGGCTCGGTGTGAGCAGACCGACCGTCAGCTATCACGCCCGGCGGCTGGGCGTGGCGATCGACGAGCGCTGTGCCCGCCGCTACGACTGGTCGACGATCCAGGCCTACTACGAGGCCGGTCACTCCGCGCGCGAGTGCGCCCAGGCCTTCGGGTTCTCGCTCCAGAGCTGGCACGCGGCCCGGCTGCGGGGCGAGATCACGACTCGTAGCGCCGCGATGCCCCTCGCGGACCTGCTCGCGATCGACCGGTACCGGTCGCGCCAGAACATCAAGCGACGGTTGCTGGCCGAGGGGATCAAGCCGGCGCGCTGCGAGAGCTGCGATGCCGACAGCTGGCTCGGGCGGCCGATCCCGCTCGACCTCCATCACGCCAACGGCGTGCGTGACGACAACCGGTTGGAGAATCTCCGGCTGCTATGTCCCAACTGCCACGCCGCGATCGAGGGCGAGGCGGCGGGCACGCGCTCGGAGGCTGCGGGCGATGCGTAGGAGTCTCTACACCGCCGCCTGCTCCATCCAGTCGCGGTACAGCCGCCAGTACGCGCCCTCCGCCGCGAGCAGCTCGTCGTGGGTTCCCTGCTCGACGATCCGGCCGCCGTCGAGGACGACGATGCGTCCGGCCTGGCGGATCGTCGACAGGCGGTGGGCGATGACGATCGACGTGCGGCCGGCGAGCAGGCGGCGCAGTCCGGTCTCGATTCGGCCCTCGGTGTGGAGGTCGACGTTCGAGGTGGCCTCGTCGAGGATGAGGATGCGCGGGTCTGCCGCCAGCGCGCGGGCGAACGCGACGAGCTGGCGCTGACCTGCGGAGAGCTGCGTCCCGCGCTCGCCGACCTGGGTGTCGTAGCCGTGCTCGAGGGCCGCGATGAAGTCGTCGGCGCCGACGGCGCGCGCTGCGGCGCGGATCTCGTCGTCCGTGGCGTCGGGGCGCCCGAAGCCGATGTTCTCGCCGATCGTGCCGCTGAAGAGGAAGCCCTCCTGGGGCACGATGCCGAGCTGGCGGCGCAGGGAGTCCTGGCGCACGTCGCGCAGGTCGTGGCCGTCGACGAGCACCGCGCCGCGCGTCGGATCGTAGAAGCGCGCCACGAGCTTGGCGATCGTCGACTTGCCCGCACCCGTCGCTCCGACGAGCGCGACCGTCTGTCCCGGGGGCACCTGCAGCGAGAGGTCCTCGATCGCCCACACCGCGCCGTCGCCCGCGTCGTAGCAGAAGCTCACGTCGCGCAGCTCGATCGCACCGCGCAGGCGTCCCAGCTCGATCGCGCCGTCGTTGTCGACGAGGTCGGGCTCGACGTCGAGGAGATCGAAGATCTTGTCGAGCGCGGCCATGCCCTGCTGGTAGGTCGTGTAGAGCTGGGAGAGCTGCTGGATCGGGTCGAAGAAGTTGTTCAGCGCGAAGAGGAAGCCGACGAGCACGCCGATCGTCATGTCGCCGTTGATGACCTGCAGGCCGCCGTAGACGAGGATCCCGACCGTCGCCAGCGCGCTCAGCAGCTCGACGGCGGGAAAGTAGGCGGCGTTGAGGTAGACGGTCGCCATGTTCGCCGCGCGGTTGCGGTCGTTGAGCTCGCGGAAACGCTTGACGTGCTGGGGCTCCTGCCCGAACGAGCGCACGATGCGGATGCCCGACAGCGACTCCTGCAGGTAGGCGGTGATCGCGGCGATCGTCTCGCGGGTACGGGCGTAGGCGTCGGCCGAGATGACGCGGAAGACGGCCGACCCCATCGCCATGACCGGGAAGATCAGGAACGTCAGCAGCGCGAGCTCGAGGTCGAAGAGCGCGAGGATGACGATCGTGCCGATGAGCGTCAGCGAGCTCTGAAAGAGCGTCACGACGCTGTCGGTCACGAGCGAGTCCAGCGCCTGCACGTCGTTCGTCATGCGCGAGATGAGCTGACCGGCCTGGCGGCGCTCGTAGAAGCCGACCGGCTGAGACTGCAGGTGGCGGAAGATCCGCAGCCGCAGGTCCTGCAGCGCACGCTGGCCGACCCAGCCGACGAGATAGGTCTGCGCGTACGACGCGCCCCAGAAGACGAGCGCGCTGGCGACGAACGCAACGACGACGAGGTTCAGCGTCCCGGCGTCGCCCCGCGTGATGCCGTCGTCGATCGCGATCTTCGCCAGCGGCGCCGGCGCAAGCGAGGCGGCGGTCGCGGCGACGAGCGCGACGAACATGAGGATGACACGGGAGCGGTAGGGCGCGAGCAGCGCGACGAGGCCGCGCAGCTTGCGCCCGCGCCCGCCGGTCTGGCGCCAGCGGCGGCGGATGTCGGCGCCGGTGCGCTGCGACGTCATCGCGAGGGCCCACCTTCCGTCTCCATGCCGACCACGGTCGAGCACTGACGCGCTGTCATAGCCCCGCCACCTTGCGCTCGCGCGGCTTGCGCGTGAGGAAGACCTGGTCGGGCAGGCCCTTCTCGACGATCTCGCCGTAGAAGGCCGAGCGCTCGAGCAGCTCGTCGTGCGTGCCGTGGTCCAGCAGCCGCCCGTTCTCGAGCACGGCGATCTCGTCGGCGAGCGCGATCGTCGAGAGGCGGTGGGCGATGACGAACGTCGTGCGCCCCGCCATGACCTCGGTGAGCGCGCGCTTGATCTGCTGCTCGGTCGAGGCGTCGACCGACGACGTCGCGTCGTCGAGGATGAGGATCCGCGGATCGGCCAGCAGCGCGCGCGCGATCGCGATCCGCTGGCGCTGGCCGCCCGAGAGCGTCAGGCCGCGCTCGCCGACGCGCGTGTCGTAGCCGTCGGGCAGCGCCTCGATGAACTCGTGCGCCTGCGCGCGCCGGGCCGCCATGACGACCTCCTCGCGCGTGGCGGTCCTGCGCCGCGCGTAGGCGATGTTGTCGTGGACCGACGCGCTGAAGAGGAACGGGTCGTCGGTGACGACGGCGATCTCGCGCCGCAGCGCGCGCGGGTCGACCGCCCGTACGTCGGCGCCGTCGACGAGCACCTCGCCGGCGGTCGCGTCGTAGAGGCGCGAGACGAGCTGGACGAGCGTCGTCTTGCCCGACCCCGTCGCGCCGACGAGGGCGAGCGTCGTGCCCGCCTCGACGGTGAGCGTGACGTCGTCGAGCGCCGGCTCGCCGGCATCCTCGTACGTCAGCGACGCGCCGCGCAGCTCGACGCGGCCGGCGCCCGGCGGCAGCGGGCCCGCGTCCGGCGCGGCGACGATGAGCGGCTCGCGGTCGAGCAGCTCGAAGATCCGCGCGCCGGAGGCCGTCGCCCGCTGCGACATGCCCAGGAGCATGCCGAGCGTCCGCATCGGTCCGAGCAGCGCGAGCAGGTACGTGTAGAAGGCGGTGAACTCGCCGAGGCTCAGGCGCCCGCTGATGACCGCGCGGCCACCGAGCAGGAGCAGCAGCGCGAGGCCGATCTGCGGCAGAAAGCCGATGAACGGGTTGTAGAACGCGCGCAGCCGCGTCGAGATCATCGACTGCTCGAAGACGCGTGACACGCTCTCCGTGAAGCGGGTGAGCTGGCGCTCCTCGCGCGCGAATGCCTTCACGACCCGCACGCCGCCGACGTTCTCCTCGACGTTGGCGGTGAGCTCGGCGATCCGCTGCTGGACCTCTTGCAGCGCCGGCCGCGCCTGGCGTCCGTAGCGCTGGGCGACCCAGACGACGAACGGGACGGGCGAGAGCGCGATGAGCGCCAGCAGCGGGTCGATGACGGTCATCGCGACGGCGGCGAAGAGGATCGTCAGTGCCGCCTGCGAGATGAGCACGAGGCCGTAGCCGAGGAAGAAGCGCACGGCCTGCAGGTCGACCGTCGCGCGCGACATGAGCTGGCCGGTCTGCTGGCGGTCGAAGAAGCCCAACTCGAGCGCGAGCAGGTGCTCGTAGACGCGGTTGCGCAGGTCCAGCTCGACGCCGAGCGACACGCGGCCGGCGATGAGCCGGCGCGCGACGGTCAGCCCGAGGCGCACCAGGCCGGCGCCGGCGATGAGGACCGCGAGGAGGCGCAGGCGGTCGCGGTCGCCGCCGTCGATCGCGTTGATCGCGGCGCCCGTGAGCGCCGGGATCGCGACGGTCATGCCCATCGCGACCGCGGCAAGGATGCCCGACAGCCAGACGCCGCGCTTGTAGTCTCGTAGGAAGCCGAGCAGTCGCAGGAACGTGGCCATTCGGACCCATTGTAGTTGCCCGGTCAATCATCTCCGCTTACGGGAGGGCGGCGCGGGCGCACCACTGGTACCAGTGGGTCGTCCAGGAGCGTTCGAGGCGGCGGGGCCGCATGCGCCTGGGAACGGCAGCGATGAAGGAGGGGCTCTCGAGCGGATGCTGGCTTTGATGAGGCATCTGCCGCGCCGGGGGGATTGAATCTCGCCACGATCCTGACC
>JBPCJA010000087.1:0-30765 GCA_051005755.1 Solirubrobacteraceae bacterium
CCGTCCATCTCCCAGTAGACCCCGTCGAAGTAGAAGTCGCACATCCGACCCGTCGCCAGGGGCCTGTGCATCTCGAAGTCGATGCCCTGATCGATGAGCCACTCGCACATCTCTCGCTCGGGCCAACTCGCGCACCACATGCCGTTTGAGGCGATGGAGCAGTGGCCATAGCCAGGCCCCGGGTCGTAGGCCGCCCGGACGCGGCCGAACGAGCTCGCCACCTGCCGGGCGCGCCACTCGGGGTCGTTGGCCCATAGCCACTTGACCCGCTCGTGCATCGCCGCTGCTGCAGCGCGGGTCATGTGGGGGTGCAGTGGATGCATCCGCCTCATGTGGGCGGCCTTCTCCTCGTGCGGACGCGAGCCCTGGTAGGCCCGCATCCGCAGTGAGGCCAGGCGATCCCATTCCTTGCGCTCGGCGCTGCGAGCGAGACGACGCATCGTCTCGGCGCGCGACGCCCGCTGCTTGTCGCTGATCAGCGGCGTCGTGATGAGCTCCGTCCTTCCGATCTCCATCTCCGAAACCGGCATGTAGCCCGCGGTCGTCAGGAGCCGGTGCTCCGCGGTCGCCCGCACCTGCCGGCCGCTCTCACAGCGCACGCGATAGACGAACTTCCTTCCCGTCTTGACGATCCGCTGCACCTTGTGGGGGCGGATCTGCCCGTCGGCCCACATCGACATGATCTCCGGCACCTGCTGTCGCGCCGCGGTCGACAGGCGCATCCGCGTCCCGTCGGGGAGGATCACCCGCGTCTGTGCGGACAAGCACTTGTTAAACGAGTAGTCGGCCGACTTCTCGTTCGTCGCCCAGAGCTGCTCGATGACGCGCTCGCTCGTCCCCGAGGCGCGGCAGCCCGCGACGAACTCGGGCTGGAGCTTGGCCATCGCGACGCGGTTCTTCTTGCCGATCGCCTTGCGCAGGTCGTCGGCCTTCGCGCCCGAGAACCCGGCGAGCGTCTTGGCGATCAGCATCGCCTGCTCCTGGTAGAGGATGACGCCCTTCGTCGTCTCGGTGATCGAGCGCAGGCGCTCGTCGGCGAACGTCACCGACTCGGGGTCGCGCTTGCCGCGAGCGTAGGTGGGGATCTGGTCCATCGCGCCCGGTCGGTACAAGGCGACGAGTGCGACGAGGTCGTCGAACTCCGTCGGGCGCACGTTGCGCAGCGCCTTCTGCATGCCCTCGGACTCGAACTGGAAGACGCCGATCGAGTCGCCGGCGGCGAGCATCTCGTATGTGCGCTCGTCATCGAGAGGCAGTGCCGCCATGTCCGGGCGGGCGCCGGACGAGCGCTCGATGATGTCCAGCGCGTCCTCGATGACATCGAGGTTGCGCAGGCCGAGGAAGTCCATCTTCAGCAGGCCGAGCTGCTCGACGGGCTTCATCGAGAACTGCGTGACGATCTTGAAGATCTTGTTGCCGTCGGCGTCGACCTGGTTGGAGTCGGCGAGCTGCAGCGGCACGATGTCGGTCAGCGGACCCTCGGCGATGACGACCGCCGCCGCGTGGATCGAGGAGTTGCGCACGATCCCCTCGAGGCCCTGGGCGACGTCGACGATCTGCTTGGCGATGGGGTCGGAGTCGTAGGCAAGGCGCAGCGGCTCGCCGGGTCGCAGGCAGTCCTCGAAGGAGGGCGAACGGCCCATGATCGGGTCGGGGATGAGCTTCGCGAGCTTGTCCCCCACGCCGTAGTCGTGCTCGAGCACGCGCGCCGCGTCGCGGGTGGCCGCGCGCGGGAACATCTTGCCGAACGTCACGATCTGCGCGACCGACTGGCGGCCGTACTTCTCGACGACATAGCGCATGACCCGCTCGCGGCCGCGGACGGAGAAGTCGATGTCGATGTCCGGCATCGACACGCGCTCGGGGTTCAGGAAGCGCTCGAAGAGCAGGTCGTAGCGCAGTGGGTCGACGTCGGTGATCTGCAGGCAGTAGGCGACGAGCGAGCCGGCGGCCGAGCCGCGGCCGGGCCCGACGGCGACACCGTGCTCCTTGGCATAGCGGATGAAGTCCCAGACGATGAGGAAGTAGGCGTCGAAGCCCATCCGTTGGATGACCTCGAGCTCCATCTCCACGCGCTCGCGCGCCTCGGCGGAGGGCGGATCGCCGTAGCGGCGGACCAGGCCCTCCTCGACGCGGGCGCGCAGGTAGGCGTGCTCGGACGACCCGTCGGGCGTCGGGTAGTGCGGGATGAGCTGCTTGTCGAGCTCGATCTCGACGTTGCAGCGCTCGGCGATCTCCAGCGTCGAGGCGATCGCCTCCGGCCACGGGGAGAAGGACTGCGCCATCTCCTCGTTGGACTTCAGGAAGAACTCGTTCGTGTCGAACGTGAGCTTCGGCGCCTTGAGCGTCGACTTCGTCTGCACGCACAGCAGCGCCGTGTGGTGGTGGTAGTCCTCCTTGCGCAGGTAGTGCACGTCGGCGGTGCCGACGAGCGGGCGCCCGAGCTCACGCGCGATGCGGACGATCCCCTCGTTGGCCTTGTCCTGCTCGGCCAGGCCGTTGCGCTGGACCTCGAAGTAGACGTCCTCGGGCCCGAAGACCTGCAGGAGGTCGTCGGCGTGCGCACGCGCCTCGTCCTCGCGACCGCCGATCAGGCGCTGGCAGAAGCGCGAGGCGAGGCAGCCGGTCAGGGCGATGATCCCGTCGCTGTGGCGCTCGACGACGGCGAGGTCGACCGTCGGCTTGCCGCGGTTGAGGCCGTCGATGAAGCCCGCGCTCGAGAGCTTGACGAGGTTGCGGTAGCCGGCGTCGGTCGCCGCGACGAGCGTGAGGTGGTTGTGCTCGTGGCGCCCGCGCGCGCTCTGGTCGTCGACGAGGTAGATCTCGCAGCCGAGGATCGGCTTGATCCCGTGCTTGCGGGCCGCGAGGAAGAGCTCGACCGCGCCGTTCATGACGCCGTGGTCGGTGAGCCCCAGCGCCGGCTGGTCGAATGCCGCGGCGCGTTCGGCGAGGGCGTCGATCTTGCACGCCCCGTCGAGCAGCGAGTACTCCGAGTGGACGTGCAGGTGGGCGCAGGAGGCAGCGGTCACGGGACGATTGAGGATATGCGCCGGCGCGGATGGTCCGGCCGGAGTTCCCGCACGTTGCGTGCGCTCGTTCGTTGCGAACCGAGCGCCTCGCGCAACGATCGTCCCGTCACTCTGGTCCCATGCAGATCGACACGAATGTCAAGCCGCCTGAGACGGCCTTTCGTTTGGCTCGGCGGCGAACCGAGCTTGCTGCGCTCGCCGTGGCACAGCACGGGGCGGTGGCGCACAGCCAGCTCATCGCGCTCGGGTTCACCCGGCACGAGATGCAGGGGATGGCACGCGCCGGCTGGCTTCATCGCGTCCACCATGGCGTCTATGCCGTGGGCAGGCGTTCGCTCGGCCGCAAGGGGCGCTGGATGGCGGCCGTCCTCGTCTGCGGGCCCGGAGCACTGCTGAGCCACCGGGCCGCAGGCGCCCTCCTGGGTATCCGGCGCAGCACCGGGAGCGAGATCGAGATCACTGTCCCGACCGAACGCGGACGGCGGATCAACGGCGTGAGGACCTACCTCTGCAAGCGCCTGCAACTGCCGGATCGAACGGTTCACGACGACATCCCCTGCACCTCGGTCGCCATGACGCTCCTGAGCCTCGCGGCCGTCGTCGATCGTCGCGCTCTCGAGCGTGCCTGCGACGAGGCGGAGGTCCAGCGTCTGTTTGACCTCAGGGCGATCGACGAGCTGCTGGCGCGCTCGCGCGGGCGCCGCGGCGCCGCCAGGCTGCGCGCCGTGCTCGACGAGCACGCCCTCGGCAGCACCCTCACCCGCAGCGAGCTCGAGGAGCGGGCCGCGCGATCGAGCGTGACCGCCGCAAGGAGGCCGATCTCGTCATGGCCGGTCACCGGGTGCTGCGAGCGACCTGGTCGCAGGTCGAACACGATCCGCAGCCTGTCGCCCTCATGGTCCTGGCAGCGCTGGCCGGCGAGCGTCCTGGCGGCGCTCGCCGCCCGGCCTCCGCGCGGCCCGCGCCGCCTATGCGTGTCTACGAGTGATCGCGCTTCGCCGCAACGACGGCGACGGTCGCCACCGTGCTTGCCACGAGCACCGCGGTCGCGACCCGGCGCGACGGCATCATCCGGCCCACGCGACGGCGCACGTACCACTGCACGCCGTGCCACACGACAAATCCAAGCATCTTGTATCCCATACGCCGCAACGTACCCCCGGTCGGCGGTTAAGACTCGCCGGCTTTGCGCAGCCGGTACGCCATCCGCGACTGCAGCGACCACAGCTCGATGAAGCCCGGCGAGGCCTGCTGCGAGAAGAGGCCGCCCGACTCGCCGAAGGAGGCGAGCGACTGGTCGTAGACGGCGTTGGGACTCTGACGGGTGACGACGCGGGCCGAGCCCTTGTAGAGCTTGACGCCGATCGTCCCGGTGACCTGCTCGTTGACGCGGTCCATGAACGCGTCGAGGTCGCCGCGCAGCGGCTCCCACCACAGCCCGGCGTACACGAGGTAGGCCCACTGGCGCTCCAGCCCCGGCTTGAACTGGTTCTGGTGGATCGTGCCGACGAGCTTCTCGAGCTCCTGGTGGGCGAGCAGGATGATCGCCGCCGCCGGGACCTCGTAGATGTCGCGCACCTTCAGGCCGACGATCCGGTCCTCGATGTGGTCGACGATCCCGACGCCGTGGCGGGCGCCGATCTCGGCCGCGCGCTCGAGCAGGTCGACGAGGCCCATGCGCTCGCCGTCGAGCGCGACCGGCACGCCGCGCTCGAAGGTCACGGAGATCACCTGCGGCTCGTCGGGGGCGCGCTCGGGGAGCGTGACGAGCTGGAAGACGTCGTCGTCGGGCGCGTGCGACAAGTCCTCGATCCAGCGGCCCTCCGACGAGCGGCCCCAGAGGTTGTCGTCGATCGAATAGGGCGTGACCTCCGTCCCGCCCTTGAGCGGAATGCCGTGCTGGCGGGCGTACTCGATCTCCTCCTCGCGCCCCATCTGCCAGCCGCGGACCGGTGCGATGACCTTCAGCTCGGGCGCCAGCGTCGCGATCGTCGCTTCGATGCGCACCTGGTCGTTGCCCTTGCCGGTGCAGCCATGGGCGATCGTGTCGCAGCCGGTCGCACGCGCGACGTCGACCGCGAGCTTGGCGATGAGCGGTCGCCCGAGGGCGGTGAAGAGCGGGTAGCCGCTGCCGTAGAGCGCGTTGGCCTTGATCGATGGGAGGACGAAGTCGCGCGCGAACTCCTCGCGCGCGTCGATCGTGTGGCATTCGACGGCGCCGATCCGGCGCGCCTTGCCCTCGATGACGTCGTAGTCCTCGCCGGGCTGGCCGAGATTGACGGTCAGCGTGACGACCTCGGCCTCGTACTCGTCGGCGATCCACTTCAGCATGACGCTCGTGTCGAGGCCGCCGGAGTACAGCAGCAGCACGCGGCCGACCTCGCTCGGCTCGGCGAGGTAGGAGGCAGTGCGGGTGTGCGGGGTCTGATTGATGGCCATGAGGCGGGAAGCCTACGAGTTCGTCACGCCTCGGCGGCTGCAAGCTGCGACGCAACGTGAACGACCGGTGACGAACGCCGGGGGATGAGCTAGCTTCAGCAGGGAATCGAGCGCGTGCGGGGAAGCGCCGGACGGATCCAACGACAGCAGGGGGATACACCCATGACCATGAAGGCACGTCGCAGCCCGCGCGGCGTCAGCGCAGTGATCCTCGCGCTGGCCCTCACCCTGATCGCCGCCGTGCCGACCGCGATGGCGGCCACGACGTACCCGAATGCAGGGACGTTCACCGAAGGCGCCGACGGCTACACATCGGCCGCCACCGGGTGCAAGCTGCTGCCCAACCTCCTGCCGATCAACTCTCCCAACGTGCTCTGCGAGGTCACCAACACGCACTCCGAGACGCTTGGCAACCCGCCCGGCTCCTTGGTGAGCGAGTTCCGCAGCGTCGTCAATGGCCTCGCGATCATCCCGCCGCTCAGCCTCTTCGAAGGCAGCGGCACGCTGCGCTCGCCCTCGTTTCAAGCCGCCGCTGCCGGTCCGGCGACGCTGAGCTTCGATCGCCGCGGGGTCATGAACGCTCTCCTGTCGCTGAACGGCGAGGCGACCTACGCGTTCGTGCTCGTCAACGAGACGACCCCCGGCGAGCAGCCGCTCGCGACCGAGACGATCACGGCGAACACGCTGCTGTCGGAGTTCGACACCGGCTGGGGTGCGATCACGAGCCCGCTCGCCGGCCGGGTGGCCGCCGGCCAGACCTACCGGCTGGAGATCCGCACGCGCTTCAGGCAGGGTGTTCTGCAGGCCGCGCAGGGCACGTTCACGCTGTTCTTCGACAACGTGAGAATGCGTGTCGCCGACGGCACGAAGGATGGCCCGTTCGCGGTCACCGAAGCCGTGTCGCCGTTCACCGACACGACGGCGCAGTTCAACGGCGCCGTGAACCCGCGTGGGGTCCCGGCGACGACGTTCCACTACGAGTACAGCAAGGACGCGACGTTCCCCGACAGCGCGGGCGCACCGACCGTGATCGTCCCGATCCCGGATCGGCTGGTGGGCAGCCAGAACAGGTTCGTCCGGCCGCTCTCGGAGTCGGTCGTGGGGTTGACGCCGGACACGACGTACTACGTGCGCATCGTCGCACGCAACGCGGAGGGCAGGACGATCGGCAACGTCGTGCCCTTCACGACCGCGCTGACCTCCGGGCCCGGCCCGAAGGGCCCGCCGGGCCCCGCCGGTCCTCCGGGCCCCACGGGTCCCGGCGGACCGCAGGGCGAGCCGGGGATCCCCGGGCAGACCGGGCCCCCCGGCGCCCAGGGACCGGCCGGCGCGCAGGGCCCGCAGGGCGGGCCCGGACCGCCCGGACCGGCCGGGCAGACGCCGAACATCGGCTCGTCGATCCAGGACCTGCTATCGACGAACAAGCTCGCGATGATCCGCATCGACGCGACGCGGATCCGGGTCCCGATGACCGGCCGTTACACCGGGCGCGTCCGGGTGCGGATCTTCTGCCGCCCGATCGCCGTGCGGACCTGCTCGGGCAACATGAAGGTCCGGACGAAGAACAAGATCAACCCGGCCAGCGTCGGCCGCCGCCCCGCGCGGCGCGTGACGTGGGCGACGGACGCCGTGCAGCTGGACGTCCGCAAGATCGGCTTTGCGATCTTGAACTTCAACGCTCAGCGCCGCGCGGTCCTCAGGCGCTCGGGATCGGTGCGCTCGACGGTCATCGTCTCCGTCATCGACGCCGAGAACAACCGCCAGAACGTCCGCCGCGAGGTCACGGTGGTGGCCGGCAGGTAGCCGGAAACCGGACAGCGACGCTGCATGGCAGCGGGCCCTCCACCGGAGGGCCCGCCGTCGTGTGCGGGCGGGTCACAGCAGCGCCCGCAGCCGCGCGAGCGCCTCGTCGACCTCGGCCTCGCCGATCGTCAGCGGTGGTAGGAGGCGCACGGTCGCCGGCCCGATCGCATTGACCACGAGGCGCTGCTCGAGCAGCGCGCGGCGGACGATCTCCGGCGCACCGCCACCGCCGAGATCGCAGGCGAGCATGAGCCCGCGGCCACGAACCTCGACGACGCCCGGCAGCCTCATGAGCCCCTCCGCCAGGCGCGCGCCGAGCTCCCGCACACGGGCCAGCAGCAGCGGATCGGAGACGACGTCGAGCACCGCGTGCGCCGCCGCGCAGGTGACCGGGCCGCCGGCGAACGTCGAGCCGTGGTCGCCGGGCTCGAAGACGTCCGCCAGCCGCGGCCCGCAGATGAGCGCGCCGATCGGCAGCCCCCCGCCGAGCGCCTTGGCAGTGGTCAACAGGTCGGGCACCACGCCGGCGTCCTCATAGGCCCACAGCGTCCCGGTGCGCCCGAGACCGCACTGCACCTCGTCGTAGATGAGCGCCGCGCCGTGCTCGTCGCAGGCCGCGCGGGCGGCGTGCAGGAGCTCGTCGTCGAGGATGTGGACGCCGGTCTCGCCCTGCACCGGCTCGAGGATCACCGCAGCGGTGCCCGCGTCGACCGCAGCGGCCACCGCCTCGGCCGTGGGCGCGACCGCGACGAAGCCGGGCACGAGCGGTGCGAACGGCGCCTGCTTGGACTCCTGCGGCGTCGCCGAGAGCGAACCGTACGTGCGGCCGTGGAAGCCGCGGTGCACGGACACGATCGTGCCGCCCCGCTTCGCCTTGCGCGCGACCTTCAGCGCCGCCTCGTTGGCCTCGGTGCCGGAGTTGGCGAAGTGGACCTTGCCGCCGAGCGAGCTCTCCGCCAGCCGCTGCGCGAGGCGTATCCCGGGCTCGGTGTAGAAGAGGTTGCCGACGTGGACGAGCCACGCGGCCTGCTCGCGGATGGCCGCGACGACCGCCGGATGCCCATGGCCGAGCGAGGTCACGGCGAGGCCGGTCTGGAAGTCGAGGTACTCCTCCCCGTCGGTGTCCCAGAGACGCGCGCCCTCGCCGCGGACGAACGCGACGGGCATGCGCGCGTAGGCCGGCACGACATGCTCGCGCTCCAGCGCCTGGAGCTCTTCGAGGCCCATCGGGACGGGGCGCGCAGTCCGTGTCATGCGGCCGGGTGGATCTTCGTGCCGCTTCCGGCGTCGGTGAAGAGCTCGAGCAGCAGCGAGTGGGCGACCCGGCCGTCGACGATGTGCGCCGCGCTCACGCCGCCGTGGATCGCGTCGACACAGGCCTGGAGCTTGGGCCGCATGCCGCCGAGGGTGTCGGGCAGCGCCTCGATGACCTTGTCGGCACCGGCCGACGTGATGCGCGACGCGGGATCGCCTGGATCGCGCAGCCAGCCAGCCACGTCGGTCAGGAAGACGACCTTGTAGGCGCCGAGCGCCTTGGCGATCGCGCCCGCCGCCTCGTCGGCGTTGACGTTGTAGGAGCGGCCGGCGGCGTCGGCGCCCACCGACGCGATGACCGGGATGTAGTCGAGGGCGATGTGCTCGAGCACACCGACGTCGACGCGATCGATCTGCCCGACGAAGCCGATGTCCTCTCCCCCGGGCGCGCTCTGGCGCGAGACGCACAGCAGCGACCCGTCGTCGCCGCAGAGGCCGACGGCCGGCTGGCCGTGACGGTTCAGGCGCAGCACGATGTCCTTGTTGACCTTTCCCACGAGGACCATCTTCGCGACCTCGACCGTCGCCTCGTCGCTCACCCGCAGCCCGGCGACGAACTCGACCGGCATCCCGAGGCGATCCATGTAGGACGTGATGTCCGGCCCACCGCCGTGGACGACGACCGGCTTCATCCCGACGTACTTCAGCAGCACGACGTCGCGGGCGAACTCCTCGCGCAGGCCGGGGTCGGTCATGGCGGCGCCGCCGTACTTGATGACCACCGTGCGCCCGTGGAACTCGCGGATGTACGGGAGCGCCTCGAGGAGGGTGCCGACGTCGCGCATCGCTGCTCCTCGACCTAGGTCGTGTACTCGGCGTTGATCGTCACGTACTCGTGGCTGAGGTCGGAGAAGAAGATCTCGGTCTTGGCGCCGATGCCGGGCAGCCCCACCTCGTAGTCGATCTCCAGGCCGGTCGCGGCCGCACGCAGGGCGTCCTCGTCGTGACCCACCGCCGCCCCGCTCGCGCACACCCCGATGCCCTCGATCGCGATGTCCAGCGGCAACGGGGCGGTGTCGCGGAGCGCGGCGCCGACGGCCTGCGCGATGCGCCCCCAGTTCGGGTCGGCCCCGTGCAGCGCGGTCTTCACCAGCGGCGAGTTGGCGACTGCGCGCGCCGCGCGCTCGACGTTCTCGGCGTCGCCGCCGCGCACGACGATGCGGCCGACGCGCTTGGCGCCCTCGCCGTCGCGGACGATCAGGAGGGCGAGCATCCGCAGCAGCGCGTCGAGCGCCTCGCCGAGGCGCAGCTCGTCCTCGGACTCCGGCGCGACCTGCACGCCGCTGGAGCCCGAGCACATGAGGATCGCGGTGTCGTTCGTCGACAGCTGGCCGTCGACGGAGATGCGGTCGAACGAGCGCTTGACGCAGACGCCGAGCAGGAGGTCGGCCGTCGCGGGCTCGAGCGCCGCGTCGGTCTGCACGAAGCACAGCATCGTCGCGAACGCTGGCTCGATCATCCCGGCGCCCTTGGCCTGCGCCGTCAGCCGCACCGGACCGGACGGCAGCTGCACCGTCAGCGCCGCGCGCTTCTCGAATGCATCGGTCGTCATGATCGCCTGCGCGAACTCCTCGTCGCCGCGCGGATGCAGCGCCGTGCCGAGGCGCTCGAGCGCAGAGACGATCGCCCGGCCGTCGAGCGGCACGCCGATGACCCCGGTCGAGGCGACCGCGACGGCGTCGGCATCGACGCCGGCCGCGACCGCCGCCGCACGCTGGACGCGGGCGGCCTCGTCGAGACCGTGGCGGCCGGTCGCGGCATTCGCGTTGCCGGAGTTGGCGACGACGACGCGCAGGCGATCCAGGTGCGTGTGCTGCTGCGTGAGCACCACAGGGGCGGCGAGCACGCCCGAGCGCGTGAAGCGCGCCGCGCTGCAGGCGTCCTCGCCGTCGCAGACGAGCAGGCCGACGTCGCGCGCGCCGTTGGGCTTCAGTCCCGCCGCCGTCGCGCCCGCACGGAAGCCGGCCGGCAGGCCGCCGCCGTCGTCGTCGGCGACGTGCTCCGGGCGCTGCACCCAGCGCGAGGCGAAGAAGTCGCTCACGACCATGCCTCGATCCCGGTCGTCTCGGGCAGCCCGTACATGAGGTTGAGGTTCTGGACGGCCTGCGACGCGGCGCCCTTCCACAGGTTGTCGATCGCCGCGAACACGAGGACCTTGCCGGTGCGCGCGTCGGCGCGGGCGTGGATCGCGCAGACGTTCGTGTCACGCACGTCGCGCACGCCGGGCGGCGCGTCGACGACCTCGACGAACGGGTGGTCGTGCGCCCAGCGGTCGTAGGCCTCGCCGACGCGCTCGGCACTCCAGGGCTCGCTCGTCGTGACGTAGCAGGAGACGAGCTCGCCCTGGTCGAGCGGCATGAGGTGCGGCGTGAAGGTCGTCGTGACCGGGGCGCCCAGCGCGGCGAGCTCCTGGTCGATCTCGGGCATGTGGCGGTGCTCGCCGACGCCGTAGGGCACGACGTTCTCGGTCATCGCCACGAAGTGCGTCTTCGCGCTCGGTGCCCGCCCGGCCCCCGAGACGCCCGACTTCGCGTCGACGACGACGTCGAGCACCGTGCCCGACGCCGCCAGTGGAGCGAGCGCCAGCAGCGTCGCCGTCGGAAAGCAGCCGGGGTTGGCGACGAGGTCGGCGCCGGCGATCTCGGCGCCGTAGAGCTCGGGCAGTCCGTAGGTGCCCGTGCCGAAGAGCTGCGGTGCGCCGTGCTCGCCGTACCAGCGCGCGTAGGCGTCGCGATCGCGCAGGCGAAAGTCGGCGCTGAGGTCGACGACGCGCACGCCTCGCTCGCGCAGCGCCGCGACGACCGGCGCGGCGGCGCCGTGCGGATAGGCGACGATCGCGGCATCGACGTCCCCGTCGCGGTCGAGGTCGAGGTCGCGCAGGACGGCGTCGACGCGGTGATGCGGGTACAGGTCGCTCAGCGGGCGGCCGGCGTCGCCGCGACTAGTGACGCCGTGCAGCGCGAACGCCGGGTGACGGTCGACGAGCCGCGCCGCGAGCGCCCCGGCGTAGCCGGAGCCGCCGGCGACGAGGACGCGCGGCTTGGACAGCGGCCTAGCCACGCAGCTCCCCCCCCAGCTCGTCGGCCAGCCGGGCGACGATCCGCTCGCGCACCGGCGCGACGTCGGCGTCCGTGAGCGTGCGATCGCCGGCGCGGAACGTCAGCGCGATCGCCAGCGACGTGCGTCCCGCCGCGATCTGCTCGCCGCGGTAGACGTCGAAGACCTCGGCGCGCGTGAGCAGCCTGCCGCCCGCGCCACGAACGACCTCGAGCACCCTCGCCGCGGGCACGCCTGCGTCGACGACGATCGCGATGTCCTCGCGCAGCTCGGGGAACGAGGTGAGGTCCTCGTACGTCGGGATCGTCCCCGCGTGCGCGATCACGGCGTCGAGGTCCACCCCGAACGCGGCGACGCCGTCGAGGTCCCAGCCGCGCGCGACGAGCGGGTGCACGTCGCCGACCCAGCCGACCTCCACGCCGCCGACGCTGACGGCCGCGCTGCGGCCGGGGTGCAGGAACGGCTGCGCCCGCGCCGCGAACGAGCCCTCCACGCGCAGCGCGCCCAGGAGCGCCTCGAGGTGGGCCTTCGCGGCGAAGACGTCGCCGGGGACGAGCGCGGCGAGCGCGCGGTGCTCGTGGGGCAGCGTGTCACCGGTCGCGAGGTAGACGGCGCCGGACTCGAAGAGGCCCGGCACCCCCTGGCCGCGGGCGGCGTTGTGGCGCGCGACGTCCAGCAGCGAGCCAAGCAGCGTCGTGCGCAGGACCGACTGGTCCTCGCTCATCGGATTGGCGATGACGACGTGGCGGCGGCGGGGATCGTCGGCGGGCAGCCGCAGCCGCTCGTCGCGCTCGGGCGACTCGAAGCTCCAGCCGACGATCTCCAGCAGGCCGCGATCGGCGAGGACGTCCTCCGCGCGCCGGCGCAGGCGCTGCGCGGGCGTCAGGATGCCGACCGCGCCGCGCCGGCTGGGCAACGTCGCGGGCAGCTGGTCGTTGACGCCGTGCAGCCGCACGACCTCCTCGATGAGGTCCGCTTCACGGGTGACGTCGTTGCGCCGCCAGTGCGGGACCGTCACGTCGAGCCCGTCGGGACGCTCGGCGGTCTCGAAGCCGAGACGCTGGAGGTGCAGCGCGGCCTCCGAGCGCGTGATGTTCACGCCCAGCAGGCCGACCATGCGCGCGTCGCGCAGGCGGATGACGCTGTGCGCGTAGGAGTCCACGCCTGGCCCGCCCACGTCGATCGTCCCCGGCACGAGCCGCGCGCCGGTGAGCTCGAGCATGAGCGCCGTCGCGACCGCCTGAGCCTCGAGCGCCTGCTCGGGCGAAAGGCCCTTCTCGAAGCGCGCGCTGGCCTCGCTGCGCAGGCCGAGCTTCAGCGAGGTCGCGTGGATGTTCGCACCGACCCAGGTCGCGACCTCCGTGAGGACGCGCGTCGTGTCGGGCCCGACCTCCGAGCGCACGCCGCCCATGACGCCGGCGATCGACGTCGGCCCCTCGTCGTCGGCGATGAGGCAGACGTCGGCGTCGAGCACGCGTGTCTGGCCGTCGAGCGTGGCGAGCTGCTCCCCGTCGGTCGCGCGCCGCACGACGAGCCGGCCGCCGGCGATGCGGTCGAGGTCGAAGGCGTGCAGCGGCTGGCCCGTGAGCAGCATGACGTAGTTCGTGATGTCGACGACGTTGTTGATCGGGCGCTGCCCGGCGGCCATGAGCCGCGCCTTCAGCCACGGCGGCGAGGAGCCGATCGTCACGTCCTCGAACGCCCGGGCGGTGAAGCGCGGGCAGAGGTCGGTGGCCTCGACGACGATCTCGACGCCGATGTCGTCGCTGTGCAGCGAACCCGGATCGTCCTCCCACGGCGCCCGTTCGAGCACGGCGCCCGTCGCCGCGTGCGCCTCGCGGGCCACGCCGTAGACACCCAGGCAGTCGGGCCGGTTGGGCGTGATCTCGAGCTCGAGCACGTCGGTCGAGAGCGGCAGCACGCCCGCCAGCGGCTGGCCGGGCTCCAGGCTGTCGTCGCCGTCGAGCACGAGCGTCTCGTCGTGGTCGGGGCCGATCGCGAGCTCGTCCTCGGCGAGGATCATCCCCTCCGAGGCGACGCCGCGGAGCTTGGCCTTCCGCAGGCGCGTCCCGTCGGGCATGACCGCGCCGGGGCGGCCGACGGCGACGAGCTGCCCCGCGACGACGTTCGGCGCCCCGCAGACGATCTGCGCCTCCTCGCCGTCGCCGACGTCGACGACGCAGACGCTCAGCCGGTCGGCGTCGGGATGACGCTCGGCGCTCAGCACGCGGCCGACGACGAACGCGTCGAGCTCGGACACGCCGTGGTGGTCGATGCGGTCGACCTCCGTGCCGGTCATCGCCAGCCGCGTCGCGAGCTCGCCGACCGGCAGGTCGGGGGCGCAGTACTCCCGCAGCCACTCCACCGGGACCCTCATCTCGCCGTCATCCGAACTGCTCCAGAAAGCGCGCGTCGTTGTCGTAGAGCAGGCGCAGGTCGGGGACGCCGTGCTTGAGCATCGCGATCCGCTCGATCCCCATGCCGAACGCGAAGCCCTGCACCTTCTCGGGGTCGTAGCCGTATTCCGCGACGTAGCCGAAGACGTTCGGGTCGACCATGCCGGAGCCGAGGATCTCGACCCAGCCGGTGTCCTTGCAGACGCGGCAGCGCTGGCCGGCGACGTGCTCCATGAAGCACGACACGTCGACCTCGACCGACGGCTCCGTGAAGGGGAAGAAGTGCGGGCGCAGGCGAACCTCGCGGTCCGGGCCGAAGATCGCACGTGCGAACGCCAGCAGCGTGCCCTTGAGGTCGGCGAGGGTGACGTCCTCGTCGACCGCCAGGCCCTCGATCTGGTGGAACTGCGGCGTGTGCGTCGCGTCGGAGTCGGGCCGGTAGACGCGGCCCGGGACGATGATGTACAAGGGCGGCGGCTGCGCCTCCATGGCGCGGATCTGCATCGGCGAGGTATGCGTGCGCAGGAGGACTTCTGAGGGATGCTCCCCCTCGGCCTCCGGCCGCTGGACATAGAACGTGTCCGAGCGCCCGCGCGCGGGGTGCGTCGGCGCGTGGTTGAGCGCGTCGAAGTTGTAGTAGACGGTCTCGACCTCGGGTCCCTCGGCGATCCGGAAGCCGAGGCCGAGGAAGACGTCCTCGATCTCGCGCCGTGTGGCGGTGAGCAGGTGCAGCCGGCCGACCGGCTGTGGAGGGTACCCGGGCAGCGTGACGTCGACGGTGTCGGTCTGCAGCCGGCGCTCGAGCTCGCCGGCGGCGAGCTGCTCGCCGCGCTGCGCGATGAGCGCGTCGAGCGCCTGGCGCGCCTGGTTGGCGGCCTTGCCGGTCGGTCCCCGCTCCTGGGGCGGGAGCTGCGCGATCCCGCGCAGGACATTGGGCAGCTCGGCCTTGCGCCCGAGGTAGCGGACGCGCAGCTCCTCGAGCTCGGCGCTCGTGCCCGCGCCCACGATCGCCGCCTCGGCGTCTGCGCGGAGCTCTGCGATGCGGTCGATCATTGCGAGGGCTCCCGCCTGGACTGACCAGCGACGATGGGCGAGCGATGGCGCGCAGTCATGCGTGCGCCATCCTAGGACGAGGCCGGGCGGCCGGCATACCGCAGGGGTGTGTCGGCTTCGTACGCCTCAGCCCTGCCACGTCGACGCGCCTCCCCGCGTGAGCTCGTAGAGCGCGACCGTGGCGGCCATCGCGGCGTTGAGCGATTCGCTCGCGATCGGGATGTGCGCGACGCGATCGCAGGCCCCGACCACGGCCGGGGCGAGCCCGTCGCGCTCGGCGCCGACGACGAGGGTCGTCTCGCCGTCCGCCGGGCCGGCCAGCGCCGCGCCTGCCCCCGCGACGAGCGCGACCCGCTCGCCGGGCAGCTCCTCGACGGTCGACACGCGCGCGAGGGGCACCGCGAAGATCGCTCCCATCGACGCGCGCACGGCCTTCGGCCCGAACGGGTCCGCGCAGCCGGGCCCGACCACGACCGACGCCGCGCCGAACGCCAGCGCCGAACGCACGATCGTGCCGACGTTGCCGGGGTCGCCGACGCCCCAGAGCGCGACGCAGAGCGGTCCACGAGGCGCGCTCCAGCGCGCCGAGTAGACCCCGAGCTGCCGCGTCCCCGAGCCGAGCCCCGACACGCCCGCCAGCAGCGCCCCCTCGACCTCGTCGCCCTCCAGGCCGCTGCCGGCGGCGTTGAGCAGGTGCACGGGACGCCAGCCCGACGCGGCCGCGGCAGACACGAGGTCCTCGCCCTCCGCCACGAAGCGCCCGCTCTCGTCGCGCGCGCGCCGCCGCGCGAGCTTGCGGATCTCCTTGAGCTTCTCGTTGTGGCTTGAGGTGATGGTCATCTGAAACGAAAAAGGGCGCCGTCCCGGAGAGGAAGCGGCGCCCGTGAGGTCGGTTGCTGTCGGCTGGTGCGGTCAGGCAGCCGACGCCTCGCGGGCGGCGTCGACGAATCGGCGGAAGGTCTCGGGGTCGCGGACGGCGATGTCGGCCAGCACCTTGCGGTCCAGCTCGATGCCGGCGACCTGCAGGCCGTGGATGAACGTCGCATAGGTCATGCCGTTCTCGCGCGCGGCGGCGTTGATGCGGGTGATCCACAGCCGCCGGAAGTCGCGCTTGCGGTTGCGACGATCGCGGTACTGGTACGCCTCCGCCTTCATGACGGCTTCCTTGGCGCGCTTGTAGTTCGAGTTCGCCTCGCCGCGGAAGCCCTTGGCGCGCTCGAGCGTCGCGCGGCGCTTCTTGCGGGCGTGGACGGACCGCTTGACGCGCGTCATCGGTGGTCCGTCCTGTGAGTCCGTGCAGGACGAACCACTACTTGCTCCCCGTGCGCAGGAGCTTCTTGACCCGCGGCGCGTCGTCGTCGGAGAGGATCGCCGGCTTGGCGTGCATGCGCTTGCGCTTCGGGGACTTCTTCTCGAGGATGTGGCTCGTGAAGGCGTGCCGGCCGCGGACCTTGCCGCCGGCGGTGATCTTGAAGCGCTTCTTGGCGCCGGAATGGGTCTTCATCTTCGGCATGCGAGCGGGTCAGTATGGCAGACCGCCCAGGACTCTCGGCGCTCGACGATCGCGACGGCCGACCGTGGCGCGCGAGTCCGCGGGCGCTCAGGCGCCGGCGTCGGCCTCGGCGGGGGCCGGCGTGGGCTCGCCGTCGGCGTGGGCCGGCGCGGGCTCGTCGTCGGCGGATGGGGCGTCGAGCTCGCCGCTGAGGACGGCCTTCGAGGGGCCGAGCATCATCGTCATGTTGCGCCCGTCCTGCAGCGGGCGCTGCTCGACGACGCCGATCTCCGAGAGCTCCTCGGCGAGGCGGTCGAGGATCATCACGCCGCGCTCGGGGTGCGTCACCTCGCGCCCCCGGAACATGATCGTGATCTTGACCTTGTCCTTGTGGCGCAGGAAGCGCTCGACGTGGCCCTTCTTCGTCTTGTAGTCGTTCTCCGCGATCTTCGGCCGGAACTTGATCTCGCGGATCGTGATCTGCTGCTGGTGCTTGCGCGCCTGCTTCTGCTTCTGGGCCTGCTCGTACTTGTACTTCGAGTAGTCGAGCACGCGGCAGACGGGCGGGCGCGCGTCGGGGGCGACCTCGACGAGGTCGAGATCGCGCTCTTGGGCATAGCGCAGCGCGTCGTTCGTGCGCATGACGCCGACCTGCTCGCCGCGCTCGTCGATGAGCCGGACCTCGGGCACGCGGATGCGCTCGTTGATCCGTGTCGAGTCCCGCTCGGGCGGGCGCCGGTCGAACCTACGGGGTACCGGCACTAGCTGTTGTTCGTGCGCGTCAAGCCGAAGGCGAGTGCGCCGGGAAGATCTCAGAGTCGGTCAACGAGGCGAGTATACGCGGCTCAGGCGCTGCGGTGTGTGGATTTTTCCGCCAACCGTGCGACGAGCTCCGCGACGGGCACGCTGCCGGTGTCCCCCTGACGGTGCTCGCGAACCGCGACGGTGCCCGCCTCGGCCTCGCGATCGCCGACGACGAGCATGTACGGGATCTTGCGCAGCTCGGCGTCGCGGATCTTGCGGCCGACGGACTCCGTGCGCTCGTCGAGCTCGGCGCGCAGGCCGGCGTCCGACAGCGCGGCGAGGACGCCGGCCGCCGCCTCGGCGTGGCGATCGGCGATCGGCAGCACGACCGCCTGCACCGGCGCCAGCCAGAGCGGGAACTCGCCCCCGTAGTGCTCGACGAGGATCCCGATGAAGCGCTCGAAGGACCCCAGCAGCGCGCGATGGATCATGACCGGGCGGTGCTCGACATCGTCGGCGCCCGTGTAGACGAGGTCGAAGCGCTCGGGCATCGAGTAGTCCAGCTGGACGGTGCCAAGCTGCCACGACCGTCCGATCGAGTCGGTCATGTGGAGGTCGATCTTCGGCCCGTAGAAGGCGCCGTCGCCCTCGTTGATCTCGTAGGACAGGCCGCGCGCGTCGAGCGCGTCCTGCAGCACCGCCTCGGCGCGGTCCCACATCTCGTCTGAGCCGATGCGCTTCTCCGGTCGCGTCGAGAGCTCCAGGCGCGGCTCGAAGCCGAACAGGTCGTAGAGGAAGAAGCCGAAGTCCAGCGCGTCGATGACCTCGTCGCGGATCTGCTCCTCGGTGCAGAAGATGTGGGCGTCGTCCTGGGTGATGTGGCGCACGCGCATGAGGCCGTGCAGCGTGCCGCTCGGCTCGTGGCGATGGACGAGGCCGGCCTCGGAGTAGCGGATCGGCAGGTCGCGGTAGGAGCGCCTGTCGTCCTTGAAGAGCTGGATGTGGGCCGGGCAGTTCATGGGCTTCAGGCCCATCGGCCGGTCCTCGACGTCGGTGAAGTACATGTTCTCGCGGTACGTGTCCCAGTGGCCCGACTGCTTGAACAGCTCTACGTCGTAGAGGATCGGCGTCCTGACCTCGCGGTAGCCGCGGCGCGCGTTCTCGGTGCGCCAGAGGTCCGACAGCGCGTTCCAGATCGCCATCCCGGCGGGCTGCCAGAACGGCGAGCCCGGCGACAGCTCGCTGAACATGAACAGGTCGAGCTCCTTGCCGAGCTTGCGGTGATCGCGCGCGCGGGCCTGCTCGAGCTGCTCGAGGTGGGCGGCGAGGTCCTCCTTGGAGAAGAACGCCGTGCCGTAGATGCGGGTGAGCTGCTGGCGGCTGGCGTCGCCGCGCCAGTAGGCGCCGGCCACCGACTGCAGCCTGAAGGCCTTGATGCGCTTCGTCGAGGGGGCATGCGGGCCGCGGCACAGATCGGTGAACGGGCCGTTGGTGTAGAGGCTGACGGTGTCGATGCCCTGGTCGTCCACGAGGTCCTCGATGAGCTCGACCTTGTAGTCCTGGCCCTCCGCGCGGAAGCGCTCCAGGGCCTCTTCCACGCTGACGTCCTCACGCACGAACTCCTCGTCGGCGGCGATGTGCTCGCGCATCCGCGCCTCGATGCGCTCGAAGTCCGCGTCGGAGACCGTCACGCCCTCCGGGAACTCGAAGTCGTAGTAGAAGCCGCTGGCGATCGGCGGACCGATCGAGATCTTCACGCCGGGGTACAGCTCCATGACCGCCGCGGCGAGGACGTGGGCTGCGTCGTGGCGGATGACGTCCAGCGCTCCGTCGCTCTTGGGCGTGAGGATCTCCAGCGGCGCACCTGCCTTCAACGGGCGGGCGAGATCGCGGACCTCGCCGTTCTGGCGCACGGCGAGCGCGGCCCGCGCGAGGCCGGCTCCGATCGCGGCGGCCGCGTCGGCGCCCGACGCGCCGTCGGCGAGCTGGAGCTCGCTTCCGTCGGGGAGGGTGACGTTCACGGCCGGGATGCTAGCCGCGCCCGACGCACCTCGGCGACGGGTTCGAACCGCGTCGGCGGTCGGGCCCGCGCCGAGCCGTGCCGAAGGCGCGCCGATTGCGGCGACGTGCATCAAACCGGCGTGCCACGTCCTCCGGCGAGGGCGTGGGTCAGGCCCGCGCGGGATGGGACATTGAGCTTGCGGTAGGTATGCCGGAGGTGTGTTTCCACGGTCTTCGTGGTGAGAAAGAGCGCCTGAGCGATCTGGCGGTTGGTCATGCCTCCAGCGGCCATGCTTGCAACCCGCAGCTCGCTTGCACTCAGCGCCTCGACGCCGGTGCGTAGATCGCGTCGCGGGCGGGCACCCGCCACGCGGAGCTCATCGCGGGCCCGCTGTGGGAGGGGACCGGCGTGGCAGCGAACCGCCATGTCGAGTCCTCGCTCGAGCGGGTCGCGCGCCTCCTTGCGGCGGCCGGCCCGTCGCAGGCCGGCGCCCTGATCGACGAGCGCCCGAGCAAGCTCGAGCGTGGCCTCCGTGGTCTCCAGCACGCTCACCGCCTCGCCGAGGAGTTCGAGCCCGGCGGGCCCAGGGGCTATGAGTCCCGCGGCGCGCAGGGCGATCCCGATCGCCCGCGGCGCTCCGAACTGGCGCGCGAGCCTCAACTCCTCGTTGACCGGTCGCGTGGCCTCCTTTTGCTCGCCAAGCGACGCAAGCGCCAGCCCTGCCGTGGAGCGCCAGGGCAGAAAGGCGGGGTTGGCGATCCCCCATTGATCGTTCAGGCGGCCGACCGCCTGCACGTCGGCAAGGCCCTCGAGGACCTTGCCTTGGGCTATGCGCAGGCGCCCGCGCCCCCATCTGACCTGCGCGGCGAAGTAGACCTCCGTGTCGTCGAGGTCAAGCGGGCACAGGTCCAGTGCGTCCTCTGCACCGGCGTAGTCGCCGCGCTCGACGAGCGTTAGGAGAAGCAGGCCGAGGGCGAGGAGGGA
This sequence comes from Solirubrobacteraceae bacterium, assembly GCA_051005755.1. Classification (GTDB taxonomy): domain Bacteria; phylum Actinomycetota; class Thermoleophilia; order Solirubrobacterales; family Solirubrobacteraceae; genus CADCVQ01. The sequence goes on from JBPCJA010000087.1 coordinate 20,314, forward strand.
CGTCTGGTGCCAGTCCGCGGGCAGGCTGATGTCAAGCGCCGCCCGCGCGTCGGCCTCGGCTTCGGCGAGCGCTCCTCGGCGGTAGTGCAGATGCCCGCCCCAGCACGAGGCGAGCGCAAACCCGGCGGCCGACCCGTGCCTCTGGGCGCTCAGGCGCGCCTGCTCGAACCAGCGATCGGCTTCGCCGAGGAAGTCGGCGATCATGAGCGCACCGGCGCCAAGGTAGAAGAGCTGCGGATTCGCAGAAACCTCAGCGAGGAGATCTTCCTCCAGGGCATGGTCGGCCAGCCGGGCGACGAGCTGCGCGGATCCGCCCCCCATGACCTCATGCATCGCCTGGTGGACGAGGAGGAGCGGGTGGGTGGTGGCCGGGCCGGCCTCGTCGAGAAGACGGGCCAGCCGCGGCCCCACGGCCGGCAGCATGGCGCGGTCGAGCAGGCAGAATCCCAGCAGCTGGCTCTCCAGACGCAGCGTCACGTCGCGCGCTTCGGGCCCCGGGTCGGCCGCGAGCCCGGCGATCGCTCGATCGAGCTCCTCGACCGCTTCGGGGATGCGCGCCTGCATCACGAGGACCTCGCCCAGTGCGCTCGCAATGCGAGCGCGCTCGCGCGGGTCGGTGACACCTTGCAGCGAGTCGGCGAGGTGCTCGGCCGCCTCGGGTCGTCCCGCGCAGGCCTCGGCGAAGCCCAGCTCGCTCAACACGCTCGGACGGACTGACGCCGGGGGAGGCTCGGCGAGGGCGCGGTGCAGGTAGGAGGCCGCGGTGTCGGGCGCGCGGCGTACCAGCGCCTCGCGAGCAGCCTCCCGCAGGCGCTCGACCGTCCATGGGTCGGCCCCGGGCTCGGTGGCCAGGAGGTGGACGGCCACTCGGTCGGACTCGACGCCCTCGGCCGCGAACATCCTGGCGGCATGCGCGTGCGCGGAGGAACGGGCGCCCGGCGCCACATCCTCGTGGACGGCTGCGCGCACGACCGCGTGGGAGAAGGCGAGCGGTCGCTCGCGCCGGATGAGGTCCGCAGTCAGCAGGCGGTCGGCGGCCCGCGCAGCTCTCTCGACCGGCAGTCCGGCCAGATGGGCGACATGGCGCAGCTCGGATTCGCCACCCAGCGTGGCGAGCGCCTGCGCCATGACCAGGGCATCGGTTCCCAGACGGCCCAGCCGCCAGACGACCGAGCGGCTCACGCCCGCGGGCACGAGCTGCTCCACGTCCTGTGCACCCGCGCTGGTGGAATCGAGCGCGTCACCGCGAGCGGCGTTGATGAGCTCGCGCAGGTAGAACGGGTTCCCTCCCGATGCCTCATGGCATGCCTGACAGAACGGTTGGTTCGCTTCGTGTCCCAGCACCGACCGCACGACGGCCCCGCTCGCGCCCAGGCTCAGAGGCCGCAACGAGATGACGACCGCCCGCGCGCTCTGAGCGCCGATCGTGAGTTCCGGGGGGGCAGCCTCATGCGATCCGGTGGCGAGCAGCACCATGACGTGCAATCCCTCCAGGCGGTGAGCGAGGTAGGCCAGCCAGCGAAGCGACGGCTGGTCGGCCCAGTGGGCGTCGTCCACCGCCACGAGCAAGGTCTCACGCTCGGACAGGTTGGCGCACAGCCAGTACAGGCCGTGAAGGCTCGCGAACTCGTCCGGCCTGGCGCCCGATTCGCGCGGGCGGGGGTCGATGACCGGCGTCGCCAGCACCGCTGCGTCCTCCAGCACCGCCGCACGCTCGGAAGCGGAGAGGCGACGGACGGCGGGCTCGAAGAGCTGGCGGACCACTCCGAAGGGAAGGTCGCGCTCGAGCTCGGCGCCACGCGCCATGAGCACGCACATGCCCGCGCCCGAGGCCCGGCGGCAAGCGGCGGCCAGGAGGGCGGTCTTTCCCAGCCCCGGGGGGCCCTCGACGACCACCAGTACGCCCGAACCCGCACGAGCACGGCCGATCGCGCGAGTGAGCACCGCGAGTTCTGCGGTTCGCTCGAAGAGCGCGTCCCGGCCGAAGGTAGACAGGTCTGCCTTCACGGCGTCTCGCGGACAAGTATAAAGACTCGACTGTGGTGTAAAAGGCGGGAGGGCGCTCAATCCGAAAGTTCAGGGTGCTTACCCTGACGCGAAGCTCTCCCGTCTGCGCCACGTTGGCAGCATGGAAACGCCAGTCCAGAGCACTACGCTCGCAGTCACCATAGGACGCAAGCTGCCAAGACCGGAGGCGCGCCGATGAGCGTCCTCAAGCGTGCTGATCCAGCGACGCTGCACACACAGGTCGTGGGCTACATCGACCATCGCACCGGTCAGATCCTGTGCCGCGACCACGGGGAGCGCGACATCTATTCGCCGCGCAGCCCGTGGGCTGCCGTGCGCCTCGGCGATGGAATTCAAGCGCGCTACGAATCGACGGCGCCGGTGATCTGCCATGAGTGCGGTGCCTGGCTGAACGACGAATCGACTGGCTACGCGATCGTGTCACCGCACGACGGCTACTGGAAGCGCCGGCTACGGCACAACTGATTTCATCGCGATCGGCTACCAGGCCGCCCGCGCCCACCGCAGTTGCGCGCGCTCGGACGCGCCAAACATGTTTGCGATCCGCCAGATCGGCCTACCCCGTTGGAAGCTCCGCGCGGGGACGGCGGTGCGTCAAGAGCCCCCTACATCCGAGGAGTGACCCATGGCGGACGAACTTCGCGACCACACGATCGCGATCCTCGCCACCGACGGCGTCGAGCAGGTCGAGCTCGAGCGGCCGCGCCAGGCGGTGCAGGACGCGGGCGCGCAGACCGAGCTGCTCTCGATCCAGGACGGCGAGATCCAGGCGATGAACCACGACATCGAGCAGGCCGACCGGTTCACCGTCGACAAGCAGGTCGGCGACGCGTCGATCGGCGACTACGACGCGCTCATCCTCCCGGGCGGCACGTGCAACCCCGACCGCCTGCGCATGGACTCCGCTGCCGTCGCGTTCGTGCGCGACTTCGTGAGCTCGGGCAAGCCGGTCGGCGTCATCTGCCACGGCCCGTGGTCGCTCGTCGAGGCCGACGTCGTCCGCGGCCGGCGGATCACGTCGTGGCCGAGCGTGCGCACCGACCTGCGCAACGCCGGTGCCGAGGTCGTCGACGAGGAGGTCGTCATCGACGGCAACATCATCTCCAGCCGCTGGCCGGACGACCTGCCCGCGTTCTGCGAGGCGATCGTGCGCGAGTTCGCGGCGGTGCACGCGACATGACCAAGCGGGACGAGTGCGTGAAGGTCGTGCTCAAGCCGTAGGACCCCGCCGGTCCCCCCTGTCGGGCCCCGTATCGAACGGGAGTTCGTGTCAGGTGCTAGGGTTCCGGCGACAGCGGGTGTAGATCAAGGTGCCGCAAGCACCGCAGCCCGCCGCAAACGACCGGCCGCCCGCGCTGCGCGCACGTCGCGTATCGCCTTCGGGCCGATGGAAGGACACGATCGGATGCGCCTCAGAACCCTGGGCGCCGTCTGCGCCACGAGCGCTGTCGCCGTGCCCGTCTCGGATCTCGTCCCATCCGCCTCTGCACAGGCGCCACCACCGCCGCCAGTGCAGCCGACCGTCGCGCCTCCCGGCGACATGAACACCGCCGCGGTGGCGGTGCTTGCCAACCGGCACGTCTACTTCGAGCGCCGCTACCACCGTCTGCTGGGCGATCCGCTCTCGCTGCCGGAGCGGCGGGAACGGCGTAGCGAGGTCGCGCAGCTTCCACCGCCGAAGCTGCGCACCGAGACGCGGGATCTGCGCGGCGACATCCGCAGGCTGCGCAAGCGCCTGCAGCACAAGCTCGGCGGAGCAGCCGCGGACATCCCGCAGCTCGAAGCGATCGCCGAGTGCGAGTCCGGCGGCGACCCCCGGGCGATCTCCTCCGGCGGCACGTACCGCGGCAAGTACCAGTTCTCGTTCTCGACCTGGCGATCGGTCGGCGGGACCGGCGACCCCGCGGCGGCGTCGGAGACCGAGCAGGACCGCCGCGCGGCGAAGCTCTACCGCACCGGCGGTCCCGGCCACTGGCCGGTCTGCGGGCGCTGACACGCCAGCTCGCTTGCGTCACCGGCTCGGCGGCATACCGCCGAGCCGGTGACCCGCTGGCTCAACACCTGGCCACCGGCGGTGTGGCTGGCGGTCTACGTCAGCAGCCTGCCGTGCTCATGGGCGGCCAGCGTGCCGAGCTCGGCATCGTCGGCATGTCGATCCTGCTCATCGCCTTTGGCGTTGCGATCTACCTCGCGATCCGCCCCACGCCGGGACGCCCGCCGCCGAAGGGCTTCGCCCCGCTCATGGCCGGACTCGCGCGTTCTACCTCATCTCGGCCGCCGCGGCGGCGCTGCTGGGGCCGGAGTACGCGCTCGCGGCGCTGCTGAGCGGCACGGTCCCGACGACCGCGGCGGCGCTGACATATGCGACGGCGCGGCGCAAGACCGCGCTGCGCGAGGACGGCCACCTCGAGGACGTGTCGGTCGAGGACGACAGCCCGTTTCCCGGCGTCGGCATGGATGACCGGACGCCGCTGGGCGACTCGCCCGAGCTCCACGACGACATCACGCCGCACGACCTCCCGCCCGGGGCACCCCGCCCGCCGGAAGGCCGAGGAGCATGTGCAGTCCGGCGGCGGAACGACACGCGGGGAGGCCTGAGGAGCGTCGGCCCGTGGATGGGTCCGGACGTCCGAAAGCGTCCACTAGCCTCCGCAGCCATGGATCCAGCCGCGCTGCGCGCCGCGTTCCCCGTCTTCGAGCGCCGTGCCTACCTCAACGCGGGCACGTGCGGCCCGCTGCCGGCGGCCGCTGTGCGGGCCACGGCAGAGGTGCTCGAGCGCGCTGCTACCGAGGGTCGCACGGGACCGTACTTCGAGGGCATGCTCAAGCTGCGCACGCGGCTGCGCGAGGCGTACGCCCGGCTGCTGTGCGCCGCCCCGCACGACGTCGCGCTGACGACCTGCACGAGCGAGGGCATCGTGCGCGTTCTGGCCGGCCTCGACCTGCGGGCCGGCGACGAGGTGCTGACCTCAAACGAGGAGCACCCGGGCCTGCTCGGCCCGCTGGCGGCGGCGCGCGCGCAGCACGGCCTCGAGGTCCGCACCGTGCCCTTCGAGCAGCTCGCCGACGCGGTCTCGCCCGCGACACGGCTTGTCGCCTGCTCCCACGTCAGCTGGGTCAGAGGCCGCTTCGCGCCCAACCTTGCGGGCCTCGACGTCCCGGTGCTGCTCGACGGCGCGCAGGGGATCGGCGCCGTCCCGGTCGATGTCGCGGCCCTCGGCTGCGCGTTCTATGCCGGCTCGGGGCAGAAGTGGCTCTGCGGACCGGTCGGCACCGGGATGCTGTGGGTGTCGCCTGCCTGGAGCGAGCGGCTGCCCGCGACCGGCCCGACCTACGTCAACCTCGCCGATCCGGGCGCGGGCCTGGACGCCGTGTCGCGCGCCGGGGCGGCGCGCCATGACGCCTCCGCGCAGAGCCTCGAGAGCACGAGCGCCGCAGCCGCCGCGCTGCAGGTGCTCGACCAGGCCGGCTGGGATGCCGTCCACGAGCGCGCCGCCGCGCTCGCCGGGACGCTCGCGGACGCGCTCGCCGAGCGCGGGCTGCAGGTCGCGCTGCGCGACCGTACGACGCTCGTCTCCTGGCATGACCCCGATCCACCCGCCGCCCGCGCCCGGCTGGCGGAGGCAGGCGTCGTCATCCGCGATCTCCCCGGGACCGGCCTGTTGCGCGCCTCCGTCGGCGCGTGGAACGACGAGTCGGACCTCGAGCGTCTGCTCGTGGCGCTGTAGGACGCGCGTGCCGGTGAGACAGAGCGGCTCCTCGCGGGGTGCAGACGCAGGCTCCTCGCCGTTGCACATGGCCGGGTTCGCGGCGCCCCTCGGAGGGGCGTCTCGGACGGTCCTCGGTAGACGAGTCAGATTCGACATACCCCCTCCCGCGCTCGCAACATGGCGAGTTTCACGGCCCCAACCCGAAGAACTCGCCAAAACGGCGCGTTCGAGCCACCACCGCCCCGGTTCCCCCTCTTCACCGCCGACCGGTTCCCCCTCTTTCAATGCGCGCCGTGCGCCCGCGCCAGACGAGCCCCCCACGGTCACTGCTCCGCTCGCCGACCGCGCCCGAGCCACCACGGGCGCGGACTGAGCGTCGCTCGTCCGAGCCCACTAGCGCCGGTCCCACGCCCCCGGGTCGGTCGTCAGCGCGGTGACGTGGCTCGGGACCGTGCCCGACGCGACGTCGGCGAGCGTGACCTCCTCGAGCACGCGGCGGACGCTCGCGCGCAGCGCGATCCAGACGTCGCGCAGCGGCTCGGCGGTGCCCTTGAACTCGACGTCCTCCGGACGCCGGCCGCTGACGCCGGCGAGCGGCCCGTCGATCGCGCGAATGATGTCGGCGAGCGCGATCTCGGCCGCCGGACGAGCGAGCAGATGCCCGCCCTCGGGCCCGCGGCGGCTCTCGACGATGCCGGCCTGGCGCAGCCCCTGGAGGATGTTCTCAAGGAACTTCACGGGGATGTCCTGGGCGCGGGCGAGCGCCTCGGCCTTCACCGGCCGCTGCGGGCCGTCCCCATTCTGGGCGGCGGCGAGCTCGACGCTCGCGCGGACGGCATAGTCGACCTTGGCGGAGATGCGCACGGGGCAATCATGCCGCGAATTCGAGGGTCCGGTGCACTCGCAGCCAGACGAGCTGCCCGGCGCGGAGCTCGAGCTCCTCGGCCTCGTCGCGCGTCGCGAGGATCGGCAGCGGGGTGCCGTCGCCGAGCACGGCCTCGACGCGCACCTCGAAGCCGACGCGCGCCACGCGCTCGATCATCGCCTCGATCGCACCGTCCTCGTGGTCCTGGAGCACCTCGATGTCGTGCGGGCGAACCCATGTCTCCCCGAGGCGGCTGACCGGTCCGACGAAGCCCATGACGAACGGGTTGGCGGGCCGCTCGTAGAGGTCGTCGGGCGTCCCGGTCTGCTCGATGCGCCCGGCGTTGATGACCGCCACCTGCTGAGCGACCTCGAGCGCCTCCTCCTCGTCGTGCGTGACGAAGATCGTCGTGACGTGGACCTCGTCGTGGAGCCTGCGCAGCCAGTCGCGCAGCTCCTTGCGCACGGTCGCGTCCAGGGCGCCGAAGGGCTCGTCGAGCAGGAGCACGCGCGGCTGCACGGCGAGCGCGCGGGCCAGCGCCATGCGCTGGCGCTGGCCGCCGGAGAGCTGGGCGGGGTAGCGGTCGGCCCAGCCGCCGAGATGGACGAGCGCCAGCAGCTCGTCGACCCGGGCGCGCACCTCGGCCTTGGGGCGCTTAGGGCTCACGACTTGGCAAATGACGGCGTGGCAGGCGTCGATCCCCAGTGTTGGCGGGCGCTGAGCCCACCTGAAGCCACCAATTGCTCAGTCGTGAGCCCTTACGGATCTTCAGGCCAAAGGCGATGTTGTCGCGCACGGTCATGTGCTTGAAGGCCGCGTAGTGCTGGAAGACGAAGCCGACGCCGCGTTCCTGGGCGGGCAGCTTCGTGACGGCCTCACCCGAGAACAGGACCTCGCCGCTGTCGGGCGCCTCGAGGCCGGCGATGACGCGCAGCAGCGTCGACTTGCCGCCGCCGGAGGGTCCGAGCAGGGCGGTCAGCGACCCGTCGGGCACGCTGAGCGAGACGTCCTCGAGCGCTTGGAAGCCGTTGAAGGACTTGCTGACGTTGCGCACGTCGATGGCCATTGGTCATTGCTCCTTGCGACGGTCCAGCAGGGTCATGGTGGCGATGACGACGAGGGCGAGCAGCGCCAGCACCACGGACGCCGCGTACGCGCCGGTGAGGTCGAAGGCCTGGAAGCGCTGCTCGACGAAGAGCGTCATCGTCTCCGTCTGGCCTTCGATCTTGCCCGACACGACGGCCACCGCCCCGAACTCCCCGAGCGCCCGGGCCGTCGTGAGGATGACGCCGTAGGCCACGCCCCAGCGGATCGCCGGCAGCGTGATGAGCCAGAACGTCTGCGCCGCCGACGCGCCGAGCGTGCTCGCGGCCTCCTCCTGGTCGACGCCGATCTCGCGCAGCACGGGCACGACCTCGCGCACGACGAACGGCAACGAGACGAAGATCGTCGCGAGCACCATCCCCGGCGTCGAGAAGATGATCCGCACGCCGTGCTCGGCGAACGTGCTGCCGATCCAGCCCTTGTTGCCGTAGACGAGGATGAGCGCCAGGCCGACGACGACCGGCGAGACGGCGAACGGCAGGTCGATGATCGCCGACACGAGCGTCTTGCCGCGCCAGCGTCCGCGCACGATCGCGAGCCCGAGGCCGATGCCGAAGATCGTGTTCAGCGGCACGGCGATCGCGACCATCGTGCAGGTCAGCCAGAACGCGTGCTGGGCCGGCGGCGTCGTGACGGCCTCCCAGGCGGGCCCGATCCCGTGCTCGAACGTCCGGTAGAAGACCATCGCGACCGGGATCGCCAGCAGGGCGGCGAGGTAGCCGAGCGCGACGAAGCGCAGCGTCAGCCGCGACGCACGGGTGCTAGTGGGCACGGCGCAGCCCCCGCGTCGAGACCCAGCTGACGAAGAGCAGCAGCACGAACGACAGCACGAGCAGCACGACGCTCACAGCCGCCGCACCGGCGGTGTTGTCGGACTCGACCTGCCCGAAGAGGAAGACCGACGCGACCTCGGTCTTGAACGGGATGTTGCCGGAGATGAGCACGACCGAGCCGAACTCGCCCAGCGCACGGGCGAAGGCGAGGCCGGCACCGGCGGCGATCGCCGGGACGAGGTTGGCAACACGATGCGCGCGAACACGGTCCGCGGCCGCGCGCCCAGCGACAGCGCCGCCTCCTCCATCTCACGGTCGGCCTCCATGAGCACCGGCTGCACCGAGCGCACGACGAATGGCAGCGTGACGAACAGCAGCGCGAGCGCGACCGCGATGCGCGTGAAGCCGATGTCGAACGGCGCCGGTCCGTTCGGCCCGTAGAGCGCGAGGAGCACGAGCCCGGCGACGATCGTCGGCAGCGCGAACGGCAGGTCGATGAGCGCGTTGACGAACCGCTTGCCGGGGAACTCGTCGCGCACGAGCACCCAGGCGATGAGCGTGCCGGTGACGATGTTCACGACGACGACGACGAGCGAGACGAGCACCGTGAAGCGCATGGCCGCGAACGCCTGCGCGCTCGTGACGGACTGCCAGAACGCCGACGGGCCGCCGGTGGTCGACTCGGCCACGACGGCTGCCAGCGGGAGGAGGACGACCAGGCTGAGGTACGCCGTCGCGAGCGCGCCGCCGATCGCCGGGCTGGCGAGACGCAGCCGTCGCCCGGGGCGGGGGGACAGCGCGACGGTGTCAGCCTGTGCCGACACCGAGACTCGCCTCGATCCTCTGCATCACCGAGTCCTTCGGGTCGAAGAACTTCTTCATGACGGCGTCCCAGCCGCCGAACTTCGTGATGTCGAACTCCTTCGGCGGAGCGGGATAGGTCTTCTTGTCGACGAGCGACGGGATGACCGAGCGGTAGCCCTTCGCCGCGAAGACCTTCTGCGCGGGCGCGGAGGTCGCGTAGTCGATGAACGCCTTCGCCTTCGCGCCGGCCTTCGTCAGCGCCGCGATCGGGTTCTCGATGAGGATCGTCTCGTCGGGGATGACGTAGTCGAGCTTCTCGCCCTTCTGCTGCGCGGTGATCGCCTCGTTCTCGTAGGAGATGAGGACGTCGCCCTTGCCGCCGGTGAAGTTCTGCAGCGCCTCCCGCGCCGACTTGTCCTGCACGACGACGTTCTTGAAGAGCTGCTCGAGGTAGTCGACCGCCTGCGCCTCGGTCTTGCCCTGCTCGATCTGGGCGCCGTAGGCCGCCATGACGTTCCACCGCGCGCCGCCGGAGGTGAACGGGTTCGGGGTCAGCACCTCGATGCCGGGCTTGACGAGGTCGGCCCAGCCCTTGATGTGCTTCGGGTTGCCCGGGCGCACCGCGAGCGCGACGACCGAGCGGGTGACGATCCCCTTCGTCGGCGTGGCCTTCCAATCCGGCGCGACGAGCTGCTCCTTGACGAGCTTGGAGATGTCGGGCTCGAGCGAGAGCGCCGCGATGTCGGTCGGCAGGCCCGAGACGACGGCGCGCGCCTGGTCACCCGAGTTGCCGTAGGACTGCGTGAACCTCGTGCCGGTCCCCGTGGGCGTCTTCGCGAAGGCCGGGATGATCTCCTCGTAGGCCTCCTTCGGCGGCGAGTAGGCGACGAGTGATTATGAGAGCTTGGACGATCCGCCGCCGGAGGCGCTGTCGCTCGAGTCGCCGCACGCCGCCAGCACGACCGCAAGGCCGAGAACGACGAGCGCGAGGAGGAGGTTCGGTGTCCGGTTCATGGTACGAAAAATACACAAAGGGGATCACTCGAGTTTCGTGATTTCTGGCCGGGTGGGCGCGTGGTGGCGGGCTGAACGCGGGATGGGTTTGGGGAGCTGAGCAGGGCGAAGGAGCATCGGCGGCGGCCTCGAAGTCGTGGGCGTCAATCGATCT
>JBPCJA010000088.1:0-3887 GCA_051005755.1 Solirubrobacteraceae bacterium
ACCTCGCCGAGCAGATGCTCGCCTACATCGAGACCTACAACCAGACCGCCAAACCGTTCAAGTGGACATACACCGGCAAGACCCTCGAAGCATGAGGGCACGAATTAGCAGGATGAACCACTAGGAGAAGGGTGCCGTGCGTCCTGCCGCGCCTCTCCCGGCGCTGACCGCCGCTGTCGTGGCGCTCGCCGCCGGCGGCTGCGGCGGCGACTCCGACGAGCAGCAGGTCCGCGACATCGCCAAGGACCTCTCCCGCGCCCTCGCCGCCGGGGACTACGGGCGGGCCTGCGAGCTCTTCAGCCTCGAGGCCCGGGCCCAGGTCGAGGCCGCGGTGGCCGACGACGCTCGCGACTGCGCGACCGCACTGCGCCAGCTCGCCGACGCCACCAGCTCCGGCACGCCTTCCGGCCGCGAGATCGACGCCGCGAAGCTCACGCGCAGCGGCGACCGCGCGACGCTGACCTACCAGGCCGGCACGCGTGAGCCGCAGGCGTTCGCGAAGCACCGGGACCGCTGGCTCGTGGCGGGCGACTCGCCGGCGTCGGGGCAGCGCAACTACGCCCCCTGCTGGCGCCGGGCGGGTGCCGCGATCGCGACGACCTCCAGCGACCTGCGCTTCGCGGCCGACTTCGTCAAGCGGACGGAAGCAGCGGGCGGCGTTCCAGCCGGAGGCGGCGATTCGTCGACCGGCGGCGGCGTGAACTACATCTATGCCGACGGCTGGGTCATCTTCTACCAGTACGGCATCGACGAGCCGACCAACAGCGAGGTCGTCAGCGATCCGAGCAGGGCGATCGCCGTCGCCTACGTCCGCGATCCGCGCCGGGTGCAATCCGTCGTCGCGCGGGCGTCGGACTGCTAGCCGCTGGCGCCCGGGGTCACCCGGTAGGCATCGAAGACCGAGTCGATGTTGCGCAGACGGTTGATCGCGGCCTTCAGGACCTGCAGGTCGCCGACCTCGACGACGAACCAGTTCTGGACCATCGGGTGCGACACGACGCAGCGCGCCTCGACGATGTTGATCCCGGCCTCGGCGAACGTCCGGGAGAGGTCCTCGAGCAGGCGGTGGCGGTCCCACGCATCGACCTGGAGCTCGACCTTGAACGCCGTCTCGTGGTCGCCCTCCCAGCTCACGGGTGTGAAGCGCTCGGGGTCCTTGCGCAGCTGGACGGCGTTCGGGCAGTCCTCGCGGTGGATCGTGATCCCGCGGCCGAGCGAGATGTAGCCGACGATCTGGTCGCCGGGGACCGGGCGACAGCACTTCGCCAGGCGCAGCATGACGTCGTCGACGCCCTCGACACGGATGCCGTACTGCGTCGACGAGCTCGTCGGCTGGCGGCGCTGGCGGCGCGTGGCGAGGAGGTCGTCGGCGAGCGTGCGCGTCTGGCCCTCGGCGGCCTCGCCCTGCTTGAGGCGCTGCATGATCTTGTTGACGACGACCTTCGCCGAGATCTTCGCTCCGCCGAGTGCGATGTAGAAGTCGTCGGCCTTCTTGAAGCCCATCTCGCGGATGACGTCGGCCAGCAGCGGCGAGGAGACGATCTTCTGTGCGGGCAGGCCGTGCTTCTTGAGCTGCTCGTGGAGGATGTCGCGCCCGGCGTGCTCGGTGTCGTCGCGCGACTCGGCCTTGAACCACTGCTTGATCTTGTTGCGCGCGCGGGTCGTGCGCACGACGGCCAGCCAGTCGCGCGAGGGGCCGCGCTCGCGGTTGGAGGTCATGACCTCGACGATGTCGCCGGACCTCAGCTCGTAGTGCAGCGGCACGAGCTTGCCGTTGACCTTCGCGCCGACGCAGCGGTGCCCGACGTCGGTATGGACCTCGTAGGCGAAGTCCAGCGGAGTCGCGCCGGCGGCGAGGTTCTTCACCTCCCCCTTGGGCGTGAAGACGTAGACCTCGTCCTCGAAGAGGTCGACCTTCAGCGCGTCCATGAACTCCTTGGGATCCGACGTCTCCTGCTGCCAGTCGAGCATCGAGCGCAGCCACTTGATCTTCGCGTCGCCGTCGGCGGCCGGCCCCCGTGAGGCCGCCCGGCCGTCGCGGTCGACCTTGTAGATCCAGTGCGCGGCCACGCCGAACTCGGCCATGTCCTGCATCTCCCTCGTGCGGATCTGGATCTCGAGCGGGAGCCCCTCGGGTCCGATGACCGTCGTGTGCAACGACTGGTACATGTTGAACTTCGGCATGGCGATGAAGTCCTTGAAGCGCCCGGGCAGCGGCTTCCAGAGCGAGTGCACGACGCCGACGGCGCCGTAGCAGTCCTTCACCGAGTCGACGATGACGCGCATGGCGGTGAGGTCGTAGATCTCGTTGAACTCGCGGCCCTTCTTCGTCATCTTCGAGTAGATCGAGTAGAAGTGCTTGGCGCGGCCTGAGATGTTCGCCTCGATGCCGAGCGCCTGCAGCTCGCGCAGCAGGTACGCGCCGGCCTTGTCGACGTAGCGCTCGCGTTCCTCGCGCTGCTGGTTGACGAGGCCCTTGATCTCCTGGTACTTGCGCGGGTGCAGCGCGGCGAACGCGAGGTCCTCCAGCTCCCATTTGATCGCGTGGATGCCGAGACGGTGGGCGATCGGCGCGTAGATCTCGAGCGTCTCCTTCGCCTTGTCGATCTGCTTCTGCTTCGGCATCGCGGCGATCGTGCGCATGTTGTGCAGGCGGTCGGCGAGCTTGATCAGGATGACCCGCACGTCGTTGGCCATCGCGACCATCATCTTGCGGTAGTTCTCGGCCTGCGCCTCGTCGCGCGACTGGAAGGTGATGCCGGTCAGCTTCGTGACGCCGTCGACGAGGTTGGCGATCTCGTCGCCGAAGACGCCGCGCACCTCCGACAGCGACGCCGACGTGTCCTCGACGGTGTCGTGCAGCAGCGCCGCGCACAGCGTCTCGGTGTCCAGGCGCATGCCCGCGCAGATCTTCGCGACGCCGACGGGATGGACGATGAACTCCTCGCCCGACATGCGGCGCTGGTCGGCGTGGTGCTCGCAGGAGAAGACGAACGCCGCCTCGACCTGCTTGCGGTCGATCGAGACCGCCGACGCGTCGGCGTGCTCCTCGATGATCGCGAAGACGTCCGACAGCAGGCTGCGCTCGAGCTCGGTGAGGTCGGCGCGGTTGACCGGCGGATGGCGCTCGGCGCTGAGCGCGTCGATCGGCTCGCGGCGCGCACCGGCGACCCGTTGCCGGGCCGGAGCCCTCACGCCGCCTTTGCTGTCACCTCGCTCAGAAATCTCAGGCCGTCCTCGTAGCGCTGCTGGTAGGCCCGGAACGCCGGCGACCCTTCGAGCGCCGTGCGCTCTGCGGGCGGGACGGTCAGGGCCCTGCCTTCCAGGTCGAGGCTGACGAGCTGCAGCTCCGCGAGGACCCTGAGGACGCGGCCGGCCAAACCCGCCGGCCGTGGCGCCTTCGCATCACCGCGAAGCAGCCTCTCGAGCTCCTCACCCGCCGCTTCGCCCGCGGCCCGCAGGGCCCGGTACGTCGCGGTGAGCGAAGCACGAAGTGCGTACTCCCGCTCATGGATTTGCTCAGCGAAGCGTAGCTCAGGTTCACCCCAGGTCAGATGCGTGAGGCGACCGTGCGTTCGCAGCGGCCCGGCGGGCGGGTCGAGCAGCACGACATGCGCGTCCGGTGCGGCCAGCGACGGGTCCCGCTCCAGCGCCTCGTGCGAGCACAACGAAAATCCGCCGAGGATCGGCTGCAGGTGACGCAGGCGCAGCCGCGCGTCGGCGGCGACCACGAGCACGGGCTCGCCCGACCGCACGAGCGCGCCGATCGTCCCGGCGATGCCGGTGCCGCGGCGGTCGCGCACGGGCGCGTCCAGCGCGCGCGGCTTGGTGGAGGTGTCGGGCTGGGGGCGAGGGAACTCGGCCAACAGAGAGAGGAGGGGGGGCTA
>JBPCJA010000089.1:0-14162 GCA_051005755.1 Solirubrobacteraceae bacterium
CGCACCACAGCGTTTACCTATGAACACGTGTCCCACGACCCCAGAAACCCCACCCCAGACGCCATCAACACTCAATACTCCTGATTGCAGAGCGTCCCAACCACCCGCCGAGCTGTCGAACTCGGGCAGTGGGTCGCCACTCATTCGCGCGGCCGTGGCCGCCGGTGTCGCGGTACAGCCCGCCGCGACCTACCCGCTCCCGCTACCTCGAGCGACGCCTGAAGCGCTGGCACAAGACCGTCGAGTCCGAGGTCGGCGCGGTCATCGAACGTCCCGTTCACGGTTCGTCGGGGCGATCGCGTGCGACCAGCGCCAGGTACTCCGGCAACTCGCCGCCGGCGAGCGGCTTGACCATGATGCGCAAGGAGTTGACGCGTTGGCCCATCGCGACACCGGTGCGCTGGCGCACCTCGGTGTATCCGACCTTGTGCCAGAAGTGCTCCGGCTTTGGGTCGCCGATGACGACAGCGAGCCGGATCCAGCGCCCGCCGCTGCTGCGCGCCCAGGACTCGAAGGCCCGATAGATCGTCGCGGACGTCCCGGTGCCGTGCAACGGCGATGCGACGACGAACAGCCCGATGTGCCAGACGCCGTCGGCCATGAAATCGGACGTGACGTTCGCCATGGCGAGCAGCGCGTCGGCGTCGTCGACGAACCCCAGTAGCCATGTGCGGCCGAACGTCATGCCCGCCGGCGGCTCGTCATGCAGTTCTCGCAGCGCCTCGTCGGGGGCCGGCGGCTGTCCGGTGACGTTGAGAAAGTACTCGGGATTGGCTTCGAAGAAGTGCTGCAGCGCGGGGACGTCGCCCGCATCGAGTTCGACGGCGCGCAGCGGACCGGCGTCGAACAGAGACGAACCGCGGTCACGCATCGCGTTCACGGGCAGCTCTTGCGGTAGGAGATGCCGGCGACGTACTGCGCCCACTCGGTCTTGTTCAGGCCGCTACCGACAATTCCGCAAGGTCTGCCGATAGATCCGCGAGCACTTGCGGCCCGCGGCTGCGCACTCCGGGCGTGCCTCAGCGCCGCACCACCCGGAACGCCCCGCGCATGAACGGGTGCACGCGACAGAAATAGTTGTAGGTGCCGGGAGACAGGCGTTTCGGCGTCTTCCACTCGATGCGGTTGGCCGCCGCCGTGGCCTGCCTTGGGCCGTAGCCCAGCTCGCCCGAGTCGAACGTCGCCTTGCCGTCCGCGAGCGGATATGCGATGCCCGTCGCCTTGTTGCAGGGGAGCTTGCAGGACGTGATCGTGTGGTAGATCGCGAGTTCGGGGTTCTGGCCCTTGGGCGAGTCGAGGTTGCGGAACGTCAGCCTGCCTCCCTGCCTGACCGTCGGTGGCCGGCTCACGGTGCCGGTGCGCGTGAGGTCGCCGAGGGCGTAGACGAACGACTTGATGTCGACCGACGCGATCTGCGCACCCGACCGCATGTCCCGAGCGTCGGGCAGGACCGGCTCGCCCGTCCCGCCGTGGTTGTCGTTCTCGGGCAGGTGGCCGTGCGTGACGACGCCGTGCCAGTCGACCGGTTGCGTGAACGGGTCGCGGCCGCTGACGTCGGTGGCCGTCGTGTACCAGAGCGGGTCGATGATGCCCATGGCCTCATACCAGGAGGCCCGCGAGGTGTCATACGTGGTGGAGACGCTCAGCGTGTCGCCCTTGCGGACCGCGATGCGCCAATCGGGCTTGGTGAACGTCATCGAGGCGTCCCACGAGACGGCGCCCGCCGGTTCGTAGTACTTGGCTTCCGAGCGGAAGATCGTCTTGGTGAGGTCGCCGCGCGAGGACCTCAGATCGACCCAGAGACCGCCCGGTGGACATGCCCACCGGCCGCCACGAGCGTCATATCAGCGGGCGCGGTGACACGCTGCTGCGAGCCGATCTTCCGTCGCTCGGCGCCGCGCGCGTCCTCGGGGAACGTGTAGCGGCCGTTCTTGCCCCACCCGCGCTGCGCATCGAAGACGGGGTAGGCGCCCTGGCCGACGTCAAGCCAGAGCGGCTGGACCTCCTTGATGTGCGCAGCGGCCGCGGCGGGCGCCGGCACGAAGTCGATGTCCCAGGTGATGTACACCCGCGCTTTCGCCGGCGTCAGGTTGTGCAACATGTAGTTGAGGATCCAGGGATCACTGGGGTCATAGCGGTAGCCGAACCCACGCGGGAACTGCGTGATCGTCTTCTCCTCTCCAACGGCGAACGTGGGGTAGCCGCGCATGCCCCAGACGCCGTGATGCAGATGCAGAACGTCCACCGCGGGCTTCTTGCCGTCGGTGTAGGTCAGGTCGGGACGAAAGCGGGTGATGTAGCCCGGAACGCGCGGCTTCTCCGTGTTCGGGCGAAAGACGATCGGGTTCTGCCCAGGCCGGATCAGGATCGGGCCGTAGCGGTAGCGCTGATGCTCGACCCCTGCATAGTCGACGGAGCGACGACGCCGTCCGAGGTGCGCGCGGCCGGCGCGGCGGCTGCGGTCGGCGGACCGGAATCCTGTCCGCCGCACCCGGCGCCGAGCAGCCCCGCCGCGACCAGGGCGGCGACCAGAAATCGACGCCTTAGCTTCACCTGAACGGACATGAATCGCCTCCGCGAGTTTCCTGACACGGCCTCGTAGCAACGGCTTTGCAGGCACTGCAAGCGCGGGCTGATCGCCGTTGGGCTGGTCGCCGTGCCGGTCGTGAGCGCGTCAGCGCGAAGTGCTGCACACCTCCCTGGGCGCGGACGGCTCCCCGGTGATACAGCGGCGCGGAGCCGACGCGCTCAAGCCTGCCGCGGGATGACGACGGCCGCGCCGGTGAGCCGGCCGGTGCGCATGTCGTCGAGCGCCTCGTTGACGGCCTCCAGCGGGTAGGTCGTGACGTGCGAGCGCACGGGCACGCGCGGTGCGAGCTCGAGGAACTGCATGGCGTCCTCGCGCGTGAGATTGGCGACCGAGCGCAGCGTGCGCTCGCGCCAGAGGCGCTCGTAGGCGAAGCTCGGAATGTCGCTCATGTGGATCCCGCCACAGACGACCGTGCCGCCGGGCGCGACGGCGCCGAGCGCGATCGGCACGAGCGCGCCCACGGGCGCGAAGATGATCGCGGCGTCCATCGGCTCGGGTGCCGGCTCGTCCGACGCGCCCGCCCACTGCGCGCCGAGCTCGCGCGCGAGCGCCTGCGCCGCGACGTCGCCGGGGCGGGTGAATGCGAACACCCGCCGGTCCTGCCAGCGCGCGACCTGGGCGAGGATGTGGGCGGCGGCACCGAAGCCGTAGAGGCCGAGGCGGTGGGCGTCGCCGCACATCCGCAGCGCGCGATAGCCGATGAGTCCCGCGCACAGCAGCGGCGCCGCCTGCACATCGGCCCAGTCCCCGGCGAGGTCGAAGCAGAAGCGCTCGTCGGCGACGGCGTACTCGGCGAAGCCGCCGTCGATGTCGCGGCCGGTGAAGCGCGCGCGCTCGCAGAGGTTCTCGCGGCCCGAGCGGCAATAGCGGCAGACCCCGCACGTCCAGCCCAGCCATGGCACGCCGACGCGGCGGCCGCCGGGCTCGACGGTCGCGACGATCTGGTGGCCCAGGATGCGCGGCGGCTCGGCGATCGGGACCTCGCCGTCGAGCAGGTGCAGGTCGGTGCGGCACACGCCGCAGGCGCTCACGCGCAGCAGCAGCTGTCCGTCGACCGGCCGCGGGATCTCACGCTCGACCGCTCGCAGCGGCCGTCCGACCTCTTCGAACTGCATGGCGCGCACGAGGACTGCACTGTGGCAGGCGTGCGATGGGAAACGCCGTCAGTCGTCGGCGCCCATGCCGGGAATCGTCCCGGCGTGCTCCAGGCTGCCGTGGCCGTTGCTCGAGATGACGTGCTCGTACGAGGGGATCTCCGGGTCCTCGGGCGCGTTCAGGCGCCGCTCGAGCTCGCCGAGGACGATCCCGAAGAGCAGGTGGCGCCACGTCGCCTGGGCGAAGGCGCGCCAGTTCGCCGCCAGCCCCGGCATCTCGTCGCGCGCGGGGTGCACACGGTCGACGGCGATCGTCAGCGGCCAGGTCGCGAGGTGCTCGGCGAGCGCGACGATCGGGCCCCGGCTCCACGACGGCAGCGGCAGCCGCGAGGCCAGGCTCGCATAGGCGGCGCCGATGAGCGCGCCGTTGCCGAGATGCATCGCGATCCCGACCACCGGCCAGGCCGGGCCGCGCGTGATCGTCTTGCCGAGAAGCTCGGTGTCGTCGTAGTCGACGCCGAAGACCGGCTTGTCGAGCGTCTGCTGCGCTGCCCATACCCCGGCGGCGACGGCGCCGGCAAAGGCTCCGCGGATGGTCTTGGCGCGATCGATCACCACTACGCCATGGACTGTAACGCCCGTCACGAAGGTGGGTATCCGTGGCACATGAATCGCAGTCGACTCTTGGCGCGCGCCCGCGACCGTGGCGTGAACCGGCTGGTGTACTGGCTCGCACGAGCCGTGCTGCAGCCGTTCTTCCTCGTGTACTTCCGGCTGCAGCGGATCGGTCGCGAGCACATCCCCGCGACGGGCCCGCTCATCATCGCCTCCAACCACCGCTCGTTCATGGATCCGTTCGTCATCGGGATGATGGTGCGCCGGCCGACGTACTTCGTCGCCAAGACCGAGCTCTTCCGCAACCCGTTCACCGCGTGGCTTCTGAGCTCGCTCGGCGCGTTCCCCGTCGAGCGGGGGCAGGGCGACCGCGATGCGATGGTCACCGCCCGCTCGATCCTCGAGCGCGGCGACTGCGTCGTCATCTTCCCCGAGGGCACGCGCACGCGACCCGGCGCGCTCGGCGCGCCCAAGCGCGGTGTCGGGCGGCTCGCGCTGGAGACCGGAGCGCCGGTCGTCCCGATCGCGCTCATCGGCACCGAGGCGGTCCGCCGCGGCTGGCGCATCCGCCCGCACAGGGTCCGCATCCGCGCCGGCCGCCCGCTGCGCTTCCCGCAGGTCGACGAACCCTCGCCGCAGCTCGCGCGCGCGGTCACGAGTCGCGTCTGGCCCTGTATCGAGCTGCAGTGGGAATGGCTCGGCGGCACGCCGCCGCTGCGGCGCGCGGCGGTCATCGGCGCCGGCTCGTGGGGCACCGGCCTCGCGGTCGCGCTCGCCCGCGCCGGCCTCGACGTCGAGCTCGGCTGCCGCACACAGGAGCAGGCGGACGCGCTCGCACGCGACGGCGTCAACGAGCACTACCTGCCGGGCGTCCCGCTTCCGGACGCCATCCACGTCACGCGCGCGGTCGAGCCTGCGCTCGACCGCACCGAACTCGTCTGCTTCGCCGTCCCGGCGGCGGCGTTCCCGGTCGCCGTGGCCGCGCACGCCGAGGCGATCGCGCCCTCAAGCGGCGTGCTCGTGCTCTCCAAGGGGCTCGTCGCGCCGCTCGGCATGCTGCCCAGCGCGTATGTCGCCGAGCGCGTCAAGGCCCGCGCCGTCGCCTGCATCGGCGGGCCGGGCCACTCCGCCGACGCGCTGCGCAGCGGCGCCGCCCTCGTCGTCGGCTCGCACGACGAGGTCTTCGCCATGCAGCTCAAGCGGCTGCTGAAGGCGGCTGGCTTCGACGTGACGACGACGGTCGACGTGGCCGGCGTGGAGCTCGCGGGCACGGCGAAGAACGCCGCCGCGCTCGCCGCCGCCGCCGCCGGAGTCAACGGCCCGAACGCCGCGGGCGCCGCCGCAGGAAAGGTCTTCGCCGAGGTCGACGAGTTCGCGCGCCGCCGCGGTGGGCTGCCGGAGACGTTCGCCGGGCTCGCCGGCGCGGGCGATCTCGTCGCGACGGTCGTCGCGGCCGGCAGCCGCAACCGGCGGGCGGGCGAGCTGCTCGGACAGGGCATGCCCGCCGCCAGGATCGGCGACGCGCTCGGCCAGTCCAGCGAGGCGCTCGACGGCGTCGGGCTGCTCGCCGCCACCCTGCGCCGCGAGGGCGTGCCGTCGCCGACGCTCGACCAGCTCGCGGCGCTCGTCGAGGGTCGCATCGACCCCGAGTCGTTCACCGCCGCCATCACGGCGCCGGGTGGACGCTTCCGGCGCGCGCAGCCCGAGGCGGTGCTCGCGACGGCCAGCTCGGGCGGCACCGAACGGAGCGCACCGCCCGGATAGTGTGCGATGGGTGGAGCCCCAGGACAAAGCCCGGTTGGACCGGGAGTTCTCGGAGCTCTACCGTTCCCATCTGCGCGACGTCTACTCCTACGCCTACTACCGCGTCGGCAACCACCACGATGCCGAGGATCTCACCGAGCAGACATTCCTGCAGGCCTACCGGCACTTCGAGCGCGCGCAGGCCGAGTCCCACGGCCGGCCGCTGCGGCCGTGGCTCATCCGCATCGCGCACAATCTGGCCGCGAACCTCTACCGCGACCGCTCGCGCCGGCCGCAGACGCCGATCGACGCTACGACGGTGCTCAGTGCCATGCACACGACCGAGGATCTCGTCGAGGGCCGCGATGAACTCGCGCGGATCATCGCGGGGATCAAGCACCTCCCGGAGGAGCGCCGTGAGGCGCTCATCATGCGCTTCGCCCTCGGCATGGACAACCGCGAGATCGCCCGTGCGATGGGCAAGACCGATGGCGC
This sequence comes from Solirubrobacteraceae bacterium, assembly GCA_051005755.1. Lineage (GTDB taxonomy): Bacteria > Actinomycetota > Thermoleophilia > Solirubrobacterales > Solirubrobacteraceae > CADCVQ01. Next base: position 6,538 of record JBPCJA010000089.1, read on the forward strand.
CACGAAGGTCCTCCTGCATCGGGCCATCAAGCAGCTCCAAGAGATCGTGACGGTGCCATGAGCGAGATGGCGCACACCGACTTCGAGCAGATGCTGCGCATGGCGCTCGCGCCCATCGACCCGCCCGACGACCTCAAGACGCGCCTGGAGTTCACGCTCCAAGAGCTCACCGACGCCGCCGTCGACGAGCTCGAGGGCTGGGAGCTCGGCGCGATGCGCGACCCGCGCAACTGGGTGCGCCCGGTCGTGGCCACGGCCGTCGGCGCGACCGCGGGCACGGCGCTCGTCATCATCCGCGTGCGCGCACAGCAGAAGAAGCGCGCGGCGGCGGCGCGCAACCCGCTCGACCTCGTGCAGCGCACGCTGCGCGCCGCGGCCGGCGAGGCGCGCAAGCTCGCCCGGCGGGATTGAGCGCCTCGGCGCTGATCCGCTCTGCATCCTAGGGCGTACCGACGAGGTACATGGCACCCATGCGCAAAGCGTCCGACCACCGACCGACCGAGCTGCGCGACCTCGCCGACGAGGATCTCATGCAGCTCGTCCGTCGCGGTGAGGCCGCCGCGTTCGAGGTCGTCTACGAGCGCCATTGCAACGCCGCCTTCTCGGTCGCCTACCGGATGTGCGGCGCGCGCGTGGCCGCCGAGGACGTCGTGCAGGAGGCCTTCCTGTCGCTGTGGCGCAGTGGGGCGCGCTACGACCGCACGCGCGGCTCGGTCCGCACGTGGGTTCTCGGGATCGTCCACAACCGTGCGATCGACGCGCTGCGCCGCTCGGTCGTCCACGACCGCCGCCGTGCGAGCGACGAGGGCATCGAGGAGCGCTTCGAGGCCCGCGACCGCACCGACGTGGAGGTCGCACGCCTCGACGAGGCGCAGGAGATCCGCCAGGTGCTGCTGACGCTGCCGCCCGAGCAGTGCCGCGTCATCGAGCTGGCCTACTTCGGCGGTTTCACGCAGACGGAGATCGCCTCGATGCTCGACACGCCGATCGGTACGGTCAAGGGTCGTATGCGTCTCGGGCTCGAGAAGATGCGCGCGCAACTCGGCGGACTGCGGGAGGTCATGCCGTGACATCGAGTCATTGCTCGACCGTCGTCAGCGTGAAGCCGGAAGGCAGGCCCTCGCGATGAGCGCCCCCGGGTGCCCGCGGACCGACGACGCCGCGAGCTACGTCCTGCGGGCCATGCCCGACGGCGAGTGGGAGCTCTACCAGGACCACCTCGCCCGCTGTGCCTCATGCGCCGCGAAGGTCGCCGAGCTCGGCTTCGTCTCCGACGCGCTGCTCAGCGGCGTGCCGCAGCTCAGCGCGCCGCCGGAGATCCGCGACCGCGTCATGGCGATCGTGCGGGCCGAGTCCGAGCTGCTACTCGCCGCCGGTCATGGCGCCGACCGGACCGAGCCCGCGCGCCGCTCGCTCCGCTCGCGCCTGCGGTCGCGCCTGCGGTCGCTGCGCCCGCTGCCGGCGGTCGCGCTGGCCTCGGTCGCGCTCGCGGCCGGCATCGGCGGCGGCGTGCTGCTGTCTGGTGGCGGTGGCGGTGGTTTCACGCCGCGCTCGTTCGACGCGCAGGTCATCGCCCCCGGCGCGAGGGCCCGGGTGCGGCTGACGTCCGACGGCGCGAAGCTCCAGGTGTCCGGCATGCCCCCGCCACCCGAGGGCCGCATCTATCAGGTGTGGCTCGACCACGGCGGCGACGCAAGGCGACCGGCGCCGACCGACGCGCTGTTCTCGGTGCGCGACGGCCGCGCCTCGGTCGACGTGCCCGGCGACCTCGAGGGCGTCGACGCGGTGCTCGTCACCGATGAGCCGCTCAGCGGCAGCAGTCAGCCGACGCGCCCGCCGGTCATCACGGCGCCGCTGGCGTAGCGCCTGCGGAGCCGTCGCTGACGCGCTGCCGCGGCTGCTAGCGTCAGCCACGATGGAGGCCTCGACCGCTACGACCTGTTACCGGCACCCCAATCGCGAGACCGGGGTGTCGTGCTCGTCGTGCGGACGGCCGATCTGCCCCGACTGCATGACGCCGACGCCGGTCGGCATGCGCTGCCCCGAGTGCTCGCGCCAGAAGACGAAGGTGCGCACGGCGGCAACGCTCACCCCCGACCCGCAGCTGACCTACGTCCTCATCGCGATCAACGTCATCGCGTTCGTGGCGATGGCCGCCTCCGGCGGCGGGATAGACGGGGTCGGGGGAAGCGTCTACCGCAACGGCGCGCTCTACGGACCGGCCGTCGAGGCCGGCGACTGGTGGCGGATCATCACCGCCGGCTTCCTGCACTCGGGGCTGCTGCACATCGCGTTCAACATGTACTTCCTGTACTTCCTGGGCACGCTGCTGGAGCCGGAGATCGGCAGGCTGCGCTTCGCGATCATCTACTTCGTATCGCTGCTGGGCGGCTCGTTCGGCGCGCTGTTGCTGTCGCCGGACGCTGTCACGGTCGGTGCCTCGGGCGCGGTCTTCGGGCTCATGGGCGCCGGGATCCTCGCGATGCGCGCACGCGGCATCGACCCGATGCAATCCGGCCTCGGCGTCACGCTGCTGCTGAACCTCGGCATCACCTTCCTCATCCCCAACATCTCGATCGGCGGACACCTCGGCGGCCTCCTGGCCGGCGGGATCGTCGGCTACCTCCTCTTCGAGGTCGCCGACCGCAGGCGATCGTCCATGACGCCGGTGCTCGCCGTCTGCGTCGTGCTCGGTGTGGCGCTGGCGGTCGCCTGCATCGCGATTGCCGGGAGCACGACCGGCGTCTGATCGGCCGGCGGGCGCGCCCGCCGGTGCCCGAACGGCATGGCTGAGGAGGAGGCCGGGCGGGCTGTGTGCGTCTCCGCGGAACGTTGCGAGCCGCCAGTGCGCGCGTGCGTTGAGGTACGAACGGCGCTGCGCGTCGGCGTCCAGGGCATGCATAAGTGACGGCCGATCCGCACAGGGCGCGCGATTGGTCAGTTGTGCGCGCATGTCATGCAGCAGTGACCGAGCGATCTGCGAGGCCGCGCGATCGGTCAGTCGTGCACGCATGCATGCACAAGTGACGGCCGATCCGCGTAGGGCGCGCGAGCGGTCACTTGTGCACGTATGTCATGCATGAGTGACCGGGCGATGCGCGCGGGCGCGCGAGCGGTCACTTGTGCATGCTCGCGGCGCCCGTGCGCCTCGCCTCCCTCGGTGGCGCGACGCCGGGGGACGGTGAGCAACCCGGGCGGCCCGGCCCTTCCCTCATCGATGCAGTTCGTCAAAGCCGCTCCATCACGGCCTGGATGCGTCAACCGCCGCGCCCCCTCACGGCCTGGATGCAGTTCGTCAACCGCCGCCCCCATCACGGCCTGCACGCACTTCGTCAAACGCCGCCCCAATCACGGCGTGCCCTATCAGCCCAGCAGCTCGTCGTAGAGCGCCTGCGTGCGTGCGAGCAGCCGAGCGGCGGCGAAGCGCTCGCGCACGTCGGCGGCGGCGGCGGCGCCGAGATGCTCGCGCTGCTCCGGGTCGTCGCGCAGCGCCGCCAGCGCCCCAGCCAGCGCGCCCGGGTCGCCGGGCGCGACGAGACGGCCGGTGACGCCGTCCTGCACGATCTCCGGCAGGCCGCCGTGGGCGGCCGCGACGACGCAGCAGCCCGCGGCCGCGGCCTCCAGCGCGGAGTTCGGCAGCGGATCGGGCTGCGTCGAGGGCACGGTGACGACGTCGGCCGCGCCGTAGACGTTGTCGACATCGGCCCGGAAGCCGGCGAAGCGCACGCGCTCGGCGACGCCAAGCGACGTCGCGAGCGCGTGCAGCGCCTCCAGCCGGCGCTCCTCCCCCGCCCACGGGTCCCCGGCGACGAGGGCGATCGCGCCGTCGACGTCGGCGAGCGCACGGATGAGCACGTCCTGACCCTTCCAGGTCGAGATGCGGCCGAGGATGGCGCAGACGAACGCGTCCCCCGGCAGGTCCAGCGCGGCCCGCGCCGCCGCGCGCTCGGCGCGGGCCGGGGCAACGGCGAGCCCGTCGTGCAGCACCACGGCGCGCCCGTCGTCGCCGAGCTGGACGCGCGTGGCCTCCGACACGCACGGCAGGACGTCGGCCGTCAGCAGCAGCCGCCGGTAGGCCGGCCAGAAGCGCTCGAAGCCGGCGTAGATCTCGCGCACGTGCCAGACGTGCGGGATCCGCGCGATCCGCGCCGCCGCGGCCCCGCCGAGCGTCACCGACGTGTTGCTGTGCACGAGCGCGGCACCGCGCGTCCGCGCCAGCCGCGCCAGGCCGCCCGCGTCGCGCGCGAGCGCGCCGGCGATCCGCGCCAGGCCGCCCGGGGACAGCGCCGCGCGCCGCAGCACCGCCAGCGGGCGCACGAGTACCTCGACTCCCGCGGCCTGAAGGTCCTTGCGCAGGTCGCCGTCCATGGCGAGCACGACGAGCGGGCGGTAGCGCGCCGGGTCCAGGCCGCTTGCCAGCAGCGCGAGCTGGCGGTCGGCGCCGTAGCGCCCGGCCGAGGAGTGCAGGTAGAGGACCGTCCGCGGGGAGCTCAGGCGCGGTGGTCCTTCTCGAGCTCCACCGCCAGCGCCTCGGCCGGCGCGCTCGGCACGCGGTCGGGATGCAGGATGTGCGCGAGCAGCTCGATGCCGTCGACGAGGCGCGGGCCAGGCCGCGAGAAGTAGGCCGAGGCGTTGACGGCGACGACCTGGTCGGCGCCGAGCGCGCGCAGCCTGTCGGCGAACTCCTCGGCCTCGACGAGCGCCCGCGCGGCGTCGTAGCCGCACGGCATGACGATCACGACCTCCGGCTGCGCGGCCGCCACCTCCTCCCACGTCGCCTCGCGCGATGGCTCGCCGGCGAAGCCGAGGACGTCCTCGCCGCCCGCCATCTCGATGAGCTGCGGCGTCCAGTGGCCGGCGACGAAGACGGGGTCCAGCCACTCCAGCGCGGCGACGCGTGGCCGCGGTGCGCCGCGCACGGCCAGGCGCACGACATCGGCCCGCCGGGCCGTGCGCGCGATGAGGTCCAGCGCAGCGTCGCGGCTGTCGGTTGCCTGCGCGATCGTGCGCACGTCGGCGAGCGTCTCGCCGTACGTCGTCGGATCCAGCGAGATGACGCGCGGCGGCCCGGGTAGCGACTGCGCGAGCGCCTGCACATCGTCGACGGAGACCGCGCAGACGTGGCACAGCGCCTGCGTGACGATGAGGTCGGGATCGAGCTCGCGGAGGCTCTCCTCGTCGAGCTCGTAGAGCGACTCGCCGCTCGTCGCGGTGCGCTCGCGCACCGCGCGGTCGATGTCGCCGGGCGACAGGCCTCCTCCCAGCACGTTGCGGGTCACCGACTGGCGCTCGGTCGCCTCCTCGGGATAGTCGCATTCGTGGGTCACCCCGACGACGTCATCGCCGAGACCCAGCGCGAAGAGCAGCTCGGTAGCGTGTGGGACGAGGCTGACGATCCGCATCGGTACTAGTGTCCCGTCTCCTAACCATCGACCCGAAATGGCGGCCGTCGATCACCGACCGGCGGCGTCCTGGACCACCGGCCGTCCGGGCCGGCGGTGCCCCGATGTGCCAGAGGCACACCTTCCTCCCTGCGTCCTTGCCGGATCGGCGCCGACAACCACCCTTTCAGGCCGATGGTGACACGACGGAACACGAGGAGAGCGTATGGCACGACTGAGCGACGGCGAGATCGACGAGCGGCTGGGGGGCAGCGAGTGGCGACGCGAGGGCGACGCGCTCGTCCGCGACGTCGAGCTGGAGGGTTTTGAGGCCGCGATGGTGCTCGCCAACGCAGTCGCCGACGCCGCCAACGCGGCCAACCACCACCCCGACATCCTCATCCACGGCTACAAGCACGTCCGCCTGACGCTCTCGACGCACTCCGCCGGCGGGATCACGGAGAACGACTTCGCCCTGGCCGCCACGATCGACGGCCTCGCCGCGCCGTGACGGGCGAATAGCAGCTACCGGGCAGCCGGTGACCGGGTCCGGTGCTGCTACCGTTGGCTGGGCAGCGTCAATGAACGACGATCCTCCTCGAAGTCGCGGCCGACACCCTAGGTCCGGCCCTGTGCGCGCCGCTTGATCGCTCTGCTCCTCAGCGCGGTCGTCGTGCTGATCTTCGCCAACGGCTTCTTCGTCGCAGCGGAGTTCGCACTCGTGCGCACGCGCCGATCGCGCATCGAGGAGATGGCCAGCGAGGGCGACCGGCGGGCGGCGCTCGTCCTGCGCCAGCTCGACCACCTCAGCGAGTACCTGTCGGCCTGCCAGTTCGGGATCACGCTCGCCTCGCTGGGCATCGGCTTCCTCGGCGAGCCCGCGATCGCCGAGCTCGTCAAGCCGCTCTTCGAGAGCCTCTCGCACGCCGTCGCGGCGCCGATCGCGATCGCGATCGCCTACGTGCTCGTCACCGCCGGGCACATCACGGTCGGCGAGCAGGTGCCGAAGATCTACGCGATCGTCAACGCGGAGGCCGTCGCGAAGCGGGTGGCCCGGCCACTGAATGCCTTCAACAGGATCATGCGGCCGTTCATCCATCTGCTGAACAAGGCCTCCAACGCGATGCTGCGTCCGCTCGGCATCAAGGCCGAGGCCGGCTTCGAGGAGGGAGCCAGCCCGGAGGAGGTGCGCGCCCTCATCGCCCAGGCGCGCGCGGGCGGGCAGCTCGATCCGGGCGAGGCGGGGATGCTGTCTGGCGTCTTCCACCTCCACGAACAGCAGGCGCGCCAGGTCATGACGCCGATCCCGGCCGTCGTCACCGTCGACATCTCCGAGGACGTGGGCACCGCGCTGCGGCGCTGCATCTCGACGGGCCACACGCGCCTGCCGGTGACCGAGGACCACAACCCCGACAAGGTGCGCGGCGTCGTGCACTCCAACTCGCTCGTGCGGATCCTCATGGCCGAGGGGCCAGAGGCCTCGTTCGAGTCGGCGGTCAAGCCCGTGCCGATCGTGCCCGAGACCAAGCCGCTGGACGACCTGCTCGCCGACCTGCAGCGCAACCGCTCGACGATGGCGGTCGTCGTCGACGAGTACGGCCGCGTCGCCGGCATCGTCACCGTCGAGGACATCCTCGAGGAGATCGTCGGCGAGATCGACGACGAGACCGACCCGACCGGCGGCGACGTCCGTCAGCTCGACCACGGCGACTGGTACGTCCGCGGCCACGTCGCGATCGCCGACCTCGCCGACTACGGCCTGAACCTGCCCGTCGATCCGAACGCCTACACCTCGATCGGCGGGTTCGTCTTCGACCGGCTCGGGCGGCTGCCCAAGCGCGGCGACACGGTCACGGCCAACGGCTACTCGATCCGCGTCGAGTCCGTGCGCGCCAACCGCATCGAGGCCGTGCGTATCCGCGAGCGCCGACCGGCGGCGGCGACCGCGTCGTCGTCTGCCTCATAGGTTTAGCGCAAGTTCCGCGCCCGACGTGCGTTAGACGCAACACCCCTCCGTGAACGGCGGGGGGCGGACGGGGTGGATCCGGGGTGGGTCCACCTGGTCGAAAGCACGGCGGGCCCGCGGATGGCGCGGGCCCGTCGTGTGCTTCTGGGAGGAGGTGCGAGGTATGTCGCCTCAACGATGTTCCTCGCGTTGCTCAACGTGACCTAAACCGATCTCAGCGGGCGTAGAACTGCGGGGGGTACAGGCCGTGGCCCGCCTTGCGGCCCAAGGCTCCCTGC
>JBPCJA010000090.1:0-23263 GCA_051005755.1 Solirubrobacteraceae bacterium
CGCAATGAAACGGAGCACCCCTACCACCTACGGGCTTGCGATCTGCGTGCTGCTCGGCGTCATCGGCATCATCAGCCTCGCTCAGTTGGGGGCCGATGACGGGCCTCCGGTGGGCGTGATCTTGAGCGGCGCGGTGTTTGGCGTCATCACCCTCGTGGGTGCGCGTATGGCCTGGCGTGGTGACCGACGTGGGGTGCTCGCCGTCATCGTGAGCCGGGTGCTCGACGCGCTCTCGGCACTCCCGGCGTTCTTCGTGGATGACATTCCCGATTGGAGTCCATTCTTCGTCGGGGTCTTTGTGGTGCTGAGCGTCGTCGGTGTCGGACTGTTGGTGGTCGCTCTGGGTCGCCGGGAATTCTCAGCTGCTTGAGACAGCGGCGATCACCAACGCACAGTCGCTGTCGATCTGAGGCAAAAGGAGCAGTCAGCGCTTCGCGTGGCAGGCGTGGCACAGACTGCGGAGCCCCCGTACGTGGTTTGTCCCGCCGTCGACGCTGGGGACGATGTGGTCAACCTCGGTCGCTGCCTGGCCGCAGAACCGGCAGCGGTAGGCGTCGCGGGCGAGAACCTGCGCGCGACCTTCGCGTCTGACGCGCTCGCCGCCGGCGTGAGCGTGTTCATCCTCGCGCGTGTCATGGGCACAGGCGTTCAGATGGTCGAACGGCACTACGGCGCGCTGCTCGACGGCGCGATGGCGACCATCACCCGCCACCTCGACGCGCTCGACGCCGGCCGTACCGGGCCACGCTCGACGCCTCCGAGGACGTCCAGGCCACAACCGGGCCACGGGTGCCAGCCCTCACGACGCTGGCACCCCACCACGAAACCCCCGACACGCAGGGGGAACGTGGTGAAGCGGACGACGGGGATCGAACCCGCGACCTCAAGCTTGGGAAGCTTGCGCTCTACCAACTGAGCTACGTCCGCGCTGGCGCGAATTGTACGAGCCTGCGCGCAGGCGGGCGAGCCCATCTACCCTGCATGTTCGAATGAAGCGCCTCGTCGTCCCGGCCGTCGCCACGATCCTCGCCATCTCGCTGGTCGGCCTGCTGGCCTACGGGCTCGTCGCGCGCTCGACCGACGACTCGATCGAGCAGTCCGTCGCGAAGGGCGAGTTTCCGCCGGCGCCAAGCAGCCCGCTGCCCGTGCTCGGAGCGACCGGCACGCAGTCGCTCGCCGGGCTGCGCGGCAAGGTCGTGGTGCTGAACTTCTGGGCCTCGTGGTGCGGGCCGTGCAAGGGCGAGGCGCCGGTTCTCGAGCGCGCACACAAGGCGCTGCAGAGCAGCGGCAAGGGCACCGTGCTCGGCGTCACGTATGACGACTCGACATCGGCCTCGATGAAGTTCGCCAAGGACTACGGCGTGAGCTTTCCGAGCGTTCGCGACGTCGGCACGAAGTTCGCCAAGCGCTATGGGACCAACAAGGTCCCGGAGACGTTCGTCATCGATCGCAACGGCCGCATCGTCGATGTGTTCCGCGGCCCCGTCGACCAGGCGTTCATCGACCGCGCGCTCGCCAAGGTCCAATGACCCGGCGCCACGCGGTCGTGCTTGCGCTGCTCGCCGCGATCGTGCTCCTCCCCGGCCATGCGCTCGCCGAGGCAGCGGCGCCGAAGGCCGACCTCGTCGACATCGAGAACGAGGTCATGTGCGTGACCTGCAAGGTCCCGCTGAACATCGCCGAGGGCGCCCAGCCCGACAGCCAGCGAGCGCGGATCCGCGACCTCATCGCAGAGGGCCGCACGAAGAGGCAGATCAAGCAGGCGCTCGTCGCGGACTACGGGCCCGAAGTGCTCGCGCTGCCCGACGACGAGGGCTTCGGCATCACGGCCTACGCGGTCCCGCTGCTGCTGGGCGCGGTTCTCGTGGCAGGGCTCGCCTTGCTCGTCCCGCGCTGGCGCCGGCGTCCGGCGGCCGGCATGGCGAGCGCCGGCAACGACGGATCAGCTGCGCGCGGGGCCGACCTCAGCGCCTCCGACGCCCAGCGCCTCGACGACGACCTCGCCCGCTACGAAGGCTAGGAGCTGTCGCGCGACATCTGCTCCGGCGCGCTGACGCCGAGCAGGTTCAGCGAGCGGGCGATCGCGCGCTTCGTCGCGACGCTGAGCCCGAGACGGAACGCTTCGACGCCCTCGCCCTCGGCACCGAGAACGTGACAGTCGCGGTAGAAGGCCGTGAACGTCTGCGCGAGCTCCAGGGCGTAGGCCGCGATCCTGTGCGGCGCCCGTCGCTCCGTCGCCTCGGCGACCTCGTCGGGGAACGCGAGCAGCTTGTTGACGAGCGTGCGCTCCGCCGGCTCGAGCGTGCCCGCGAAGCGCGGCGCGGCCGCGAGCGCGGCGTCGACCGCGGGCGCACCCGCCTTCTTCAGGATCGACGCGATCCGGGCGTGCGCGTACTGGACGTAGTAGACCGGGTTCTCGTTGGACTGCTCGCGCGCGAGGTCGAGGTCGAGGTCGACCATCGTGTCGTGCGAGCGCTGCAGCATGAAGAAGCGCGCCGCGTCCGAGCCGATCTGCGCGAGCAGTTCGTCGAGCGTCACGAAGTCGCCGCGGCGCTTGGAGAACTGCGTGCGCTCGCCGCGCTCGACGAGGTTGACGAACTGCATGATGATCAGCTCCATCGAGCCCTCCGGCGCGCCGAGCGCCGCGAACGCCGCGTGCATCCGCGAGACGTAGCCGTGGTGGTCGGCCCCCCACACGTCGATCAGCCGGTCGAAGCCGCGCTCGAGCTTGTCGAGGTGGTAGGCGATGTCCGACGCGAAGTACGTGTGCTCGCCGGTCGAGCGCTCGAGCACGCGGTCCTTGTCGTCGCCGTGGGCGCTCGTACGCAGCCACAGCGCGCCGTCGCTGCGATACGTCTCGCCGCGCGCGTCGAGCTCGTCGAAGGCGTGGACGACCGGCGTCGGCTGGCCCTCGTGCAGCGCGCGCTCGGAGAACCAGATGTCGAAGTCGACGCGCATCTTGTGCATCGACGCGCGGATCCTCTCGAGCAGGAGCTCGACGCCGCGCTCGGCGACGACCTCGACGGGGTCGGTGGCGGCGTTCGGGATCCGCTGCGCCAGCTCGAAGACGTACTCGCCCTCGTAGCTGCCCTCGGGGAGGTCCTCGCCGCGGGCGCGGGCCTGGATCGACTCGCCGAGCCGCCGCACCTGGCTGCCGAAGTCGTTGATGTAGTACTCCCGCGCGACATCGTGGCCGCCGAACTCCAGCAGCCGCGCGAGCGAGTCGCCGTAGGCGGCGTGGCGGCCACCGGCGGCGGTCATCGGGCCGGTCGGGTTCGCCGAGACGAACTCGACGTTCACCCGCTCGCGCGGATCCGCGAAGCCGCCGCCGAACGCGCTCCCGGCGGCCAGGACGTGCGCGAGCGCGCCGACGCACCAGCGGTCGGAGAGGAAGAGGTTCAAGAAGCCCGGCCCGGCGACCTCGACCCGATCGAGTGCCGGCCCGAGCCGCGCCTCGAGCTCCTGCGCCAGGCGAGCCGCGACCTCGCGCGGAGGTGCCCCCGCCGCCGGCGCGAGCAGCATTGCCGCGTTCGTCGCGTAGTCGCCGAAGCCGGCCTGCTTGGGCCGCTCGAGCCTCGGCTGCGACCGCGGCGCGCCGTTGCCCCCCGCGACGGCGCCCGAGGCGGCGTCGACGGCGTCGCGGAGCTCTGCGAGGGGATCGGGCACGATTGCCAGCCTAACGGCCGGGTGGGCTACGAGACCGATCAGTAGTGGTAGCGCTCGCCGGCAAGGATCTTGTGACCGCGGTAGAGCTGTTCGAGCAGGACGACGCGCGCGAGCTGATGGGGCAGGGTCAGCGGGCCGAGCGAGAAGCGGTGGTCGACGTCGTCGAGCTGCAGCCCGAGCGGTCCGCCGACGAAGAAGCAGACGTCGCGGCCGGACTGCCGGCGCACCTCGAGGAAGCGGCTGAAGGAGAGCGAGTCGAACTGCTCGCCGGCACGGTCCAGGAGCGAGACGAAGGCGCGGTCGGGGATGCGCCCGCCGATCCGCTCCTCCTCGCGAACCTCGATCATCTCGACCCTCGCGTGGCGCGTGAGGAGCTTGAGGTAGTGCTGCACGTCGTCGACGTAGGGGGAACGCAGGCGTCCGACCGCGAGGACGATGATGCGCACGCTGCGATACTAATTCTGCGATGGCCGCCGAAGACCAGCCTGAGCGACACATCAACATCCACTTCTCGCCCGAGGACATGGGCGGGGTGTACGCGAACTTCGCGAACGTCTCGTTTTCCGACTACGAGTTCACGATCACGTTCGCGCGCGTCGACCACGAGATCGACGCCGACGAGATCCCGGGCATCGTGGTGTCGCGCGTCAACCTTTCGCCGAAGTTCATGCGCGAGCTCACCGACGCGCTCGAGGACTCCTACTCGAAGTACCGCACGCGCGAGGGCATCAAGAACCTGCCCGAGTTCGGCGGCGGCGGGAGCCAGCAGACCGACGAGTCGTAGCCGTCCTGTGACTTCGCACTTGCGCCCCGTCCATCAGTAGGGGAGCATCGAACCCACATGAACGGAATCCCACCCCAGTTGCGCACGCACATCGAGGCTGCCGTCGCCGACGGCGTCGGCATGGACGACATCGAGCACGAGCTCATCAATCCGGCTCGGCTGCCGCCTGAGGATCACGATGCGGTCTGGTTGTACGCGCTCGCGCGCAGCGACGTCCCGCACCGACGCAAGATCGCGATCATCGCCGGCTGAGCTCGCCGCCTACCGGCGCTTCTCGCGCTCGTAGGCGACGCCCATGCCGATCCGGTCGATGACCGGCGGGTGCGTGGCGAGCAGGAACGTCTGCCAGTCGGGCGGGTCGGGGTCGGCGAGGTTGCGCAGCGCGATCCGCCGCTCGAACGAGACGAACGGCTCGGGCTCGCCGGTGAGGCGCAGCGCGTAGGAGTCCGCGCGCGCCTCGACGTCGCGGCTGAGCTGATTGGAGATCGTCGAGATCGTCGTCGCCATGACGGCAACGCTCAGCGCGAGCGCTGGCAGGATCGCGGGCCCGGGGGTGGCGCCTTCGTCCGCGAGGCGACCGGTGATGCGCGACACCGCGAAGAGCCCGAACGGCGCGACGATCGCGAGGTAGAGCAGACCGTGTGGCACGTCGCGGTAGTGGACGTGCGCGAGCTCGTGGGCGACGACGAGGCGCAGCTCGTCGCGCGAGAAGTTCTCCAGCAGCGTGTCGTAGAGCACGACGCGCTTCGTCCTGCCCAGGCCGGTGACGTAGGCGTTGGCAGCAGTCGTGCGGCGGCTGGCGTCGACCGCGTAGACCTCGCCGACGTCGACCTGCGCCCGCCGGGCGAGTTCGAGCACGTCGGACCGCGCCTGCCCCGCCGGCAGCGGCTTGAACGTGTTGAAGAGCGGGTCGAGCACGACGGGCCCGGCGTAGATGCTCGCGACCCCGAACGCGACGACGAGCACCGACCCCGGCGCCCACCACCCGCGCGGGAAGCGGCGGACGAGCCCGAGCGCGGCCGCCGCACCGGCACCGGCGATGACCGCGCCGATCCCCCACGAGACCGAGGTGTCACGCGCGTAGCCGGTCCAGGACTGCGTCACGAGGCCGGCGTCCTTCGCGCGCTCGCGCGAGACGATCTTCAGCGGCAGGACCGCCGCCGATATGCCGATCGAGAGCGCCGCGCCGGCGACGGCCCCGGCGAGCACCGGCCGGCCGAACGGCCCGCGCAGGCGTGCGGGCGGCCGCGCGACGAGCAGCGCGAGCAGCCCGAGCTCGACGGCCAGCACGCCGCCGTAGAGAGCGAGCTGCGGGCGCCGGTAGTCGCGCGCGCGCTCGATCTCGGAGTCGCTGAAGTACGATTGCGCACGCACTACAGCGGGCTCGATGACGCCATCGCGCGGCCGCAGGAGCACGACGGCGAGCTCCGCAACCACAACGGCGGCCCCAACGGCCACTGCCCAGCGGAGGCGTGCCCGGTCCACGATCTCACTGTACGAGATGCAGGTCGCGATCCTCTCCGACATCCACGGCAACCGGCACGCTTTCGAGGCGGTGCTCGCCGACGCCGAGGACGCCGGCGCCGAGGAGATGTGGTGCCTCGGCGATCTCGTCGGCTACGGCGCCGAGCCCGACGCCTGCGTCGAGCTCGCCCGCCGGCACGCGGCGATCTGCCTCGCCGGCAACCACGACCTCGGCGTCACCGGCGAGATCGGCCTCGACGAGTTCTCGACCGGCGCCGCGATCGCCGCTCGCTGGACGCAGGAGACGATCACCGACGCGAACCTCGAGTTCCTCTCCGCGCTGCGCCCCGAAGGCGAGGAGGGCGCGATCGGGCTCTACCACGCGAGCCCCCGCGACCCGGTCTGGGAGTACGTCCTCAGTGCGCTGCTCGCGGAGCTGTGCTTCGACGTCCAGCGCCAGCGCGTCGCGCTCATCGGCCACTCGCACGTCGCGCTGTCGTTCGTGCGGACCGAGGGTGAGGTCGCGACCGGCGAGCCGCGCCGCCACGGCGACGAACTCGACATCGCCACCGGCGAGTGGCTGCTGAACCCGGGGTCGGTCGGCCAGCCGCGCGACGGCGACCCGCGCGCGGCGTGGCTCATGCTCGACCTCGATCGCCGGCGGGCGAGCTGGCGGCGAGTCGAGTACGACATCGCGGGGGCCGCGGCGGCAATCCGTGCCGCGCGCCTGCCGGACTCGCTGGCGGAGCGGCTTGGATACGGTCAATGACGATGCTCCGCGCCCTCCCCTACGCCATCGCGCTGCTGCTCGGCGTCGGCGCCGCCGTCCTGTCCGCGTGCGGCGAGAGCACGCGCGGCGGGATTCCGGCCGCCGACGCGTCGGACCTCAAGAGCCAGCTCGAGGACGTCCGCCAGCGTGTCGCCGACGGACGCTGCGACGAGCTCGACGGGCAGCTGCGCCAGGTCGACACCGCGATCGACGACCTCCCGCGCTCGGTCGACGCGCGGCTCGTCAAGGCCCTTCGCGACGGCGCCGACCGTCTCCAGCGCTCGGCCGTCGAGGAGTGCAACACCAACCGCGTGCAGACACAGACCGAGACCGCGCCGGACGTGACCGAGACGACGCCTTCGGAGACGACGCCGACAGAGACCGAGACGACGCCTCCGCAGACCACGACGACGCCGCCGGAGACCACGACGACGACGCCGCCGCCGACCGTGGAGCCTCCGCCGCCGCCCGAGCCGGTGCCCGTGCCGCCGCCCGTCAGCCCCGGCGGCGGGACACCGCCGGAGGTGGTGCCGTGATGGTCATCGCCGGACGCTACGAGCTCGGCGCGCGCCTGGGCTTCGGCGGCATGTCGACGGTCCAGCTCGCCGTCGACCGCCGCCTCGAGCGCGAGGTCGCCGTCAAGCTCCTGGCCGAGCACCTCGCCGACGACAGCCAGTTCATCTCGCGCTTCCGCCGCGAGGCGCTGGCCGCGGCGCGGCTCGTGCACCCGAACATCGTGCAGGTCTTCGACTTCGGCCTCGACGAGGCCAGCGGCCGCCACTACATCGTCATGGAGTACATCCGCGGGCGCTCGGGCGCGGAGATCCTGCGCGAGGAGACGCGGCTCGGCGTCGCCGACACGCTGGAGCTTCTCGACGGCGCATGCCGCGGCCTCGCGCACGCCCACCGCATGGGCGTCGTCCACCGCGACGTCAAGCCCGGCAACATCCTGCGCTCCGACGAGGGCGCCGTGAAGCTCGCCGACTTCGGGATCGCGAAGGCGATGGCCGGCCAGACGTCGCAGATCACGCAGGCGGGCTCGGTCCTCGGTACCGCCGCCTACCTCGCCCCCGAGCAGGCCACCGGCGGCGACGTCGGTCCGGCGGCCGACCTCTACGGCCTGGGCGTCGTGACGTACCAGCTGCTCGCCGGGCGCCTCCCCTACGAGGCCGCGTCGCTCACCGAGCTCGCGCTCATGCAACAGCGCCAGCAGCCGGCCAGGCTCGACGAGGTCGCGTCGGAGGTGCCCGTCGCGCTGGCGCTCGCAGTGCAGCGGGCACTCGCGCTCCAGCCCGAACAGCGCTACGCGAGCGCCGAGGAGATGCGCGCGGCGCTACACGACGGCGCACGCGGCATCGCCCCGGCTGCGCTCGCCGGCGACGACGAGACGGCCGCAACCGCGCTGCTGGCGAGCCGGGAGCCGACCGCGGCCACGCGTGCCGTGGGCGGCTCACCGTCGCGCCGCCTGCAGCCCCAGCCGGGGCCGCCGCCGGCCTACGAGCGCAAGCCCGTCGCACCGCGGGCACAGCCGTCCCCAGAGGTCGCGCGACGTCGCAGCGGCGCCGCGGTCCTGGTCGCGTGGGTGCTGCTCGCCGCGCTCGTCGCGGCCGGCCTCGCGTACGCGATCGGCAACTCCGGAGGCGGCTCGTCGTCCGTCGACGTGCGCCGGATCAACGGCGCGTCGACCGACGAGCTCGTCGACCAGATGACGCGGCTCGTCGACGACAACACGCGCTGAGCTACGCAACCGCCGGAGCCTGCGGCGCAGGTGCCGGCGCAGGTGCCGCCGGAGCCCGGGCCGCAGGTGCCGCCCCCGCCCGCAGCGCCGCCGCGCGCTCCGCGAGCGTTCCCGCGGTGATCGCGTCGCGCAGCTCGGCCATGAGCCGCGCGATGAACGCGAGGTTGTGGAGCGTCAGCAGCCGGACCCCCGTCAGCTCGCGATTGCGCAGGAGGTAGCGCAGGTAGCCGCGCGAGTGCCCGCCGCTGCAGGCCGGGCACGGGCAGCCGTCCATGATCGGCTCGTCGCTCTCGCGCCAGCGCGCGGCGGTGAGGTCGACGCGCCAGCGCGCCGCGGGCTCGGGCACGATCGCGACGCCGTGGCGGCCGAGGCGGGTCGGCATCGCGCAGTCGAACGTGTCGATGCCGAGCTCGACGCCGCGGATGAGGTCGTCGACGTCGCCGACGCCGAGCAGGTGGCGCGGGCGCGCCTCGTCGAGCGCCGAGGTCGCCCAGGCGACGACCTCGTACATCTGCGCCTTGTCGGCGCCGAGCGAGCCGCCGACGGCGATGCCGTCGACCGGCCGTGCCGCGACCTCCTGCGCGGAGGCGATGCGCAGGTCTTCGTGCACGCCGCCCTGGATGATCCCGTAGACGAGCTGGCCGGACGGACCGCGTTCGGCGTGCCAGGCCAGGCAGCGGTCGAGCCAGCGGTGCGTGCGCTCGGTCGAGCGGGCGGTGTAGTCGCGGTCGATCTGAAACGGCGTGCACTCGTCGAAGACGAGCGCCAGGTCCGAGCCCAGCGCGGCCTGCACCTCCATCGACGTCTCCGGACCCATGAACTGCTCCGAGCCGTTGATGTAGGAGCGAAAGCGCACACCGTCCTCACCGATCGCCAGCACGCGGCCCTTGCGGTGCGGTCCCGTCGGGGCGCGGCCCTTGATCTCGTCGGCGACGGTGCCGTGTCCCATCGAGAAGACCTGGAAGCCGCCGGAGTCGGAGACGATCGGCCGATGCCAGCCCATGAAGTCGTGCAGCCCGCCGAAGCGGGCGACAAGCTCGGCGCCGGGGTCGAGGAAGAGGTGGTACGCGTTGCCGAGCACCATGTCGTAGCCAAGCGCCGCGACCTCGCGCGGCTCCAGGCTCTTGACGGTCCCCTTCGTCGCCAGCGGGACGAACGCCGGCGTGCGCACCGTGCCGTGGGCGGTACGCAGAACCCCGGCCCGCGCGAGCGAGCCGGGGTCCCTGTGCAGGATCTGCAGGGCGCTCATGCGCCCCGCAGGGTATGGGTCGCTCCTACTCGGAGTCGATCACCTTGGGCTCGGCGCCGTCGACGTCGATCCGGACGCGGCGCGGCTTGGCCTGCGCAGGCTTGGGGATGCGGACCTCGAGCACGCCGTTGTCGAAGCGCGCCGTCACGGCGTCCGCGTCGACGCCCTCGGGCCGCGTCAGCGCGCGCGAGAACGATCCGGTCGCGCGCTCGAGGCGGTAGTAGCCCTCGTGCTTGGCCTCGTGCTCGGCCTTGCGCTCGCCGGCGATCGTGAGGACGTTGCGCTCGACCTCGATGCTGACGTCGGACTCGACGACGCCCGGCAGGTCGGCCTTCAGGACGAAGTGCTCGTCGGTCTCGACGAGGTCCATCGCGGGGATCCAGCGCCGGGCGCTCGTCCCGTTGCCGGTCGTCTGGGTGTCGAAGAAGCTCGAGAAGAGACGGTTCATCTCGCCCTGCAGCGTGTCGAGCTCACGCGCGGGGTCCCAGCGTACAAGTGCCATGTCATACCTCCTGCGGTCCAAGTGTTCTGACGTGGTAGAGGTATAAAACCTGAGTCGTCTCGTGTCAAGTCTGTGATGCCCCTCGCCGTCCTCCCGGCGACGACGGGCTCTCACGGTGTGCGGTCCGTCAGGGCTTGCAGCAGTCGTAGCCCGCGCCCTCGAGGACGCGGCTCCAGGCCCCGCCGAGCAGCTCGAGCTCTTCGGGTGTGAAGAGGTCGAGGAACATCGCGCGGACGCCGGCGAGATGCGTCAGGCGCGCGGCGGCGAGTCGCTCGCGCCCGAGCGGCGTGAGCTTCGCAAACGCCCCGCGGGCGTCGTCGTGGCAGGCGACCCGCTCGAGCAGGCCCTCGCGCTGGAGGCGGTCGACGAGCCGGGTCAGGCCACTGCGGCTCAGCAGGATCGAGGATGCGAGGTCGCACATCCGCATCCGCTCGTCCTCGGCGTCGGCGAGATACATGAGCACCTCGTAGGAGCTGAGCTGCAGCCCGTGCGCCGCTTCGAGCTGGGCGTCGAGCGCCTTGGCGAGCGCCGCGTGCGCGCGCAGCATGCCGCGCCACGCGCGCAGCTCGGGCGCCGTCAGCAGTCGCGCCTCAGGACGGTCGGTCGTTGTCGCCATGTCCACAACGATAGAGCTTTCTGGTTGCGTACGCAACGATCTTCGGCGGGTCAGCATATCCGAGATCGCGCCGCGGCCTAACGTTCCAGCAGCGATGACATTCGAGAGTCTGCACCACATCACGGCGATCACCGGCGACGTGCCGCGCAACGTCGACTTCTATGCCCGCGCGCGCCTCGAGCGGCTGCTGACGCCGATCGCCAACCCGCGTCGCGGTCGGGCCGGCCGGTCGTGAGCGAGCGGCTCGTCCATGTCGACCGGGAGGCGTCCGGCGAGCCGGAGGGGGCGCTCGTGCTCCTGCACGGCCGCGGGGCCGACGAGCACGACCTCGTGCCGGTGCTCGACGTCCTCGACCCGCAGCGCCGCCTCGTGGGCCTGACGCCCGGAGCACCGCTGACGCCGCCCCAGGGCGGGCGCTGGTGGTACCACGTGCCGCGCGTCGGCTTCCCCGATCCAACGACCTTCCACGCCGCCTACGCCGCGCTGACCAGCCTGCTCGACGCCTGGCTGCTGGAGCGCGACATCGAGCGGTCGCGCACGATCGTCGGCGGCTTCTCGATGGGCTGCGTCATGTCCTACGCGACGGCCCTCGGCCGCGGGCGCCCCTCGCCGGCCGGGGTCCTGGCGATGAGCGGCTTCATCCCGACCGTCGAGGGGTGGGAGCCGGACCTCGAGCACCGCCGCGAGCTGCCGGTCTTCATCACCCACGGCGCCCGCGACCCCGTCATCTCCGTCGAGTTCGCCCGCGACGCCCGCGCGCGCCTGGAGCGCACCGGTCTGGCGGTCGAGTACCACGAGCACCGGGGCGGACACCACCTCGATCCGCGAACGCTGCCGCTCATGACCGACTGGGTCGCGCAGCGCGTCGCGCAGTTCGGTATCTAGTGTTCCCGGACGGCTCACTAGGGTGTCGGGATGGCGCACGCCGACGAGCACACCGACGACAGGTTCAAGCGCCTGCTCGCTCAGCAGCTGGCGATGAACCCGCGGACGTGGACCGCGCTCGAGGCTCGCGGGGTCGACGCCAAGACGCTGCTGGTCATCGACTTCGCCTTCACGGCACCGGGCAAGCAGGCGGCCCGGCACCTCGTGGAGGTCCTGCGCCAGCGGACGAGCTTCTCCTGCGAGGTGGTTGCGGCGGGGTCGCTGCTGAAGCGGCACTGGCGAGTCGTGGGGCACACCAAGCCGTCGACCGCCTCCGTCGAGATGCTCAACGACTGGGTGACGTTCATGGTCACGCTGGGCGCCAAGCACGGCGGCTGCCGCTTCGACGGGTGGGGCGTCAAGGTGCCGGATGCCCAGCCGCGCGACGCTCCGGGCGAGGGACTGGAGCAGGGCTTCGGTGCGCAGCGGCGCAACGGGCACAGCGCCGGTGGCGAGCCGCGGGCCGACGACTCGTAGCGGTGCGGAGAACGGTCCGCTGCGTCGCCGGTGGCGGGACGAACTGCATCACTGAAGGGGATGGGTTGGAAGGCGCTCCACGGGCCCTCAGCGCATGTTTTGGCGAGTTCTTCCGACCCCACGCGAAGAAGTCGCCAATCGATGGCGGCGGGAGCCTCAGCGCAGCGCGCAGGCGCCGCCCGGCGACGGGCTCGACGCCTCACAGCGGGGTCGTCGCCAGCGCGATGAGCGCCGTGGCGGCCAGGACGGCGAGCACCGCGTTCTCGTAGCGGTCGCCGACGAGCCGGGCGAACGCGCGGCGGCCGAGCAGCTGGCCGACCGCACCCGCCAGCAGCAGCACGCCGACGGCGGCCGGCACCGCGAACGTGCCGGTCGCCAGCAGCACGGGCGTACCGATCAGCGACAGCGCGACGAAGACCGCCGCCAGCGTGTCGCGCACCTGCACCGGCGAGATCCCGCGGGCCAGCAGGTAGAAGACGAGGGGCGGTCCGCTCAGCGAGGTCGAGGTCGCCAGCGCGCCGCTGCTTGCGCCCGCGACGGCTGTCTGCCATGGCCGCGGCGGCGCGGTGGGCGCCGCGCCGGCGCCCGGCCTGCGCGCGCGCAGGCGCAGCGCGAGGCCCGCGAGCACGGCCAGCGCCACGAGCAGCGACAGCAGGTGGTCGGGCAGCTCGCGCAGCGCAAGCGCGCCGAGCACGAGGCCCGGGAGCGACCACCCGACGAGTGCCAGCGCGTCGCCGCGCTCGACGCGCGGGCGGCGGCCCTCCCCAGCGAGCGTGAGCAGGTTGAGCTCCAGCCCGAGCAGCACGCCCGCCGTGACCGCTTCCTGCGGCCCGAGGATCACGAACAGCAGCGGCGCCGCGACGAGGGCGAAGCCGAAGCCGGTGGCCGACTGCAGTGCGGCGCCGAGGAAGACGGCGCCCGCCGCGAGGGCGATCACGTCGCGGCGAGCAGCGACCGGCCGGTCATCTCGGCGGGCTGGTCGATGCCGAGCAACTCGAGCGCCGTCGGCGCGACGTCGGCGAGGATTCCCCCGCCCGGGTCCAGCCGCGCGCCCTCGACGGTGACGACGAACGGCACGGGATTCAGCGAGTGCGCCGTGTTCGGCGAGCCGTCGGGCTCGAGCATGTTGTCGGCGTTGCCGTGGTCGGCCGTGACGATGCAGGCCCCGCCGGTCGCGTGGACCGTCTCCACGATGCGCTCGAGGCAGGCGTCCACCGTCTCGACCGCCTCGACGGCGGCCGGGATGACGCCCGTGTGGCCGACCATGTCCGGGTTGGCGAAGTTGATGATCGCGAAGCGGAAGTCCTCCTCCTGCCAGGCGTCGACGAACGCCTCAGCCGCCTCGGGGGCGCTCATCTGCGGCTTGCGGTCGTACGTCGGAACGTCGCGGGGCGAGGGCACGAGCGCGCGCCGCTCGCCCTCCTCCGGGGTCTCCTTGCCGCCGCCGAAGAAGTACGTCACGTGCGGGTACTTCTCGGTCTCGGCGACGTGGAGCTGGCGGCCGCCGATCGCGCTGATGACACGTGGCAGGGTCACCACCGGGCGCGCCGCCACGAACGCGATCGGATGGTCGCGCACCATGCCGCCGTAGTCGGTGAGCGTTGTGTAGCGCTTGACCGGACCAGCGCCGTGACGCTCGACCTCCGGGCACTCCGGTGCCGCGAGCGCGCAGCTCAACTCGCGCATGCGGTCGGGGCGGAAGTTCAGGGTGATGACGGAGTCGCCGGGGCGAATCGTGCCCTCCTCCCCCACGCGCGTCGGTGCGACGAACTCGTCGGTCTCGCCGCGGGCGTAGGCCGCCCGCACGGCGTCCGCGGCGGTCGGCGCCTCGTGCTCGGCGATCCCGTGCACCAGCAGGTCGTAGGCGCTCTGGACGCGCTCCCAGCGGTTGTCGCGGTCCATCGCGAAGAAGCGCCCGACGACGCTGGCGACGCGACCGACGCCGGCTTGGGCGCACCAGCCCTCGACGGTCTCGAGGAACTCGGCGCCCGACGTCGGCAGCGTGTCGCGTCCGTCGGTAAACGCGTGGATGACGAGATCCTCGACGCCGTGCGACGCCGCCATCCGGATGAGCGCCCGCAGGTGCTCCATGCTCGAGTGCACGCCGCCGTCGGAGACGAGCCCGGCGACGTGGATCCGCGAGGAGTCCGCAAGCGCCGCGCGCAGCACCTCGTTGCCGCCGAAGTCCGGCTGCTCGGCGGCTTCGTCGATGAGCGTCAGATCCTGCTTGACGACCGCGCCCGCGCCGAGGTTGAGATGGCCGACCTCGGAGTTGCCCATCTGGCCGTCGGGCAGCCCGACGGCCAGTCCGCCTGCGGTGAGCGTCGTGTGCGGATAGCGCGCCCAGAGCGCGTCGAAGACCGGAGTGTCGGCAAGCGCGACGGCGTTTCCGGGCCCGTCGGGGGCCAGGCCCCAGCCGTCGAGGACGACGATGCAGACCGAAGGCAGCCCGGTCACGCGGCGAGCGCGACCGCGGCGTCCACGATCTGCGCGAAGGAGTCCGCCTCCAGGGATGCCCCGCCGACGAGCGCGCCGTCGATGTCGGGCAGCGCGAGCAGCTCGGCCGCGTTGTCGGGGCTCACGGAGCCGCCGTAGAGCACCCGCGCGACCGGTGCCGCCTCGGGCGCCTTGTCACCGATGAGCGCGCGGACGAACGCGATCGCCTCCTGCGCCCGCTCGGGCGTCGCGACGACGCCGCTGCCGATCGCCCAGATCGGCTCGTAGGCGATGGTGACCTCGGCGATCTGCTCGACCGTCAGGCGCTCGAGCCCCTCCTGGACCTGATGGCGCAGCTTGCGCTCGGTGTCCCCGCGCTCGCGCTCCTCCTCGCTCTCGCCGACGCAGAGGATCGGCTTCAGACCAGCGTTGAGCGCAGCGAGCACCTTGTGCGACAGGGCGCGGTCGGTCTCGTTGTAGTACCGGCGGCGCTCGGAGTGGCCGAGGACGACGCCGTGGACGTCGATCTCGGTGAGCATCGGGGCGGAGATCTCGCCGGTGTACGGGCCGGACGGGGCCTCGTGCATGTTCTGGGCGAAGACCTCCACGCGCGAGCCGCGCGTCGAGTCGACCATCGCCTGCAGGTCCGTGAACGGCACGCAGATCGCCACGTCGACGCCGTCGACCGCGGAGACCCGCGGCAGGAGGGCCTGGATGTACTCCTCGGCCTCCGCCACGGTCTTGTGCATCTTCCAGTTGCCGGCGATGAAGGGTGTGCGACTCATCGGCTCCTCACGACAGCAGGGCATCGAGCCCCGGCAGCGGCGCGCCCTCGATGAGCCGCAGCGACGCGCCCCCGCCGGTCGACAGGTGGGTGACGCTGTGCGCGAGTCCGAACTCCGCCAGCGCGGCGCCGGAGTCGCCGCCGCCGATGACCGTGACCGCGTCGGTCTGCGCCATCGCCTGCGCGATCGCCAGCGAGCCGGCCGCGAACGGCTTGTGCTCGTAGGCGCCGATCGGCCCGTTCCAGAAGATCGTCCGGGCCTTGCGGATCTCGGCGACATAGTCGGTCCTCGTCTTGGAGCCGATGTCGAGCTGCATCCAGCCGTCCGGCACGTCGACGCCCTGGATGATCTGCACCTCGGCCTGGCCGCTGAAATCGTCGGCGATGACGAGGTCCGAGGGCAGTCGCAGCTTGCCGTCGGGATAGCCGTCCTTCTCGAGCGCCTCGCGCGCGGGCTCCAGGCCATCCTCCTCGCAGAGCGAGTCGCCGATGTCGTGACCGAGCGCCGCGAGGAACGGCGTCGCCATCGCGCCGCCGAGCAGGACGACGTCGGCGATCTCGAGGAACTTGTCGATGACGCCGATCTTCTCGGTCACCTTGGCCCCGCCGATGATCGCCAGCAGCGGCCGATCGGGGTGGCTCATGATGAGCCTGATCGTGTCGACCTCGCGCTGGAAGAGCAGGCCCGCCGCGGAGTGCTCGACGTGCTTGACGATGCCCTCCGTCGAGGCGTGCGCGCGGTGCGAGGTGCCGAAGGCGTCGTTGACGTAGTAGTCGGCGAGGCCCGCGAGGCGCTTGGCGAGCGCATCGTCGTTCTTCGTCTCGCCGGGCTCGTAGCGGATGTTCTCGAGCATGACGACGTCGTCATCGGGCACGTTGTCGAGGTCGTCTGCGAGCACGACGTCGGTATGCAGCAGGTGCGAGGTGCGCTCGGCGACCGGCTTGAGCGACAGCTCGGGCTCACGGTCCTTCGGCCGTCCGAAGTGCGAGACGAGCAGGAGCTTTGCGCCGCGGTCGCGCAGCTCCTCGAGCGTCGGGATCGCCCGCCGCATGCGGGCGTCGTCGCGCACCTTGCCGTCGAGGACCGGGACGTTGAAATCGACCCGGACGAGCACCCGCTTTCCGTCGAGGTCGCCGAGGCTGTCCAGCGTGCGCATCTACAGCACCTTCTGGAGGACGTCGACGCAGCGGTTGGAGTAGCCCCACTCGTTGTCGTACCAGCCGACGACCTTGACCATCGTGCCCTGCATGACGGCCGTGAGCTGGCCGTCGACGATCGACGAGTGCGGGTTGCCGACGATGTCGCTTGAGACGATCGGGTCCTCGGTGTACTGGAGGATCCCCTGCAGCGGACCCTCCGCGGCCGCGGCGAAGGCCGCGTTGACCTCCTCGACGGTCGTCTCACGGCCGGCGACGAACGTGAGGTCGACGAGCGAGCCGGTCGGGACGGGGGCGCGAACGGCGAAGCCGTGCAGGCGGCCGTTGAGCTCGGGCAACACGAGGCCGACGGCCTTCGCGGCGCCGGTCGACGTCGGCACGAGGTTGATCGCTGCCGCGCGGGCGCGGCGCAGGTCCTTGTGCGGACCGTCCTGGAGGTTCTGGTCGGCGGTGTAGGCGTGGATCGTCGTCATGAGCCCGTGCTCGATCCCGACCGCCTCGTGGACGACCTTGGCGAACGGCGCGAGGCAGTTCGTCGTGCACGACGCGTTGGAGATGACGTCGTGCGAGTTGGGGTCGTAGCGGTCGAAGTTCACGCCGAGCACGACGGTGATGTCCTCGTCGGTCGCGGGCGCGGAGATGACGACCTTCTTCGCGCCGGCCTCGAGGTGCTTGGCAGCGGCGTCGCGCTTCGTGAACAAGCCGGTCGACTCGAGGACGACGTCGACGCCGAGATCGGCCCAGGGCAGCGCCGCGGGGTCGCGCTCCTCGCAGACGATGATCTGCTTGCCATCGACGACGAGACCCTCGTCGGACAGCTCGACGGTGCCAGGGTAGGGACCGAGGATCGAGTCGTAGCGCAGCAGGTGCGCCAGCGTCTCGTTGTCCGTCAGGTCGTTCACGGCTACCCAGTCGATATCGGCTCCCGCCGCCTGCGCGGCGCAGAAGACGTTTCGGCCGATACGGCCGAAGCCGTTGATGCCTACTCGTACTGACATTCGGGGGTTCTGTCCTTCCTCGGGTGTTCGGAACTCGGCGTTGGGGGCGCGCGGGCGGTGTCCTTCCCGGCCCGATGGGAGGCGCAACCCTATATGTCCGGGGCGCAGCACCGGGCCTGGCCGCGTAACCAGGCGTTCTGCCGGGTGCGATCACCGTCGCGCGGGTACTCGCCATTGCGCGAATCATGGATCCTGAGCACGTCGTCTCCGTCCGCCCGCGCACGGTCTTCATGGTCGTCTCGATCCTGCTCGGCACGGTCGCCCTGGTGTGGGTCGTCCTGCAGGCCGAGCGGGTGCTCGTCTGGACGTTCGCGTCGCTCCTGCTCGCGCTCGCGCTCAATCCGGCGGTCGACGCCCTGCAGCGCCACGGACTGCACCGGCGCGGCGCGGCCGCCGCTGTGGTCTACCTCCTCGTCACCGCCGTCATCGCCGGCATCAGCGCGCTCTCATCCCGACGCTCGTCCAGCAGGTCGGCGACTTCATCGACGCGGTTCCCGGCTACGTGCAGCAGCTCACCGCGGGCCGCGGTCCGCTCGGCTTCCTCGAGCGCGATTACCACGTCGTCGATCGCGTGCGCGACGCGGTCTCCGGGAGCGGCGGCGGCGCCACCTCGCTGGCCGGGGGCGCGAGTGCCGCGCTCGACGTCACGCGCAGCGTCGTGACGTTTCTCGCCGCGGTCGTGACGATCACGTTCATGACGCTCTTCATGCTGCTCGAGGGGCCGGGCTGGATCCAGCGCTCGATCGACATGCTGCCCGCGCGCTCGCAGCCGCGCTGGCGGGCGATCGCCGACGACATCTACCGGATGGTCGGCCGCTACGTCACCGGCAACCTCCTCATCAGCCTCATCGCCGGCACGGTCACGACGGTCGTGCTCCTCGCGCTCGGGGTACCGTTCGCGCTCGCGCTCGGCCTGCTCGTGGCGATCCTCGATCTCATCCCGCTGGCGGGGGCGACGCTCGCCGCGATCGTCGTCACGCTCGTGGCGTTCACCGACTCGTCGACCTCGGGCATCGTCGTGCTGGCGTTCTTCGTCGTCTACCAGCAGCTCGAGAACCACCTGCTCCAGCCGCTCATCTACGGGCGCACCGTGCGGCTCTCGCCGCTGGCGATCCTGCTCTCGGTGCTCATCGGCGCCGAGGTCGCGGGCGTCATCGGGGCACTCGCGGCCATCCCCGTCGGCGGCACGGTTCAGATCCTCCTCGACCACTGGCAGCAGAGCCGTCGGCCGGCGTCGGAGCCCGAGCCGGAGCCCGAGCCCGAGCCAGAGCCGGAGCCCGAGCCAGAGCCGCCCCCGCCGCCTGCCGGGAAGCGCGCCGCCAAGCGGTCGAAGAGCGCGGCGGCGCGGTCCGGACTACCGTGAGGACATGTCAGCCGCCATCCGCAGCGTGGGCGCGTCCGCCTCGCTGAACCACGACGGTCCCGAGGACCCAGACTTCGCCACCGTCGACATCCGCCTCTTTGCCACGACCGACGACGGCGAGCGCGTCGCCGATCCGCAGCCCGCGTCGACGAGCGTGCGCATCGAGCGCACGAAGCTCGCCGCGCTCGAGCTCTCCGTCCAGATGGCGCTGCGCCTGCGCCAGGCCCCTACGGGCGCGCGGCTGGAGGCCTGGCAGCGGATCGCCGCCGAGCTCGCCGCCCGCGGGATCGAGGCCGAGCCGGAGGCCCTGCACCGGATGAGGTTCGAGTTCGCGCCCGACGACGAGCTGCGCGCGGCGCAGCAGGCCGTCTGGCCCATCGGTCACTGAGGCGCGCCGAGACGGCTACGCGGCGCTCGCCGCCACCGCCGGCGTCAGCAGGCTGGCGCCGATCGCGCCGCCGAGGTCGCCGAGCTCGGCGACGACGACCGGCGGCGGGCGGTGGTCGTTGAAGAGGTGCGGCAGCATGGCGGCCGCGATCTTGTCGGCGTAGGACTGCCCGAGCCGGACGCCGAGGCCGCCGCCGAGGATGATGACCTCGATGTCGAGGACGTTGTCGACGGATGCCACGCCGGCGCCGAGGGCCTCCACGGCGCGCGCGATGAGCTTGCCTGCGAGCGCGTCCTCGCGCTCGAGCGCCGCCGCCCAGATGCCGCTCGTCAGGCGCTCGCGGCCGCGCTTGTGCGCGAGCTTGAAGAGCTCGGTCGCCTCCCCCTTGGCGTGCAGCCCGCGGGCGCGGCGCTCCATGGCGTTGCGCCCGGCATAGGCCTCCATGCAGCCGCGCCGACCGCACGGGCACGGTGCGCCGTCGAGCTTGACGACGACGTGACCGATCTCGCCGGCGCCGCCACCGCCGAGCCATGGCCTGCCGTCGAGGACGATTCCGCCGCCGACGCCGGTCCCCCAGAAGACGCCGAGCATCGAGCTGTAGTCGCGGCCGGCGCCGAGCTGGGCCTCGGCATCGGTCGCGACCTGGACGTCGTTGCCGAGCGCGATCGGCGTGCCGAACTGCGCGGCCAGCTCGGGCCCGAGCGCGTAGGAGGCCTCCCAGCCGGGCAGGTTGCGGGCGCTCGTCACGGTCCCGGCTGCCGCATTGACCTGGCCGGGCGAGCCGACCCCGACGTGCGTGAGGTCGGCCGTTGCGACGCCGGCGGCCTCGGCCGCCGTCCTCAGCGCGCCGACCATCACGGCGGCGACGTCGCCGGGGCCGCCCTTCGTCGGCGTCGGCGTGCGGGCCTCGCCGACGACGGTGTTGCGACCGTCGACGACCACGGTCTGAATCTTCGTGCCGCCGAGGTCGATGCCGCCGCGAAGGCGTTCCGCGCCGCGCTCAGCCATCGTCCGTGCTCGTGTCGCTGTCCATGCCTCCTGGACGAGAGTAGCGCCGGAGCCAGTGCGGGGCAGGGATTTTTAGTAAGCGCCCGTCGCGACCTCGACCCGCAGCCCGTCGGGGTCGAGCAGGTAGGCGGCGTAGTACCGCGTCCCGTAGCGCGGCCGGGGGCCCGGCGCGCCGTCGTCGCGGCCGCCGTGCGCCAGACCGGCCGCGTGCGCGCCGTCGACCGCCGCGCGCCCGGATCCGGCGAGGGCGACGTGGCCGTAGCCGGGTGCGGGGCTGCGCCCGCGCGCGACGATCCAGAACTGCTCGTGGTCGTGCCCGTAGGCGACGGCGCCGTCGCTCTCGAACAGCCGCCGTGCGCCGAGGGCGTAGAAGACGGCGTCGTAGAAGCGCGCCGAGCGCGCGAGGTCGGAGACCTCGAAGGCGACGTGGACGATCATGTTGCCTTCATCGCGTCAAGCGTCCTACGTCGCGGTGTGCGACCTCGACCTCGACGTCGTCGCGGCCGCGGTAGCGGGCGGCCAGCGCTTCGACGATCGCCACCGAGCGGTGGCGCCCGCCGGTGCAGCCGATCGCGACCGCGAGGTGCGCCTTGCCCTCGGCGATGTACTCCAGGACGAGGAAGTCCAGCAGCGGCTCGAGGTGATCGTAGAAGGCCTGCAGCTTGCCCTCGCGTCCGATGTACTTCACGACCTGGGGGTCGAAGCCGGTCAGCGGGCGCAGCTTGGACTCCCAGTGCGGGTTGGGCAGGAAGCGCACGTCGAAGACGATGTCAGCGTCGCGCGGGGCGCCGTGCTTGTGGCCGAACGACGAGAACGTGACGGCGAGCTTCGCGCGCCCCTGGCGCGGCAGGAAGTCCTCGACGATCCGGCGGCGCAGCGTAGCGGCGCCGATGCCGCTCGTGTCCAGCACGAGGTCGGCGGCGGCCTTGAACGGCGCGAGCGCGGCGCTCTCGGCGGCGATCCCCTGCGCGACCGAGCCCGTCGGGCTCAGGGGATGGCGCCGGCGGGTCTCCTTGTAACGCCCGAGCAGGGTCTCCTCGTCGGCTGAGAGGAACAGCACGCGGTGGGGCACCCCGAGCTCGCCCAGGTCGTCGAGCACCGCGCTCAGCGCGTCGAACAGCTGCCCTCCACGCACGTCGGAGACGACCGCCGCGCGGCGCACCTTCGAGCCGCCGTGGACCAGGAGGTCGACGAGCCCGCGGATCATCTCCGGTGGCAGGTTGTCGACGCAGAAGTAGCCGTCGTCCTCGAAGACGTTCATCGCCGTCGACTTGCCCGCGCCCGAGAAGCCGGTGATGACGACGAGGTCCTGCAGGCTCGAGGTCGGCGGCGCGTCAGTGGCGATGGTCACGTCCGCCATTCTGCCGGGCGCCTCGGTCATCCCGAGGTCCGGTTCAGGTAGGCGTACAGGTCGCCCGCGAGCTTCGACGGCAGGCCCGGCACCGCCTCGAGCTGCTCGCGCGATGCGTCGAGCACCGCCTCCGGCGACCCGAAGTGCGTCAGCAGCGCGCGCTTGCGCTTGGACCCGACGCCGGGCAGCCCGTCGAGCACCGACTCCGTCATCTGCCGGTCGCGGCGCGCGCGGTGGTGGGTGATCGCGAAGCGGTGGGCCTCGTCGCGCACCCGCTGCAGAAGCTGCAGCTCGGGCGTGTCGTGGCCGAGCACGAGTGCCTCGCGGCGGCCGGGCAAGAAGACCTCCTCGATCCGCTTGGCGAGGCTGATGACCGCCACGCCGCGGTCGCGAAATCCCTGCAACGCGCGCATCCCGGCGGCGAGCTGGCCCGGCCCGCCGTCGATGACGACGAGGCTCGGCAGCGTCGCGAAGGACTCGTTGCGCTTCGGGTCGTTCGGGCTGACGTCCTGCTCGGCCTCCCAGCGCGCGAGCCGGCGCGACAGCACCTCCTCCATCGCGGCGACGTCGTCGGGCACGCCCTCGGTCGTCGAGCGGATGTTGAAGCGCCGGTAGTCGTTCTTCTTCGGCGCGCCGCCCTCGAAGACGACCATCGAGGCGGTCGTGTTCGTGCCCATGAGGTTGGAGATGTCGAAGCACTCGATCCGCAGCGGCAGCGCCTCGAGGCCCAGCGCCTCCTGCAGGCCGTCGAGGGCCTCGACGCGCTGCTGGCGGCGGCGCTCGTCGCGCAGGCGCTCCTGGTCGAGCGCGAGCGCCGCGTTGCGCTCGGCGAGCTCGAGGATCCGCCGCTTGTCGCCGCGCTCGGCGGCGCGGACCTCGACGCGCGTGCCGCGCAGCGAGCCGAGCAACTCGCCGAGCGCCTCGCGGTCGGCGACCTCGCGCTGGACGATGACCTGCGGCGGGATCGCCATCGTGTTGCCGTAGTACTGCAGGAGGAACCCCTCGGCGACCTCGCCGACGTCGTAGGAGGCCTCGTTGGCGAGGTAGAAGGACTGGCGGTCCGACAGCACGCCGTCGCGGACCTGGAAGACCTGGGCGTTGGCATCGGTGCCGTCGACCGCGATCGCCACGGCGTCGAGCGTGCCGACCGCCTCGTTTGCGACGCGCTGGCGCTCGAGCAGGCTGCGAACGGCCTTCAGGCGGTTGCGCTCCAGCGCCGCCTGCTCGAACTCGTGCGCCGCGGCGGCCTCCTTCATGCGCCGCTCGAGGTCGCGCTCGATCTGGCGGTAGCGGCCGGAGAGGAAGTCCACGACGCCGTCGATCGCCTCGCGGTACTCCTCCCTGGACTGGTAGCCGACGCACGGCGCGCCGCAGCGCTTGATGTAGAAGTCGAGGCACGGAGACCCGGAGCGGCGGCCGGGCTCCGGACCCTGGCAGGAGCGAAACAGGAACACCTTGCCGAGCAGGTCGAGCGTGCCGCGCACCCGCTTGGCGCTCGAGAAGGGCCCGAAGTAGGCCCGCTCGCGGCGGTGGCGCTCGCGTGTGAAGAAGACGCGGGGGAAGTCCTCCTCCATGCTGATCGCGATGT
>JBPCJA010000091.1:0-4052 GCA_051005755.1 Solirubrobacteraceae bacterium
GGACCTCGCCGAGCAGATGCTCGCCTACATCGAGACCTACAACCAGACCGCCAAACCGTTCAAGTGGACATACACCGGCAAGACCCTCGAAGCATGAGGGCACGAATTAGCAGGATGAACCACTAGAAACGCCCGCTCGACATCGGTGAGCGCACCGGGGTCGCGCTCGCGCAACGCCTGCACCTGACCGAGCCGGCCACCTCGGTACAGCGCGCTGTCATCGCGTCCCAGGCGTATCCACTCGGCTGTTGCATCGGTGAGCCGACGGTGCACGACGAGGTCCTGGCGGTCGGCGTCGATCCAGGCGCGCAGCCGCGGCCAGCCGCGGACGAGCGCTTCGTGGGAGACGTCGACGACCTCGACACCGGTCTCGTCGCGACCCGTGGTCAGCAGCCGCGCGTCGACGAGTCGGTCGAGCACCTCGTCAAAGGTGTTGTCGGTCGCGGTCGAGGCAAGCTCGCTGCGTGGTGCGCGGCGGCGGGTGTCCTCGGTGCCCTCACCGGGCTGGGTAAGGCGCAACAACATGCGGCGCGCGATCTGCCGCTGGTCGACGCTGAGCTCGCCATAGATGTCTTCGGCGCGTTGTGCCAGCGCTCCGTGCACACCGCCGGCTTGGCGGTAGCCGCTGAGCGTCAGCATCATGCTGTCGCGCTGCTCCCACACCTCAAGCAGGGCGTGCGCGAGCAACGGAAGCGCGCCCGGCTCGGCGGCGACATCGGTGAGGATCGTGTCCGACAGCCCGTCTTCGAGCGTCAGCCCGACGCGACGGGCCGGCTCCTGGATCGCCTGCCGCAGCCCATCTGCGTCCATCGGCCCGACCAGCATCTGCTGCGCGGCGACCAGCTGCGCAAACTCGGGATAGTCCGCGCAGCGCGCGTAGAAGTCAGCGCGCAGCGTCACGATCACGACGGTCCGCCCGCCCGCCGCGGAACTTGCATGCAGCAGGTTCGCGAACAGCTGGCGGCGCTGTGATTCGTCGCGGCACAGCGTGAAGACCTCCTCGAGCTGATCGACGATCACCACCACCCGCTCACTCGCAGGACGCTCTGCGACAGCCAGCTCGACAGACAGATGCAGGCTGCGCGCATCGCGCGCCAGCAAGTCAAGCGTGGCCTGCATCGCCTGCCCGGCATGCAGCGTGGTCAGCTGCGCTGAGGGATGCCGAGCACACGAGCGTAGTGGGTGAGATCGCGCAGATCCCAGACGGACTCCTTGCCGGACTCGATCCGGCTGAGTTTCTCCTGGCTGATGCTCAGCCAACCGGCGACGAGCTCTTGCGACAACCAAGCCCGGCGCTGCGCAGGGTGAGGGCGACCACGCCAGTGCGGGTGCAACCGAAACGCTCGAATGACAGCGCCGATCTCGCGCGACAGCAGGGCGGCGATCATCTGCTCGTCCTGCCAGAAATCCCGCGGCATTTCCCCGGGCCCATCCGCTGCGGCCCGACATGCGGCACACAATGCATCGCTGTTGTCGCGCGCTAACCGCGCACCGCAGCGTCGACATGCCCATTGCTCGCCCCTCATTGCCCCGCAGCGGACTCTAACGGCGGCTCGCTGCCGTCGACCGACCGGCCCGAACTCATGCGAAATCCGCATAGTTATTCGGAACGCACTCGTTGCGGTGGTTTTCGTGACGCCAGAGACTTGCGCGATGGAGATCCGACAACCAACGAGGTCGTGACCAACGCGCTCATGCACGACGACGGCCACCCGCTGACCGAGCGGCGCTACCGCTGGGCACGTGCCTACCGCGATGGCGAGGTGGTCTGCGGCCGCGTCGAGCTCACCGTCAGCGCGGACACGCGGCTGGGTCTGGCACCACGCGAACGTCGCTGCCTCACCGCGCGGTTCCTGGAGCGCCTGGACCCCGCGCTGCGAACAGAGCTCGCCGAGCTTGTCCGTCGCCGCGGTGCAGTCGGTAGGCGAGCCGCCGAGCGCATGCAGCCGGTCGAGATCATCTTCGATGACCCCCGCCGGGGCCACCACCAGATCACCGGCTACATCCAGCCGCCGCAACTGCGACACGGCGACCTACACGAGATCGAGTTCGGCCTACGCGAGCCGGCGTCATGACCGAGCAGGCGCCAGATCGCCTGTCGCGCGACGAGATCATGGCGCTCAAATTCGCCGCCCACCGCCAGCTCGCGCGATGGGCCAACAAGCCCGACCTGCAACCCCGCCAGCACGCCCAACGCGCCGCGCTCGCACGCGCCGCCCGCATCCTCGGAAACCAAGCGTTCGCCCACGGCTGCGCGCTGCAAGCCCCCAGCGAGGAGTAACCCCGGTGGCGACGCTCGCATGAGATGGATGCGAAGCGCATCCCCCAGGCCCACAGGGTGAGCGTGTCGCTTTCTCCCCTCCATAGGGGGCAAATGCGACACGCTTGGAGATTCGTTCGTCCGTGCCGGCACGTGCCCCGCCATCGAGCGACCACCAGCCCACGCCACTCCAGCAGGTCAGGCGGTGCATGCACGACGGCGACGACGCGCACGAAGGCACCGACGGAGAAGCCCTCAGAGCGCTCTCCCTCGCCCCGCGGCGCTCGCCCAGCGCCGCCGCACGCAGGCGAAACTCGATCCGCGGAGCTCACACGCCACCTGCGCGCGGCGCTACGCCACCAGCCCGTCGACCAGCGCCGCGCCCTCGCGCGCCATCCGCGACCGCGGCACGACGAGGTCGAAGCCGGCCTGCAACGCGCGCGCACGCACGTCGGGGGCGGTGTGGGCGTAGGAGGCCAGCGCACGCGCCTCGCCCAGCGTCCCGTCGGCCTTCAGCCCTTCGAGCAGCGCGATCCCCGTGTCGGCATCGAAGAAGAGGTCGACGACGAGGACGTCGCTGCCGCTGAGGGCGTCACGCACGCCGGACTCGGACCCGACGAGGGTCACGTCGTGTCCGGCCGCGGCCAGCATCCCCTCGACCTTGGAGCCGAACAGCAGGTCCGGCACGTGCGCGACGACGTGCGCCATCGCTACTGGGCGCGACTGCGCTTGAACTCGTCGCGCACCGATTGCGGGCGACCCCACATCTGCTGGATCTCGACGCGGCCCGAGCGCAGCTGTCGCACCACGAGCTCGCCCTCGATGCCGGCCTCGTCGAGGAGCTTCAGCGTGCCGTGGACGGTCGGCGCCGCCGCCGCATGGCCGAAGCGGTGGGCGACGAGCAGCCGCCAGTGCCAGTCGTGGTGGGAGTAGGGCTGCGCGTTGCAGGTGACGAGATATGTCGCGGCGTCGATGTAGCGGCGCTCGTCGGCGATGCGCAGGTCGAGCTCGAGGTCGGTCCAGTCGTCGGGCAGCGAGTCGACGATCCGGGAGAACGTGTCCGCAAGCGCCATGGCTTCAAGGCTATTGCACGCGGGCCGGGAAGCCCCTGGGGCTATCCTCGGATCGATGGCGATCCTGACCGACGACCTCGGCACCGAGTACCTCGCGCTGACGCAGGCCTGCGGCCTGCTCGACCGCTCCGAGCGCGGGAAGCTCGCGCTCACGGGCACGGACGCGAAGTCGTTCCTCGCGGGACAGGTCACGAACGACATCGAGGGTCTGCAGGCGCAAGCCGGCTGCTACGCCGCGTTTCTCACCCACAAGGGCAAGATGCTCGGCGACCTGCGCGTGCTCGCCGTGGACGAACCGGAGCCCGAGCTCCTGCTCGACACCGAGCGCGCGACGCTGCAGGCGCTGTTCGACATGATCCGCCGCTTCAAGATCGGCTACGACGTCGAGCTGCACAAGCGCACTCTGCAGCGCGGCCTGCTGTCGCTCGTCGGGCCGGCGGCGCGGGCGGTCGCCGGCGCCGAGGACCTGCCCGGCGAGGAGTACGCCCATCGCCCGGGCTCGATCGCCGGGCACGCCGTGCGGCTCGTCGCGACCGACGTCGGCGTCGACGTCCTCTGCGACGCCGACGACACCGAGGCGGTGCATGCGGCGCTCGTCCAGGCCGGCGCGACCCCCGCCTCCGAGGCGGCCGCCGAGATCCTGCGCGTCGAGGGCGGGTGCCCCCGCTCCAGCGCCGAACTCTACGCCCCCACACTCCCCCCAGAGGCGGGCCTGAACG
>JBPCJA010000092.1:0-19118 GCA_051005755.1 Solirubrobacteraceae bacterium
TGCGCAACAGCTGCACGGCCTCACGCTTGAACTCCTTGGAATACGACGGGGTCTTCGGCATCGACAGACATCCTTCCCGACCGAGCAAACTCAGTCAGCAGGTGTCCACGAAACCGGGGGAACTCCATCGCATGTCCTCGCTACGACTGCGCGCCGTTGCTCGTCAAATGGCCGGCGGCGCAGCTCATCGCATGTCCTCGCTACGGCAGGCGCCCGCCGAGCGCCAGCGAGCTCGCGACCGCGCCGCCGAGCAGGAGCAGCGCGAAGCCGGCGAAGAGCGCCGTGATCTCACGCGTCTCGGGCTTCGTGCCGATCTGGGAGCCGAGACGGTCGTAGACGGCGTCGAGCTGGTCGGAGTCCTCGGCCCGGAATGCCTCGCCACCGGTGGTCGATGCGATCCGCCGCAGCGCCTCGGGGTCCGGCGGCACGCGCAGGACCTGACCCTGGATCGTGATCGTGCCGCCGGGCGTGCCGAGCGCGACGGTGTAGATCGGCACCCGCAGACGGCGCGCCTCGGCCGCGACGCTGAATTGCGCGTCACCGTCCTTGGCCGCCCCATCGGACAGCAGCACGAGCGCCGCGGGCGGCCTGCGCTCCGACGCGTCGCCCCGGATCTTCAGGTCGTCGAGCGCCGCGCGCAGCCCGGCGCCCGTCGCGGTGCCGGCAAGCGGCTGCAGGGTCTCCAGCGCCTGCGCCAGGGCGTCGCGATCGGTCGTCGGCGTCTGCAATGTCTGGGCACCGTCGGAGAAGGAGACGAGGCCGACCCGCAGCTCGTCGGGCACGCTGTCGAGGAAGTTCTGCGCGGCGCGGCGCGCGGCCTCCAGGCGCGTCGGGCTGACGTCGGTCGACGACATCGAGCGCGAGACGTCGGTGACGAGCACGACCGACGCCCGCTCGACCGGCACGGCGATGGTCCGCTGGGGCCGCGCGAGCGACAGCGCGAGCGCCGCGACCGCGAGCGCGAAGAGCGCCAGCGGCACATGCCGGCGCCACTGCGGCTCCGGCGCCGCGATGGCTGCGAGCGTCGCGAGCGCCGGGAAGCGCACCGGGTAGCGCCGCCGCCGGCGCTGGGCGCTGACGTGGACGAGGATCGCCAGCGGGACGGCGAAGAGGCACAGCAGCGCGAGGGGCGACGCGAAGCTCATGACCGCGCGCCATTACTCGTCGGATCGTCAGTGGCAATGCTCATCGCATGTCCTCGCCATGACTGCGCGCCATTGCTCGTCGGTTGGTCAGTGGCAGGGCTCATCGCATGTCCTGGCTACCTCAACGCCCGCCCGAGGGCGCGCATCCAGTCGCCGCTCGTCGACAGCACGACGTGGTGGGCGCCGGCCTTGCGCAGCTCGGTTGCGACGCCCGCGCGCTCCTGCGCGGCGGCGGCCTCGAAGCGCTCGCGCAACCCGCGCCGTGACGTGTCGACCTCGATCAGCCGGCCGGTCTCGGGGTCCACGAGCGCGAGGCGCCCGGCCGGCTCGAGACGCTCCTCGCGCGGGTCGCGGATCTCCACGGCGAGCAGCCGGTGGCGGGCACCGAGCGCGCGCAGCGCGCGCCATGATTCCAGCGGGCCGCGGAAGTCCGACACGACGACGATGAGCCCCGGCTGGCGGGCCAGGCGCCCGACGCGGTGCAGCACCGGCCCCAGCCCCCGGTCGGCGACACCGTCGACACCGACCCCCTCCTCGAGCAGCCGGCGCAGGCCGATCTTCGCGTGCGGCCCGCCCCGCGGCGGCAGCATGCGCTCGGCCCCGCCCGCGGTGAGAACGGCCAGGCGGCCGCCATGGCGGGTCGCGGCACGGCCGACGACGTGCGCGACGCCCTCGGCGACGTCGGACTTCAGGCGGTCGGCGGTGCCGAATGCCATCGATGCCGAGAGGTCGAGCACGAGCCACGTGGTGAGGATCCGCTCGGGCACCTGC
The DNA here is from genome assembly GCA_051005755.1 of Solirubrobacteraceae bacterium. Lineage (GTDB taxonomy): Bacteria > Actinomycetota > Thermoleophilia > Solirubrobacterales > Solirubrobacteraceae > CADCVQ01. The sequence goes on from JBPCJA010000092.1 coordinate 1,917, forward strand.
AGACGCACGTGCGCGATGCCGGAACGGGCGCTCGCGGCGGCGTCGAGCTGGCGCACGTCGTCGCCGATCTGGTACGGGCGCAGCTGCGCGAGCTCGGTGCCGGTGCCGACCCCCGGCGCCAGGCGATCGCCGGGCAGCACGCCGGCACCGCGACGCGCGATCGACAGCGAGAGCGCCTCGACGAGCGCGGCCGGGATCGGACCCGGTCCCTGGCGCGCGGGCGGCACCCGCAATGTGCCCTTCGGCGCCGGCATCAGGCCGCCGCGTCGTGCTCCGTGACACGCCCGCCGCCCGTGTCGGCGCTGAGGGCGTCGAGGAGTCGCGTGAGGATGTCGTCGGCGGTCACGCCGTCGCTGAGGGCATCGTAGGAGAGGACGAGGCGGTGGCGCAGGACGTCGAAGGCCAGATCGCGGACGTCCTCGACGAGCACGTGGCGGCGGCCGCGCAGCAGCGCGAGCGCCTGGCCGCCCTGGACCATCCCGATCGCGCCGCGCGGGCTCGCGCCGTACTGGATGAGCTCGTTGAGATCGGAGAGCCCGTAGCGCTCGGGATGGCGGGTGCCGTCCACGAGCGCCACCGCGTGGGCAATGACCTCGCGATCGACGAAGATCCCCTGCGCTGCGCGCTGGAAGCGCTCGAGCTCGGGCATCGAGAGGCGTACCTGCACATGCTCGGGCGGGCCCAGCGAACGGCCGACGACCGACGCCTCCTCGCCGAGCGTCGGGTAGTCGACGAGCACCTTGAAGAGGAAGCGATCGACCTGCGCCTCGGGCAGCGGATAGGTCCCTTCGGACTCGATCGGGTTCTGCGTGGCGAGCACGAGGAACGGGTGCGGCACCGGGTAGCTCTCCGTACCGATCGTGACCTGGTGCTCCTGCATGACCTCCAGCAGCGCCGACTGGACCTTCGCGGGCGCGCGGTTGATCTCGTCGGCGAGCAGGAAGTTGCCGAAGACGGGTCCGAGCTCGGTGTCGAAGCGGCCGGAGTCCGGTCGGTAGATGCGCGTTCCGACGAGATCCGCGGGCACGAGATCGGGGGTGAACTGGATGCGGCGGAAGGTGCCGCCCATGACGCTCGCGAGCGTGCGGACCGTCAGCGTCTTGGCCAGGCCGGGGACGCCCTCGATGAGGACGTGGCCGCCCGCGAGCAGCGCGACGAGCAGGCGCTCGAGCATCGCGTCCTGGCCGACGATGACGCGCTTGATCTCGTACAGCGCCTCCTCGAGGACCTGCCGCGGCGCACGCCCGTCGTCGTCGTCGTGCGGACCGAGGTGTATGGGGCTCATCGGGGAACGTTCCTTTCGGGGGTGTACGGCTCAGACAACACGGCGAAACCAGTGCAGCGACAGGACGGCGGCGGCGGCGAGCAGGCCGAACGCGCCGCCGGTGAAGGCGGCCGTGATCTCGCGCTCCTCGTCCCGCGTGCCGATGCGGGAGCCGAGCTGCTCGTAGACGGTGCTCAGGTCCTTCGAGGTGTCGGCGGTGAAGGCCTTCCCGCCCGAGATCGCGGCGACCTCGCGCATCTCGCTGGGGTCGGGCGGCACGCGGCGCGTCTCGGTGACGCCGGCGGAGTTCGTGACCCGGATCGTGCCCGCTGGGGTTCCGAGGGTGACCGTGTAGATCGGAATCTTCAGCTCCTTCGCCCTCGCCGCGAGCAGCTGCGGCTTGCGGCCCCGCACGGACTTGCCGTCGGACAGCAGGACTATCGCGCCCGGCGGGCGCGCGCCGGTCGCGTCCGTCTCGCGCGTGAGCGCCGCGAGCGAGACGGCGAGCGCTTCGCCGGTCGCCGTGCCGCCGCTGGGCTGGAGCACCGCGACCGCGCTGCGCACCGCGGCGCGGTCGGTCGACGGGGCCTCGACGAGGCGCGCGGACTGGTTGAAGGCGACGAGCCCGACGCGGACGTTCGCGGGCACCTGTTCGAGGAAGCGCTCGGCCGCGGCGCGGGCGGCGAGCAGGCGGGTGGGCGCGACGTCGCTTGCCTGCATCGAGCCCGAGTAGTCGGTCGTCAGCATGATCGACGCCCGCTCGACGGGGACGGCCACGGTCGTCTGCGGCTTCGCAAGCGCGACGATGAGCACCGTCAGCGCCAGGCCGTAGACGGCGAGCGGTACGTGGCGGCGCCAGCCCGGGGTCCGCGGGGCGACCGAGCCCATGAGACCGGGGGCGGCGAACGCCGCCGCCGCGGCGCGGCGGTCGCGCTCGTGCCGGCGGTAGGCGACGAACGCGAGCGGCACGAGCACGAGCGCGAGCAAAAAGAGCGGCTGGCCGAAGCTCATCGGATCTACGACTGCGCGCCGTCGCTCGGATGGTCAGTGGCGTAGCTCATCGCACGTCCTCGCTACGGAGAACCCGTGTTCTCCGGGCGCGTGCCGAGCTTCACGCGCAGTGTCCGCGTCGCCCCCGCACGCTGCACCTCGACGCCGACCTCCTCTCCGGGCTTGCGCGACTCGATCGCGGCACTGACGTCTTCCGGCGTCAGCACCTCCTTGCCGGCGACACCGACGATGACGTCACCGCTCTGGACGCCGGCCGCTTGCGAAGGGCCGCCCGGGACGACCTCGGCCACGAACGCGCCGCGGCCGACGGTGCTCGGTCGCGTCGAGACGCCGAGGTAGGGCCGGCTGATCGATCCGCCGCGCTCGAGTCGCGGCACGACCCGGCGGACCGTGTCGGACGGAACCGCGAAGCCGATGCCGACGTTGCCACCGCCACCGGCGGTCGCGATCTGCGAGTTGACGCCGATGACGTGCCCGGCGCCGTCCAGCAGCGGACCGCCGGAGTTGCCGGGGTTGATCGGAGCGTCGGTCTGGATGACCTTGTCGATCGAGAAGCCGTTGGGCGCCTGGATCGCCCGCCCGACGCCGGAGACGATGCCCGCCGTCGCGGTGCGGTCGAGGCCGAGCGGGTAGCCGATCGCGACCGCGAGGTCGCCGACCTGGACGTCGTCGGAGTCGGCGAGCACGAGCGGACGGAGGTGCGCCGTCTTGGCGCCGTCGACGCGCAGCACCGCGAGGTCGGAGGACGCGTCGGTGCCGAGGACCCTGGCGTCGACCGCACCGGCCTTGTCGTCGAGGCGCACCTGCGCGCTGGTGGCCGTGCCGACGACGTGGGCGTTCGTGACGATCGTGCCGCCGCTGTCGATGACGAAGCCGGTCCCGCTGGCCTCCCCGCTGCCCTGCGACACCTGGACGCGAACGACGCTCGGGCTCACGGTCGCGTAGATCGCGCGCACCGCCTTGCTGCGCTGGTCGGCCGGGGCGGCGCCAGGGACCACCGGCAGCGCTGCCGGCTGCGCCGGCTCGTCGCCGCCGAGGAGGTGGGCGCCGAGCACCCCGGCGCCGAACAGCAGCACGGCGGCCAGCGTGCCGAGAGCGATCGGCAGCAGGCGCCCGCGCAACAGGCCGGGCGGGTCCGGCCCCGGATCCTCGTCGATCTCCACCGGAGCCGTCCGCGGCGGGGTTCGCGGCCGCAGCCAGTGCTGGTGCTCCTCCTCCTCGCGGGGATCCGTCCAGAGGCGACCGGTACCGGGGTCGCGTCCGGAGCCGGGCTCCGGGGTCATGGAGAGCGATCGGAGGTCATGGGCTTCAACGGTAGGTCGGCGTTGTCAACGATCCTTAAGTGTGGACGCCCCCGAGCGTAAGAGCGCCGTAAGTCCCCAACAAGCTATACAAGCCACGCAGCGCGACCGGACCATCCGTCCAGCACGGCGTCCGCGACGACGAGCACCACGCCGCCGTCTCATGCGCCGTCCCCCTCCTACGCCTCGCCTGCTCCAGCCGGCGCTCCCTCCAACCCGTCGTCCGCCGGCGGCGCGAAGGCCATGACCTCCACCCTGTGGCCGGCCGGGCAGCGCACGAAGGCCCGCGGCGAGCCCCAGTACTGCCTGCGCGGGTCGGGCGAGAAGCCCGCCTCGCGCAGCGCGTCCAGCGTCGCGTCGTAGTCGCCGGCGACGACCGCGACATGGCCCTCGGGCGGGACGACCGGCTCGTCGGCGAAGAGCAGGTGCACCTGCGTGCCGCCCGCCTGCACCCACGCCGAGCGGGCGGCGAGCGCCGCGGGCGGTTCGACCCGCCCGAAGCCGAGCAGCGCCCAGAAGCGCACGCACGCCTCGACGTCCTGCTCTCGCACCTCGATCGCGACGTGCTGGATCATGATCCGCCTCGTACCCGCTCGACGTTCTCGGCATGGATCGCGCGCTGGGCCGGCGAGCGGCGGGCCATCGGCAGCTCGGCGTCGGGCAGCTTGGCGAGGTAGTTGACGTCCTCGCGCAGGATCGCCGCGGCGCGCGCGCCCTCGAGGACCTCGCCGTGGCCCGGCACCACGTAGGCCGCGGCGTCGACGAGCGGCTCCAGGCGCCGCAGCGTCGCGAGGTAGGCGTCGCGCGAGCCGCCGGCGCTGATCATCGGGATCTCGACCGGAGAGAGGTAGTCGCCGCAGACGAGCACGCGCGCCCAGCCGACCCAGCCCGCCATCCCGTCGGCCGTGTGCCCGTCGGCAGGGTGCAGCTCGATCTCGTCGTCGCCGATCTCGCAGTGCCCGGGCACCGGCAGCGCCTGGACCTGCCCGAGCGACAGCGGGGTCGGGCGGTCGAGGTAGTGCTCGTCGTCGAACGCGCGCATCTCTCGCGCGGCGACGCCGGGCTCGGACGCAAGGCGCGCCGCGGTCGTCTCCGCGACGCCGAGGGAGGCCGTGGGGAAGGCGAGCCTGCCGAGCAGGTGGTCCCAGTCGCCGTGCGTCGCGAGCAGCCCGGTGAATGGGAAGCTCGCGTGCTCGAGCACGGCGGGCAGCACCTCGAGCTCGTCGGGGAAGACCGGCGAGTCCACGACGAAGCACTCCTCGCCGTTGCGCACGATCGTGCACGTCGTCTGCCACACCCGGCTCGTGACGACGAGCACGTCGCGGTGCAGGCCGACGACCCGCACCGGACCGCCTACTACAGCCCGAGGAGCTTGACCGCCTCGAGGAGGTTCTTCACCTCGGCGGTCGGCTTCTTCTGGCCCGGCTCGAGCTGCTCCTTCTTGCGGTTGACCCAGATGACCGGGATCTTGTTCTTCACGGCGGGCTCGACGTCGTGGTAGTAGCTCCCCGAGATGTGGACCCAGCCCTTCTTGCCACCCATGCGCCGCGCGCACTCGGTGAAGTGCGCCATGTCGGGCTTGTAGGACCGCACCTGCTGGGCGGTGACGACGAGGTCGAAGTCGTGCGGGATGTGGCGCCGCGTCTGACCAAGGAGCTTGTCGTCGATGTTCGAGATGAGGCCCGTCTGGAACTGCTTGGTGACCTTGTTGAGCTGGGTGTTCGTCTCCTTGAACGGCGGCCAGCGCTGCACGCTGTCGGGCAAAAAGCCCGAGCGCGAGGGCTCCAGCGGCCAGTTCAGGCGCTTGGAGATCTCGACCGCGGTCCGGCGCAGCACCTCGGCGTAGAGCTCGTAGGAGCCGCCTTCGATCTCGCGCTCGATCTCGTGGAAGTTCGTGATGAGCTCGTCGCGATCGATGGTGAAGCCGTCGCGCGCGGCCTCCTTCTGGAACGCCTCGACGACCCCTGACTCCCAATCGATGAGGGTGCCGTAGACATCGAAGGTGACGAGCGAGATCTGCTTGGGAAGCGCCATGACTGCGGCATGATGGCATTTCGCCTCCTCGGGCAGCCCGGACGCCCCCTCACGAGGGCAAGGCGGCGTCTTGGACTATTGTCAGGCCGCCGATGGACCTTCTCGAGTACAAGGGCAAACACGTCCTGGCCCGGTACGGCGTCGCGCTTTTCGCCGGCAAGGAGGCGTCGACGGTCGACGAGGCCGTCGCCGCAGCGGAGGAGATCGGCTGCCCCGTCGTCGTCAAGGCGCAGGTGAAGATCGGCGGCCGCGGCAAGCTCGGCGGCATCAAGATCGCCGAGACCCCCGAGGAGGCGCGCGAGCACGCCTCGAACATCCTCGGGATGGACATCCGCGGCCACACGGTCCACGAGCTGTGGCTCCAGAAGGCGACCGACATCGCCAGCGAGTACTACGCCGCGATCGTCTTCGACCGGTCCGCGAAGGCGCCGCTCGTCATGCTCTCCACGCAGGGCGGGATGGACATCGAGCAGGTGGCGGCCGAGCACCCGGAGGCCCTGGCGACGCTCCACGTCGACCCGCTCGTCGGCTTCCACCCCTACCAGGCGCGGCGGCTCGCCTTCGAAGCGGGCGTCGAGCCCGACGTCGTGCGCCAGGTCGGCGGTCTGCTCGCCACGCTCTACGAGGTCTTCACGAAGGAGGAGGCGACGCTCGTCGAGATCAACCCGATCGTCGTCACCCCCGACCGCAAGGTCGTCGCCCTCGACGCGAAGGTCACGCTCGACGACAACTCGCTCTTCCGCCACCCCGACAACGCGTCGCTCGACGACTCCAGCACCGGCGACCCGCAGGAGACGATGGCCGCGGAGCGCGGCCTGACGTACGTCAAGCTCGACGGCGACATCGGGATCTTCGGCAACGGCGCCGGGCTCGTCATGTCGACGCTCGACGTCGTCGCGGCCGCCGGCGGCGCCCCCGCGAACTTCCTCGACGCCGGCGGTGGCGCGAAGGCCGAGGCGATCGTGGCGTCGGTCGAGGTCATCCTCAGCAACCCGAACGTCAAGGCCGTCCTCTTCAACGTCTTCGGCGGGATCACTCGCTGCGACGAGGTCGCCAAGGGACTCATCGAGGCCTACGGGATCCTCCAGCCGACGGTGCCGTTCGTCGTGCGGCTGGACGGCACGAACGACATCGAGGCGCGCCGGCTGCTGGCCGACGCGAACCTGCCCAACGTCCACGCCGAGGCGACGATGGACGGCGCCGCTGCGCGGGTCGTCGAGCTGGCCCGGCAGGGGGAGGCTGCATGACAGCGCGTGATTGGTCGACCGTGGCCGGCGTCGAGCCGGAAGGGGGACGCTCGCGATGACAGCGCGTCATTGCTCGACCGTGGCCGGCGTCGAGCCGGAAGGGGGACGCTCGCGATGAGCATCCTCGTCGGGGAGGACACGCGCCTGGCGGTCTCCGGCCTGACCGGCCGCGAGGGCACCTACCACGCGATGAACAACCGCCGCTACGGGACCAACGTCGTCGCCGGCGTCACGCCCGGCAAGGGCGGCCAGGACGTCGAGGGCGTGCCCGTCTTCAACACGTTCCGCGAGGCCGTCGCCGCGACCGACGCCAACACGGCGATGATCTTCGTGCCGCCGTCCTTCGCCGCCGACTCGATCCTCGAGGCCGAGGACGCCGGCATCGAGACGATCGTGGCGATCACGGAGGGGATCCCGGCCCACGACGAGCTGCTGGTCTTCAACGTCCTGGAGCGCAACCCGAACGTCCGGCTCATCGGTCCCAACTGCCCGGGCGTGCTGTCGCCCGGCAAGGCGAACGTCGGGATCATCCCGGCGTCGTTCTTCAAGCCCGGCAACGTCGGCGTCGTCTCGCGCTCCGGCACGCTGACCTACCAGATCGGCAACGAGCTGGCCCAGAGCGGCTTCGGCAACTCGACGATCGTCGGCATCGGCGGCGACCCGGTTCCGGGCTCGTCGTTCGTCGACGTCATCGCCCTCTTCGAGGCCGACCCGGAGACCGAGCTCATCGTCATGAGCGGCGAGATCGGTGGCTCGGCCGAGGAGGAGGCGGCGGCGTACATCGCCGAGCACGTGAGCAAGCCGGTCGTCGCCTACATCGCGGGCTTGACCGCGCCGCCCGGCAAGACGATGGGCCACGCCGGCGCGATCGTGAGCGGCTCGAGCGGCGGCGGGCAGGCGAAGGTCGACGCGCTGGAGGCGGTCGGGGTGCGCGTCGGGCGCACGCCGACGCAGGTGGCCGTGATCGCGATGGAGATCCTCGGGGGGTAGCGCGTCGCTCGACGCCCGCGGCGGGGGTCGACGCAGGTGGCGGCGATCCAGTGGAGATCCTCGGGGCGTGGCGCGTCGCTCGGCGCCCGAGGCGGGGTCGACGCAGGTGGCCGCGATCGCAGTGCAGATCCTCGGGGGTAGCGCGTCGCTCGATCCCCGCGGCGGGGGTCGAGCCCGTCGCCGCGCTCGGTGCGTGCGCTCGCGAACGGCATCGATGAAGGAGGGTGATCCGGTAGGTGTGTGTCATTCCACGATCGCTGAGCGAGCCCCGGATGACACACCCCGGCGTCGGGTGGGGGTTGGGCCCTGAAACGGACGTATGTGGTCCGTAACCCAATCCCTGCTCATCCCCCGTCCGTGAGGCGGGCGCCGCGGGGTCTTGCAGATTGCGTCCCTCATCGGGACGTTTTGCGCAAGACCCCCCGTAGCTGAGGGCCGGCCGCGGTGCGCCGGTGGCATCTGAGCGGATGGCGAGTTGTTCGTGCCGGGTCCGAGGAAGTCGCCAATCGCCGGTTGGCGTCACAACAGATGGCGAGATGTTCGTGCTGTTCGCGAAGAAGTCGCCGATCGACGGTCGCGCCCCAATCGACGGTCGCGCCGCAAGCTCCGGCGCCGGTCCTGCCGCCCTCACCCCGCCCCAACCCCTCCTTCATCGGTGCCGTTTCAGTCCCGCCCCAAGCGCAAGGGGGGCGAGATCCGCGCCCCCGCGACCTAGAGTGCATACGGATGCCGACCACGACCGACCTCACCACCCGCGCCACCACCCTCCTCCAAGACCTCGCCGGCGGCGACGCGACCTTCCGCGAGCACCAGCTCGACGCGATCGCCGACCTCGTCGAGGACCGGGCGCGGGTGCTGTGCGTGCAGCGCACCGGCTGGGGCAAGTCCGCGGTCTACTTCATCGCGACCGCGCTCCTGCGCGAGCGCGGCGCCGGGCCGACGCTCATCGTCTCGCCGCTGCTCGCGCTCATGCGCAACCAGATCGCGGCGGCGCGGCGCCTCGGGATCCGCGCGCACACGGTGAACTCGACGAACCGCGACGCCTGGGACGAGATCTCGGGACTGCTGGACGCCGACGCAGTGGATCTTCTGCTCATCAGCCCGGAGCGGCTGAACAACCCGCAGTTCCGCGCGCAGATGCTGCCGGCCTTCGCGCAGCGCGTCGGGCTGCTCGTCGTCGACGAGGCGCACTGCATCAGCGACTGGGGCCACGACTTCCGCCCGGACTACCGGCGCATCGCCGAGATGCTCGAGCGGCTGCCCGCCGGCGTCGGGGTGCTCTGCACGACGGCGACCGCCAACGACCGCGTCGTCGCCGACGTCGAGGAGCAGCTGCGCACCGGCCACAGCGGCGCGCAGCTCGTGGTCTACCGCGGCCCGCTCGGGCGCTCGAGCCTGCGCTTCGAGGTCGTCGAGCTGCCCGGCCAGGCCGACCGCCTCGCCTGGCTGGCGACGTGGCTCGACGAGCTGCCGGGCTCGGGGATCGTCTACACGCTGACCAAGCGCGACGCCGAGCAGGTCGCCGTCTGGCTGACGGCCCACGGGATCGCCGCCGAGGCCTACACCGGCGAGATCGAGACCGAGCGGCGGATCGCCGTCGAGGACCGGCTGCTCGCCAACGACCTCAAGGCCGTCGTCGCGACGAGCGCCCTGGGGATGGGCTACGACAAGCCCTACCTCGGCTTCGTCGTCCATTATCAGGCGCCGGGCGCGGTCATCGCCTACTACCAGCAGGTCGGTCGCGCCGGCCGCGCGATCGAGCGCGCCGAGGTCGTCCTCCTGCGCGGCGCCGAGGACCGCCGCATCCAGGACTTCTTCATCGAGCAGGCGTTCCCGCGCCGGGAGTACGTCGACCGCGTGCTCGCCCATCTCGACGAGGTTGGCGCCGACGGCGCATCGACGCCCGAGCTCACAGCGATGGTCAACCTCGGCACCGGACGGATCAACGCGATGCTCAAGGTCCTCGACGTCGAGGGCGCCGTCTCGCGCGACGGCAGCCGCTGGGTCCGCGAGCAGGACGGGGACTGGGCCTACGACGCCGACCGCTACGCGAACATCACCGCGCTGCGCCGCCGCGAGCAAGCGACGATGGCGAGCTTCGGCGCCGACGCGCGCTGCCTCATGCGCGCCCTGCAGGAGGAGCTCGACGATCCCGACCCGCAGGACTGCGGGCGCTGCTCGGTCTGCACCCGCCCGCGCTACGACGCGCCGCTGGAGCCCGGGCTCGTGCGCGAGGCGATCGACCACCTGCGCTCGCAGCCGCTGACGCTCGACGCCAAGAAGATGGCTCCCGACGCCGAGGGGCGGATGCGCAAGATCCGCTCCGAGTTCGTCATCGAGGAGGGCCGCGCCCTCGCGCGCCTCGGCGACGGCGGCTGGGACCCGGTGCTCCAGGCGGGCGTTCGTGAGGGGCACCTGAGCGACGAGCTCATCGACGCCGCGGCGCGCCTCGTGCGCTCCTGGAGGCCCGCCGTCGGCTGGGTCGCCGCCGTCCCCTCCGACCGCAACCCGGCCCTGAGCGATGCCGCCCGGCGACTCGCCGGCGCGCTTGGCCTCCCGTTCGTCGCGCTGCTGCAGCGCACCGGCCAGCGCCCGCCCCAGCGCGAGATGTCCAACGCCGCCCAGCAGGCCGCCAACGTCCGCGGCGCCTTCCGCGTCACCGCTGCCCCGCCGCCGGAGCCGTGCCTGCTCGTCGACGACGTGCGCCTGAGCGGCTGGACACTCGCGATGGTCGGCGGGCAGCTGCGTCGCCGCGGCTCGGGGCCGGTGTTCCCGCTCGCACTCGCGACCGCGTTCTGACGCGTCGCCGGCGCTCGCTATCGTCACGCCAATGGCCTCGGACACGATCTCCTTCGCCCGCGGCGCCCCCTCGCTGGACATCGTCGACGTCGACGGCCTCCGCGACGCGGCGACACGCGCGTTCACGAACGACCCGGGCGGGACGACCGCCTACGGCACGAGCATCGGCTACGTCCCGCTGCGGCGCTGGATCGCCGAGCAGCACGGCGTCGACGAGGCGCAGGTGCTCGTCACGAACGGCTCGATGCAAGCCGACGCGTTCCTCTTCGCGACGCTCGTGACCCCCGGCGACGCCGTCGTCGTCGAGAAGCCGACCTACGACCGCACGCTGCTGAACCTCCGTGGGATCGGCGCCGACGTGCGGATGATCGACCTGCAGACCGACGGCATCGACACCGCGCAGCTGCGCGAGCTGCTCGGCTACGCGATCAACTGCAAGCTCGCCCACATCATCCCGAACTTCCAGAACCCGGCCGGCTACACGCTGTCGCTCGACAAGCGCTCAGAGCTGCTCGAGCTCGCGGGCGAGCACGGCTTCACGATCTTCGAGGACGACCCGTACCGGCACATCCGCTTCAGCGGCGAGGACCTCCCGACGATGCTCGAGCTCGACGAGCACGAGTCGGTCATCTACGCGTCGTCGTTCTCGAAGACCGTCTGCCCCGGCGTTCGCGTCGGCTACCTCGTCGGCCCGCAGCCGCTCATCGCGCAGATCCAGAAGCTTGCGACGAACACGTACATCTCGCCGAACATGGTCGCCCAGTCGATCGTCTACGAGTTCTGCGCGTCGGGCGCGATCGACCGCTCGATCGCCACCGTCAAGCAGGCGCTGGCCGAGCGCGTGGAGGCGCTGACCGCGGCGCTCGCCACGCACCTGCCCGAGGCGCGCTACACGCCGCCGGAGGGGGGCTACTTCATGTGGGTCGAGCTCCCGGAGGGCACCGACGTCGAGGCGCTCTTCGCCGCCGCCAACGACCGCGGCGTGGCGTTCGTCAAGGGCACGGACTTCCTCCTCGAGGGCGGGCAGAACACGCTGCGCCTCGCCTACTCGGGCGTGACCGTCGACCGCATCGACGAGGGCGTGCGGCGGCTCGCCGACGCGTACCGGTCGCTGAGCGACGCGGCGGCCGCGTAGCCCCGCAGCTAGGCGCCCACCGCCGACCGGTCCGTCCAGTCGGTTCGCGCTCCACTCTGCTTCGGCGCCTCGCCGTCCTGTCGCGCGGACGGAGCCGGATCTGAGCCGGGCATGAGGCCCGGCAGCGTCGACGCGACGACGAATCCCGACGCGACGAGGATGAGGTCCTTGATGACGTACTGGCCCTCGAGCGTCGGCGCGTTGTGCGGTCCGTCGAACAGCCGGCCGGTGAACAGCGCGAGCGGCGCGAGGACGCCGACGAGCTGCCCGGCGAGGAGGTAGACCGCGACCCGCAGCCCGCGGCCGATGATGAGCAGCAGGCCGATGATGCACTCGAGGCTCGCGATGACCACGATCGCGACGTGACCGGGGACGAGGCCGAAGCTCAGGGCATCGGTGGTCTTGATCGTGAGCTCCTCGACGGGGCTGACGTCGGGGAAGAACTTCAGCAGGCCGAAGGCGAGGAACACGAGCCCAACGACGATGCGCAGCAGCGCGATGCTGTGGGCGCGGAGCCCGCGGTGGATCGCGGCGTCGATCTTCTGGAGCGCGCGCATGCGAGCCTCACCCTACCCGGCCGCCCGCGACGCCAAGCGCTGCCGCGGGCGCGTGGATTCGCTACTCGTTGCGCACGCCGTCCGGCGAGATGACCGTCACGCCGACCGTCACGTCCGCCGGCTTCTTCACCGTGCGCTCGGGGCGCGGCGGGCGCCGGGTGAAGCGCCTCTGCCACAGCGCGACGAGACCGACCCGCCAGGCGTAGTAGCCGGTCTTGCCCGGCGTGATCGAGAAGTCCATGACGCGGAGGTGGCACAGCACGCGCTTGGTGAGATAGAGCGTGCGCAGGACGAGGCCGAGCCGCGGGTGGAGCTTCTGCGGCTCGTTGCTCGCGCGCACGTGGCCGATGAGCCGGTTCCACAGCCACGGCGGCGGGCGCCAGAGCGCGATGAGGTAGAGCAGGATGTTCGCGGCGCGCGGCGGGATCGCGAGGTAGCTGTCGTCGATCTCGTCGAGGTCGACGCCGCGCTCCTCCATGGCTGCCGCCAGACCGGTGTTCGGGATGACCTTCAGCGAGTAGATGAACAGCGTGTAGGGCCGGTCCATCATGTACAGCAGCTGGAGCGTCGACTTCACGTCGTCCCGGGTCTCGATCGGGTTGTCCATGATGATGTCGTAGGCCGCGGGGATGTGGTACCTCGGCGCGAACGAGGCGATGACCTCGCCGGCGCGCAGGATCTTCTCCGGCGGCGTCGGGCGCTTGTAGAAGTCGAGCATGTTCTTCGAGCCCGACTGGATCCCCATGCGGATGCGGTTCATCCCCGCCCACGAGAGCAGCTCGAACTTGTCCTGGCGGACGTAGTTGGGGATGACGCCGTAGACGGCGAACGGCAGCGACAGCTCGTCGTGCCACAGCTCGGCGAACTCCTCGAGCTGGCCGTAGGGGATCGCCATGAACGAGTCGTCGTGGAAGGAGACCTGGCTGAGATGCGGGAAGCGGGCGCGGGCGTCCTTGACCTGATCGACCATGTAGCGCGCGCTCGGGTGGCGGATGCGCTTGTACTTCGCGTCGTTGGCGATGAACTTCGTGTTGCCGCAGTACGAGCAGTGAAACGGGCAGCCGATCGACCACAGCGTCGTGTAGCCGAGACCATCGTTGAGGAGGTAGTCCTCCACGCCCATCCTCACGAAGCCGCGACCGGGGAGGTAGATCTTCTCGCTCTCTGCGCCGTACTGCGGGAACGGCAGCTGCTCCATCTCCTGGACCGACATGAGCGGCAGGAAGTGGTTCTTGATGAGCGGCTCGCCCGTGCCGTTGCTCATGCCGTGGCCGCCCCGCTTGAACCAGAAGTTCTTCGTGTGCGTGTGGTCGCGCCCGTCCTTGAAGGCGTCGAGGAAGTCCTGGAAGGCGAACTCCCCCTCGCCGGTGCAGATCGCATCGACGTCGGCGAGAATCGCGTTCTCGGGCTGGATGATCGGGTGGATGCCGCCCCAGATCATGTAGACGGACGGGTTGAGCTCGCGGACGCGGTGGATGACCCGGCGCGTGAGGTCGGCGTAGCCGGTCATCGACGAGAAGCCGATGAGGTCGGAGTCCTTCAGTCCCTGCGCGATCTCGTCGACCTGCTCGTCGCCGACCTCCGCCTTGTCGCCCATGCCGCGGACGGCCGTGCGGACGCTGCGGTAGCGCTCCGTCGAGATGTAGAAGGACTCCGTTCCGGGCTGGAGCTGGGCGACGTAAGCGGCCATCTTGCGAAAGCCGCAAGACGTGATGCCATCCTCCAGGCAGACCATCCTTGTGCGCATGCGTCGTCTCCCCTGCTTCGGGGGCGCAGCGTACCGCCCCCACCGGGCGGCCGCGACCGGGCGGAGGGCGAGGTTGCCAGGCTCAGCGCCCGTAGCGCTCGCGCGCCAGCACGAGCTGCTCGGGCAGCGCGATGCGCGCCGGCGGCGACGGGTCGGCGACGACGGAGACCGTCTCGGCGACCGAGAACGTCACGGTGCACGTGCGGCCGTCGTCGGTCGTCACGGTGACCTCCTCGTCGGAGCTCGCCGAGAGCGTGCCACGCATCCCGGGCTCGATGCCCGAATCCTTGAGGTAGTGCAGCAGGTCCTCCGCCTCGTTCTCGAAGCGCAGGATCGTCACCGTCGCGCCCTCCTGCACGCCTGCGAGCGGCACGGCTTCGATGCGCGTGTCTCCGACGATAGGATGGCCGTGTGGGCCGGTCTTCGCGTCGCCGATCGCGGCGAGCATCCGGGACTCGAGGACGGGGCTCATCGCGTGCTCGAGGCGCTCGGCCTCCTCGTGGACCTCGTCCCAGGGAATCGCCAGCACGTCGGTGAGGAAGCGCTCGATGAGCCGGTGGCGGCGCACGACGCCCTCGGCGTGGTCGAGGCCGCTGGGGGTGAAGCTGATCGCCTTGTCCACGGAGCGGGTGATGTAGCCGTCGCGCTCGAGGCGGCCGATCATCTCGTGGACCGTCGGGGCCGAGAGCTGCATCGCACGTGCGACGTTGGCACCGGTCATCGGGAGCTTGGCCTCCTGCAGCCAGAAGAGCGTCTGCAGGTACTCCTCCTCGGCGACAGTCGCGTGATCGGTGGCCATCTCAAACGATGGTAGCGGCCTGCCGGGCGAGACCGCGCGCGCCGCATCTAGCCGTCGCGTCTAGCATCGCAACGTGTGCAGATCGGATCTGGCACCCGCGCACTCGTCACCGGGGCCTCGCGCGGGATCGGCTGCGCGGTCGCCCATGCTCTGGCGGCGCATGGCGCGACCGTCGGGCTGGCCGCACGCTCGACGAGCGACCTCGAGAGGCTCGCCGCCGAGCTGCCCGGATCGCATCACCCGCTGACCTGCGACGTGGCGCTGCCGGCATCGATCGCCGCTGCCGTCGAGGAGTTCGTCACCGTGGCGGGCGGGCTGGACCTGCTCGTCGCGAACGCCGGGATCGCGCACTACGAGCCGGTCGCCGTGCAGTCCCTCGAGAACATCGAGCAGATGACACAGGTCAACTGGCTCGGCACCGTGCACACGATCAAGGCCGCCTTGGCGCACCTGCTCGCGCAGGGGCGCGGTCACATCGTCGTCGTGTCCTCGGGGGTCGGGCTGCGCCCGTTTCCCGGCGCGGCCGCGTACAGCGCGACGAAGGCCGCACAGCGGATGTTCGCCGAGGCGCTGCGCCACGAGCTCGCCGGCAGCGGGGTATCGCTGACGACCGTCTACCCGGGCGAGATCCGCACGTCGCTGCACTCCCATGAGCTGTCGCGGATGCCCGACTGGTATCGCGGCGGGGAGAAGGCGGCGACGCCCGAGGCGCTCGCCAAGCGGATCGTCAAGGCCGTCGAGCGCGACAGCCGCCACCTGCACTACCGCCCGCTCGTGAAGGGCATGGGCATGCTCAACGGCGTGTCGCCGAGGGCAGCCGACGCGGTGCTGCGGCGCCTGCGCGGGCCGACCGCGGCACCGCGGCGCGACTAGCTTCCGTGGTCAGGTGGCGCGTGTGGTCAGCTGCACGCTCGCAGCAGCTCGGCGCCGTCATGACTACGAAAGACGACCGGTTCTTCGCTGAGAACGGTGACCGCGCCCGCGTAGTCACGCGCGGGAGACACGTCGATCATCCGCGCCGACAACGGCAACGAGCTCCGGTAGCGCAGCAGCCGTGGCGGCTGCGTCGGCGGGGTCACCAGCAGCGTATGCATCGCGAGCATGAGCCCCTCCCCGGTGGCCTTCAGTACGGACTCCTTGCGGGTCCAGTAGGCATAGAACGCCGGGGCACTCGTGACCTCGTCCCGCTCCTCGGGCGCGCAGACGTGGTCCAGCAACGGCGCGTGGTCGAGCGGGCGGATGACCTCGAGATCGATGCCGACAGGGCCCGCCGTGCTTGCCGCGACGGCGACGAAGTCGCCCGAATGGCTCACCGAGAGCTCGATGTCCTCATCCGGCACCCTCGGCCGGCCGTGCGGCTGCCCGCACGTGGCGCACGTGCGATCCACCCGCACCCCTTGCGGCGAGACGCCGCAACTCGCTGCGACCACCGCGCGCAGCAGGACGGCGGCGACCGCGAACCGCGCGCGGTCCTCCTGCCGCGCGTATCTCTCGCAGCGGGTGACCTCCACGTCGTCGAGCAGCACAAGATCGGATGCCTTCAGCGCGCCCAGCGGCGCCCAGTAGACGTCGCATTCGGCCCCCGTCGCCGCCTTCACCGCGCCATCGTAACCGCCGGAGAGGAGGACACCCAGACCCTCGGACCAGGGACGCGCTCTCAGCTCGGCCGCGACGTCAGCGCGTCGCAAGAGCCACGCCTACTGCGGCGATCGCAAGGCCGAGCCATGCCACAGTGGGCATCGGTTCCGCGAGCAGCGCCCAGGCGATGAGGGCGGCGACCGGCGGCACGAGGAAGAACAGAGCCGAGACCTGTGTGGCTCCCCCGCGGCGGATCATGGCCAGCAGCAAGGTGATGGAAACGAGGGAGTTCCCGAGGACCAGGTAGGTCAGCGAGACCACGAGCCCCTGTGCCCCTCGACGACTGCGTCACGTGCGGCATTCCAGTCCTCGGGGTCTGCCTTGGTGTGCAGTGCTCGCCCTCGGTCGCGGGGCGTGGTGTCGCCCATGCCTCGCCGGGTACGCGCGTGGACTGTCTCACCCAGACCCCGGCGACGACGACGCGCCTGTCCATCGACCCGGCGGAGCCGCCGTTGAGCCTCGGGTTTCGCAGTTCATAGGCCGGCGGCGGCCCAGGCGTGCTGGACCTGGGTGATTTGTGCTGGTGTGGGGGTGAGGTGTGTCTGAGCTAACGCCACAGATCGGCCCGGCGATTAGTCCGCGTTGGGCGGGTCGGGCGGTGGGGTGTTGGTGGGATGGGTAGCTGCGCTGTGGCGGCCTGGGGGGGGGGAAAGCGGGGCAGCCGCGGGGGTTTGCCGCCA
>JBPCJA010000093.1:0-38339 GCA_051005755.1 Solirubrobacteraceae bacterium
TGCCGTCCGCGGTGACACGTAGCTTGTCAACCAGCCCATCACGCCTCACCATCTGGGTGATCCTCCCGAGTCCGAGATGCGAGCCATACAACCCGCATCCTCCCTGCTCAGGCGGACGTTTCCGCGCCCCGGCTACGCTGGGGCGCGGCGCTTAATGCAAGATCCAGGCGCTCATCACGCCGCTGGCGCACGCCGCCGCGGACGCGCCCACCGCCCTCCCCAACCCGCTGGACCTCGGCGTCGGGCGGCCCATGGACCTGGGGCCGGCGGCCGGCGCGGTCCTGCGCCGGGCGCAGCACCCGCCGAGCATCTTCGCCGGCGAGCGAGCCGCGCTGCGCGCGGCGCAGGCGCGCCCGGAGGCGCTCGAGCGCTCGCTGGAGACCGCGACGTACCTCAGCCTGGCCGCGCGGATCGTCTCTCCCGCGGCCGCCGAGCACGTCCGCACGCTCGAGGGCGTGCTGACGCGGCTGGACGCGACGATCCGGACCGAGCGCCCGCACCATCCGGTCCGGGACCTGCCCGAGCCGACCGAGCTGAGCCCGCAGATCAGGACGCTGCGCGTGCGCGCCCGCGGGCTGGCGCCGGCAGCCGTCCGCGCGTGGGCCGAGGAGCTGCGCCGCGAGCTGAACGCGACCCCCTACCCGGTTCCCGCGGCGGGCTGAGCCGTGCCGATCGACTTCACAGCCGTCGCCGCCCGCTTCGGCCCGCCGCTGACGCGTCAGACGTCGCAGATGACGCCGCTGTTCGAGGCGCTCGGCGAGGCGGTCAAGAAGCTCTCGGCCCAGGCCGCGGCGGGCGAGCGTGCGACGCGCGGCTATCCCGTGCTGCGCTACTACAACGGCGCGCTCTGCGTCCACGTCGACGCGCTCGGCGGGCCGCTGCTCCCAGTCGACAGGCCGCTGAGCGTCGTCGAGGGCCTGCGCGCGGGCGGCGAGCAGTTTCTCGGCGGGATCGCCTGGACGCGCACGGCCGTGCGCCAGGAGCTCGCGCTGCCGGGCCTGCTCGGGGTCGGACGGGACGCGCTGCAGGCGGTCGTGGAGTCGATCGACCGCTTCGCACGCCCGGCGCCCGCGATGTTCGACGCCCGCGAGCGGCGGCTGTCGGACGTCATCGGGCTGCTCGTCCTCGGCTACAACAGCCTGCTCGGCCTCGAGGCGCGCAAGCAGCTCGTGGGCGTCGCCGGCGGCGCCGGGACCGCGCTGGCGGTGGTCGGCGAGCTCGTCCCGCCCGATCCGAGCGCCGCGCCGTCGAGCGGGGGCGGCATCGAGAGCCTCGTGGCGACGCTGGGCTCGACGAGCATGCTCCTGCTGGACGTCGTCGTGCTGCTGCCGATCCTCGGCGACGTGCTCGTCGTCGTCATCGACGGCGCCTCGCTCGCGGCCAAGGGCATGCTCCTGACGGAGCTCGGCGCCGTCGAGACGGACGTGCAGGGCCTCCGCGCGGGGGCGATCGACGGGCTGATCGTCGGAGCCGACCTCGCCGGGTTCGCGGCCGTGTGGCTCGCGGCTGCACAGGTCGTCATCGGCGTCAACCTCGACATCATCACGACCGTCGCGCCGTCGCTGCTCGACGACCTCCTCACCGGCGTGCGCGGATTCGCCGACGGGATCGTGGCCTGGGGCACGTGGGCGACCGACCTCCTGGAGACCGTGCGTTCGGTGGTCGACGCGATCATGAGCTTCGACCTGTTCGGGTTCGTCGTGCGGCTCGTCCTGCCCCCGTGGCTCTTGGCGATCCTGCCCAGCCCGCCGAGCTTCACGGTCGACGACCTGATCTCGGTGCTGATCTACGGCGGCGCGCTGGTCGCCCGCAACACGCTGCTGACGTTCCTCGCGGCCGCCCTGCTGGTCGTCCCGTGGTGGATGGACTCCCTGCGCGACAAGATCTGGGCGATCGCGGAGGTCGTCGGGATCGTCCTGACGCCGCGGCCGTTCACGCTTGCCCCCGACGTCATGCCGACGACGCCGTTCGCCGGCTTTCCCGACATCTACGACGCGTTCTTCGGCGGCGGCCGCGCGGCGACGCTGGTCGGCGCCGTCGACCGCCTCGGGACGGAGGCCAGGATCGGCATCGGCACCGCTCTCGGCGGCGCCGCGACGCTCATGGGCGACCTCGGTGAGACGTTCGCGATCGAGGCCGACCGTGCCGCGAGCATGGGCTCCGTCGCGCGCATGAGCGCGCTCTCGGTCGACGCGGCGCAGATGGCCGAGGAGGTCTTCGGGCCCGAGGCCGAGCGGGCGCGCGCGCAGGCGGCGCAGCGGAGTCCCGACCAGCTCGCGCTCGCCTTCGAGGAGACGATGACGTCGGGCGGGTTTGCGCTCGTGAGAGCGGCGATCCCGGCCTACGTCGGCGAGCTGCGCAGCTTCTGGGCCCAACGGCGCCCGCCGGTCGAGCACGCGACGTCGCCGCACATCCTCGCCAGGCACGGGCGCCTGGCCGGCGTGCGCGTGCCGCGGATGACCGTGCGGGCGGCCGGCCACGCCCCCGACCGCGCCCTCGCGGCGCAGGTGGCCGGGGAGTTCCGCACCGCGGTGGGCGACGCCTACCTCGGCGGCCGGGGCGAGTTCGAGCGGCGCGGCGGGCCGCCGCTGCGCGCGACGCCGCGCGGACCCGCCCACGGCGGCCGGCCGGGGGTGACCGCGCGTGAACGGTGAAGAGCTGATCGTCACGCAGATCGGGCTGCTCCTGTCGCAGGTGCGCTACTCGCGCATCGCGCTGGAGAACATCGAGCGCGCGACGACGCGATACGCCGGGCTCGCGATCAGCGTGGCCGGCGCCCCCGGACAGGCGGCCCTCGGCGCTCCGCCGCTCATCGACGGCGCGCTGAAGGTCTACGTCGTCAACATCAACGACCTCACCGAGGGAGGTGGGGGGATCGGCGACATGATCGCGGGCGCGCTCGGTGGCGCCGGGCGCTTCCTCGGCGGGCTCTTCGGCGGGTTCGTCGGCGGCACGATCTCGGGCGTCGCGTTCCCCTACATGCTCTGGCAGCTGCGCCAGATCGCCGAGTCGATCGAGCGGATCCTGCTGCGGATCGGCCGCAGCCCGACGTCGTCGTCGGAGGGCGGGAGCGACGGCGAGCCGGCGGGCCCGGCGGGCCCGAGCATCATGGCGCAGGCGGGCTCGCTCGCCGAGACGCTGCGGCTCGTCGCCGAGGCCTTCCGCGCCGCGGCGGGCACGTCGACGGCCTCGGCCCCCGCGGGCGGGGGCGGCGCCGCGGCGTCCAGCGGCGCGCCCGCGACAAGCTCGATGCTCGTGTACCTCGACCTCGTCCGCGGCGTCAGCCACGTCGTCAACGGTCTCGTCCTGCTCGTCCCGCTGCTCATGGGCGCGCTCGCGTCGTTCTTGATCCGGCTCGACGACATCAAGCTCGCGATCGTCGACATGCTGCAGTTCGCGCTGCGCAACGTGCTCCTGCTGCGAGCCGCCGTGCTCGCCCTCGTGCTCGACACCCTGTCGCTCGCGGGTCGCCTCGCGGCGAGCATCATCGGCATCGTCGCGACCGCCGTCGACACGGTGCTCGAGTCGGTGATGCGCGTGATCGTCGCCGCCCTGCAGACCGTGCTGGCCGCGCTGCAGATCGCGAGCACCGGCATCAAGAACACGATCGACGCGCTCATGCTGTTCCTGCGCGACGGCGTCGGCGCCCTGCTGATCTTCCTCGGCGACCTGCGCGTCTTCCGGCTCGTCGTGCACCTCGCCGAGGTGCTGCCGTACGTCCTGCCGGCGATCGCGCGCATCGTCGACCACCCGCTGAGCGCGACCGAGACGAGCGCGCTCGCATCGGCGGCGGCGATCGCACCGCCGTCAGGACCATCAGGCCGCGGCGCCGCGCCCGTGCCGATCGCGGCGTTCCCGGACCTCGCCGCAACGCTCATGCCGCCGGCGGCGCAGTCCGACCTCGTCGCGCGCGTGGACGCGCTCGGCAGGACGATCCGCACCGAGGCGGGCACCAGCTTCGGCGCAGTCCAGGGCGCGTTCGGCGCCATCGGCGATCGCATGCGCACCACGGTCGGCACGCTGGACCGCGGACTGCACCAGGAGCTCGAGGGGCGCCTGGGGACGGCGCGCGACCACGCCGTCGACCTCGCCAACTCGATGCGGGCGGCGGAGGAGGTGTCGCGCACCCGGCCGCGCACCGGCCTGGAGGCGATCGCCACCGCCTACGAAGGCTGGCTGCAGGGCGGCGGGCTGACGACGCTGATGGGCCAGCTCGACGAGCACTTCCGCGCGACGCCGGTCGCGGCGGGCACCGGCAGCGTCGCGGGCAGCGTCGTGCGCGACGTGGCCGAGCGCGCCGGCACGCGGGCCGTCGTGGTCGAGATCGGCGAGGTCACGATCGACCTCGGCGAAGCCCAGGCCGAGCCGGCGGTCACCGGGACGACCCCCACGTCGGGATTCGATCCCGAGGCGTTCGAGGAGTGGCAGCGCAACCAGGAGGAGCGCAGAGGCATCGTCCCCGTCACCGGACTCGTCCCCGTCTAGACGAAGGAGCCGCATGGAACGCAAGACCGGATACCTCGCGAACATCCTGAACGTCCCGCCGCTGATCTTCCGCTTCCAGTTCAACCCCGAGCTGCTGACGGAGAAGAAGTCCTACAAGTACGAAGCCGCCAACGCGTTCGGCAACTGGGGCTTTGATCAGACGCGCGCGGCGAGCGGGTTCATCGGCCGCGCGATGGGGCTCTACACGGACGCCAAGGAGATCAGCTCGCTGCTCGTCGCGACGAAGCCGCTGGAGCCGGTGGAGGGCGAGCCGCGGACGTTCGAGCTCGAGTTCAAGCTCGACGCCTCGATGCCGGGGCCGCTGGACGGGGACGACCACTACGGCGGCAGCATCAAGCCCGACCTCGCGCTGCTGCGCTCGTTCACCGTGCCCAGCTGGGACGCGCTGGACATCGCCAAGATGGCGTTCAAGAAGGAGGTCGCGTGCTTCAACCGGCCACCGGCGTGCACCCTGAACTACGCCGGGCTGTCGCTGGAGTGCGTCATGACCGACCTCAGCATCAAGCTCGTCGCCTTCAAGGACGACGGCGATCCTCTCCGCGCCGAGGCCAGCTGCACGCTCAAGGAGCAGACGTACTCGATCGACCCGCTCGTGGGAACGGTCACGCGGCTCGTCCAGGTCGGTCGCAGCTACGGTCGCGCGGGCATCGGCAAGGACTTCGCCGCCAACACCCCGATCGTCGGAGCGTTCATCTGATGCCCGCCGGTCCACGCTCGCGCTATCGCGGCCTGCCGGTGGGCCTCGCACGCGACGCCGCGGGCGCCGCGCACGCGACGATCCCGGCGCGGCGGACGCCGGTGCCCGATCCGCAGGCGACGCCGTACTTCCACACGATCGTCGCCGGCGAGACGATCGAGGCGCTCGCCGCGAGCTACCTCGGCTCCAGCGCGTCGTGGTGGATGATCGCGGACGCCAACCCGACCGCGTTTCCGGCGGTCCTGCAGCCCGGCACGACGATCGTCGTGCCGACCGAGGCCGCGCCGGGCCGCGTACGGCGCACGAGGTCGTTCTGATGGCGGCCGCGACCCCCTTTCTCGGCGTGAAGCTCGAAGGTCAGGACCGCGACCTGGCCCCGCTCGCCGCAGCGGTGAGCGTCGAGGACAACGACCGGCTCGTCGACGAGGCGCGCTGCACCCTCCGAGACCCGGACGGCAACGGCGCCGCGCTGTTCACGAACGGGCGCAAGCTGACGATCGAGCTCGGCTGGCAGGGTGAGCACGCCGTGCTGTTCGAGGGCGTGATCGTGGAGAGCCGGCCGGAGGCCGGCGCCACCGCCCGCTCGGTCACGGTCGTCGCGCGCGACCTCTCGCACCTCATGAGCCAGGAGGCGCGGACCGAGAGCTATCCGCCGGGCACGCTGGACACGATCGTCCAGAGCGTCGCCGGGCGCAACGGGTGGACCGGCGCCAAGGCGAGCATCGTCTGCGATCCCAACCCGGAGCTGACCGAGAGCAACGATCTCACGCAGCACAACAAGTCCGACTACCAGTACCTGCAGGAGCTCGCGGAGCGCTACGGCGCCCGCGCGTTCGTCGAGCACAACGACGGGGCCTCGAAGTTCTACTGGGTCTCCAACCGCACGCTCCTGGAAGCCGAGCCGCTCGGGACGCTGCAGTACTGCCGCGGGATCAACAAGCTCATCGAGTTTCGCTACGAGTCGGTCGCGGCGCGGTCGGCCCGCCAGGTCGTCGCGTCGGCGGTCGACCCGGGCACCGGCGAGGTCCGGACGACCACGGGCACGGCGTCGCCGCCGCCCGCCGACGGCAGCACGTTGCCGGCGGCGACGCCGGGGCCGACGCGCGCGGCGGGCCAGCCGTCCGACCCGGCGCGCGCCGAGCGCACGACGATCTTCGACCCGACCCGGGTGCTCGGCCTGCGCGGGACCGGACGGGCGGTCGGGACCGTCATGCTGCGCGCCAAGGGCAAGGTCGAGATCACCGGCATCGCGCCGTGGGCGGAGGGCAGCTGGTACGTCTCCAAGGCGACGCACAGCTGGCGCGACACGTCGACCGCCCAGCTGCGCCGGGCCTCCTACGAGACGAGCTTCACGGCGACGCGGTAGCGAGATGACCGTGACCCTCGCATCCGATCTGCAACGCCACGTCGGCCGCTTCTACGGCAAGTACAGCGGCGAGGTCGTCGACGTCGCCGATCCCGAGCAGCGCGGGCGCGTCAAGGTGACCGTGCCTTCGGTCCTGTCGCCGGAGATGCAGGTCTGGGCCCGCCCGTGCTTCGCCTCGGGGCACTTCTTCGTGCCGCCGGTGGGAGCGAAGGTGTGGGTCGAGTTCGAGGCCGGGGACGTCGGCTATCCGCTGTGGGTCGGCACCTGGTACGCCCAGGGGACGGTGCCGCCCGAGGCCGACAAGCCGGAGGCGGTGGAGCGCGTCGTGCACACGCCGTCAGGCCACGTCATCGAGCTCAGCGACGAGGCGGACCAGGAGAAGCTCGTCATCCGCCACAAGCTCGACTCGTTCGTCTCGATCGACAAGAACGGCAGCATCCTCGCCGCCAACCAGAAGGGCTCCTATCTCTTCCTCAACGCCGAGAAGGCGGAGGTCAGCCTGACGAGCGAGCAGGGTCACATGGTGACCCTCGGCGAGAAGGGCGTGCTCTGTGTCGAGCAGGGCGGCGCCCGGGTCGAGATCGGCGACGGCAAGGTGAAGATCAGCGGCACGAGCGCGGTGCAGATCGTCGCGCAGGAGCTGTCGCTCGCCGCCGGCTCGGTCAGCCTCGGCGCCTCCGCGCAGGATCCGGCTGTGCTCGGCAACGGGCTCATGGCGATGTTCAACGCCCATACCCACCCCACCGCGCTGGGCCCCAGCGGGCCCCCGGTTCCCCCGCTCGTGCCCGGGCCGCCCGTCTTCTCGATGTCGGTGAAGGTGCAGCCGTGAGCCGGTGCGCCATCCCGCCGCTGCCGGCGCTCCCCGTCCCGTCGCTGCCCGTCCCCGTGCCGGCGCTGCCGATCCCCGACCTCGCGCTGCCCGCGCTGCCGGCGCTGCCCGACCTCCCCAGCCCACCGCCGCTGCCGGCGATCCCGATCCCGTCGCTCCCCCTCCCGGTCCCGGCGCTGCCGATCCCCGACCTCGCGCTGCCGGCACTGCCGGCGCTGCCCGCCTGCCCCCTGGACTGATGGCGCTCGACAAGAACAAGCTCAAGAGCGACCTCGTGGCGATGATGAACGACGCCAAGGACGAGGGCTGGACCACGGAGCAGGTGGCGACGGCGATGTCCAACGCGATCGATCGCTACGCGCGCGCCGCCGAGGTCGTCGGCGTCGAGGTCTCCGGCCAGGGGCACATCCACGCCCAGACCAACAAGGGGAGGCTGCAGTGAGCTCCTTCGAGAATGTCCGCGGCCTCGCCTTCCCGTTCCGGGTCGACGGGGAGACAGGCCGGATCGCGCTCGCCGAGGGGGAGGCGAAGATCCGCCAGAACGTGCGCCTGATCCTCGGCACGCGGGTCGGCGAGCGGCCGCTGCTGCGCGACTTCGGCACGCGCCTGCCGTCGCTCGTGCACGACCCCAACGACGAGGTCGTCGTCGACATCGCGCAGAACCATGCGCGCGACGCGCTGCTGCGCTGGGAGCCGCGGATCCTCGTCACCGAGTCGCAGGTCGAGCGCGACACCGACGACGGGCTGCTCCAGCTGCGAATCCGCTACGTCCACACGAACGAGCAGGTCGCCGGCCAGGCGGTCGTGCCGCTCATCTGAGCCGTGAGCCAGCTCCCCGACAAGCCCGCGATCGACTACACCGACAAGGACTTCGAGTCCCTGCGCGACGCGCTGCTCGGCCTCGCCATCTACCGCCTGCCGGAGTGGACGGACCGCTCGCCGAGCGACATCGGCATGCTGTTCATCGACCTGTTCGCCTACATGGGCGACGTCGTCTCCTACTACCAGGACCGCATCGCCAGCGAGTCCTACCTGGAGACGGCGGTCGAGCGCCGCAGCGTCCTGAACCTGCTGCGGCTGATCGGCTACGAGCTCGCGCCGCCGGCCGCGTCGAGCGCGGAGCTCACGCTGACGTTCAATCCGCCCGGCCCGGCGCAGCCGACCGTCGTCACCGTGCCGGAGGGGACCGGGTTCGCGACGAAGGCCGGGCAGTCGACGCCGTCGCAGCCGTTCGTCTACCTCGGCCCCGAGCGGCAGATCGACCTCGCCGGCGAGGCGGTCACGGCGGCCGCCGACGGCAAGCTCGTGCACGCGGGCCTGCCGGTGCGTCACGGCGCCGTCGTCACCGGCGAGATCCTCGGGTCGTCCACCGGCGAGCCGAACCAGATGTTCGCGCTCGCCGCCAGCCAGGTCGTCGTCGAGACGCTCGAGGTCGAGGTCGACGAGGGCGCCGGCTTCGTCGGCTGGCAACGCCGGGCGAACCTCGTCTACCACGTCGCCGGCGACGGCGACGGCGACGTCGTGACGTCGGCCGCAGACGCGCGCGACTACTACGTCCAGTTCGACGAGGACGGCAGGGCGTCGGTCGTCTTCGGCGACGGCGAGCACGGCCGCCGGCCGCCGGCCGGCATCGACAACGTCCGCGCGAGCTACGTCGCAGGCGGCGGCGCCGTCGGCAACGTGCCGGCCGGCGCGATCGTCGAGGCCAAGACGCCGGTCGCCAACCTCGCGGCGGTCACCAACCCGCTGCCCGCCACCGGCGGAGCGGACGGCGAGTCGATCGAACGCGCGGCGCGGCTCGGGCCGCTCGCGTTCCGCTCCGGAGATCGCGCGGTGACGCTCAACGACTACGTGACGATCGCCAGGCAGGCCGGCGGCGTGGCCAAGGTCCGCGCGCGCACGACCGGCTGGAACCGCATCGAGCTCTACGTGGCGCCCGAGGGCACCGAGGTGACGGCGGCCGCGGCCGAGCAGAAGCAGCGGCTCGTGGCCTACTTCGAGACGCGCCGCATGATCGGCACGTCGGTCTTCGTCCGCGATCCGCAGCGTGTCGTCGTCGACATCGCCGTCGGGCTCATCACCGAGCACAACCATCCTGCGGAGGTCGTGCGCGACCGGGCGCAGCGCGCGGTCGAGAGCCTGCTGGCCTTCGACAACGTCGACTTCGGTCGGACGCTGTACCTCTCGAAGGTCTACGAGGCCGTCGAGGCGATCGGCGGCGTCCACGCGGCCACCGTGACGCGCTTTCGCCGGCGGGATCAGACGTTGCCGCGCACGCTGCGCCGCAAGGTGCTGCTCGAGGCCGGGCTCGGCGACGTCAGCGCATTCGTCGAGCGCGCGTTCTCCGGCGACATCGCGATGGAGGGCCGGATCGACATCGGCGAGGTCGAGATCGCCGTTCCGGGGACGATCACGGTGACCGTCAGCCACGAGGCGTCGTGAAGGTCGAGCACTTCACTGCTCTCGCCGACATCGTCGGCCGCCGGGTCCGGGTGTCGTGGGAGGTCGTGCTCGAGCCGGGCGAGGGGCTCGCCGCGGCGCCGGAGCTCACGCTGCGGCGCAAGGAGCGGGACTTCGAGTTCCCGGCGCCCGACGGAGGAAGCGATCCCTTCCTCGTCTACGACAGCGTGGCGTTCCCGCCCGCCGGCACGACCGTCACCGAGGTCGATCTCGGCGAGACACGCGTGAACGGCGGGCGCGTCGTGACGACCGCCGCGTCGGTGTCTCGCCCGCTGGAGAGCGTCGCCGTCGAGGTGCTGCGGCGCACCCGCGCGATCGCGTTCGACGCCGCGCGCAACCCGATTCGCCTGCGCGAGGAGATCCTCGACGTCCACGACCGCGCCGCGGGCCTGGCGTCCGGCACGACGTACTACTACGAGCTCACCGGGCCGACGCTGGCTGCGCAGCACGGCGCCTTCCGCGCCGTTGCCACGCCGACCGAGGTCCATCGCTCCGGGCGGATGATGTACGAGCTGCTGCCGGGAATCGTGCGCCGCCACGACGTCTCGAAGGGGCCCGCCCGCGACACCGGGGCGATCCCGGAGGCGGCACCCGAGAGCGGCCAGCTGCGCCGCTTCGTCGACCTCTTCGGCGCCGGCGTCGACCACCTGCGCAGCCGCGCCGACGGTCTGCGCGGGCTGCATGACGTCGACAACGTCGACCACCGGATGCTGCCGTTCCTGGCGTCGTGGCTGGGCTGGGACCTGAGCCACGAGAAGCCGATCCCGATCCAGCGTCACGAGATCAAGTACGCCGCGCACCTGTATCGCGTCACCGGCACGATCCCGGGCGCCACGATCTGGGTCAAGCGGCTGAGCGGCTGGGACACGCAGATCAAGGAGTTCTGGCGCAACGTCCTGTTCACGAACGACCTCGGCAATCCCAGCGAACCGGACGACCGCGGCTCGCGCACCGTCGACACCTCCGATCCGGCGGTGCTCGCCGCGATCGGGACGGCCGACGACACCGTGGACTACGTCACCGAGACCGGCACCGGGCCCGGCGTCCGCTTCGCCACGAACGTCGTCGGGGTGTTCGCCCGGCCCGAGCCCGGCGACACCGCGGCCGACGTCGTGCGCAAGCGCGCGCGCATCGTCAACGGCGCCGGCCTGTTCCTGCCCGTCAACCTGCGCGCGGTCGTCGTGCTGGACGCCGACACGGTCACGCGAACGGCGGATGTGAACCTAGGCCTGTCGGACAGCAAGGACGAAAACGGATAGACGAAGGAGGTGAACGCGTGAGCCCGGGCAACTTCTCCAACGGTGGCGTCGACACGTTCGACGAGCGCAAGCGCTACGTCGGCGTGCGCCTGCAGCAGGGCGTGCCGCTGCTGGACCGCGACTGGAACGAGCTCGAGGACATCCGGCGCCACTTCGAGCGCCGGCTGCGCGAGCTCAACATTGGTGCGGGAGTTCCCGACCTGCACGGCTTCGAGATCAAGCCGCCGGGCTTCGCGGCGCAGCACGACGTGCTGATCTCCGCCGGGAGCTGCTCGGTCGGCGGGCTGGACGTCGTCAACGAGCGCGATGTCCTGTTCTCCGAGCAGGGCGATCGCGAGGCGCTGCCGCCGCCGGCGGACGCGAAGTCCGGACCGCTGACGCTCTACCTGGAGCCGGAGGTCGTCCGGATCGACGCGACCGTCGACGCCGCCCTGAAGAACGCGCAGGACATCAACATGGAGACCTGCCTGCGCGACCAGCTGCGGTGGACGGTGCGGGCCGTCCGCCGGCCGGCGTTGCCGCCCCCCGGCGCCTGCGTCCTGGCCGAGATCAACCGCGGGCCGGGGCAGACGCAGATCACCGCCGACATGATCGTCGACCGCCGGCGCACGATGCTCAATCTCGCCGACGCGGTCGATCGGCTCGGCTCCGCGGAGCGCCGCCTGACGGCGCTCGAGCAGGGGCTGCAGCGCGCCCAACTGGAGATCGAGACGCTGCGCGAGAGCCTCAACAAGCTCTTCTGGGAGGTGCGCGTCGAGCACTCCAATCGCGACCTGAAGTTCCAGGCGCTGTTCGGCTCACGCGCGACGATCAACGTGTCCGTCACCGATCGCAACGGCGACGCGATCAACGGGGCGATGCTGGACTTCTCGACCGACTGGGGCTACCTCACCTCGAGGGTCGCGTCGACGGACGCGCGCGGCAGGGCCTCGGTCGAGCTCATCGGCGTCAAGCGCGACTTCACGGTCGACCTCGGCCACACCGGGGTGCTGCAGCGCGCCAGTCAGAAGGTTGCGGCGGCGCGGCTCGGCGATCCCGGCGCGATCGAGTACGCGAAGGTCCGGTTGGACCCGGAGGAGCTCGCGCTCGTGTCGCGCTACAGCCCCGCCAGCGAGCTGCACGACCTGAGCAGCGACCTGCCGCCGCGGCCGATCATCGCCCCGCCGCAGCTGCAGATCGCGACGGTCACGGTGCACGTGCGCGACTCGCAGGGCGCGATCGTCCGCGGCGTCGGCAGCGTGCAGGTCCGCTTCGGGCTGTGGGTCCGCGACTGGGCGCAGACGAAGATCGTGGACGTCACCAAGCAGGTCACCGTCGCGGCGCGGATCGGCGATCTCATGCGCCAGGGCTTCGACGGCGAGGGCAGCTTCGACCACGGCCGGGTGTCCGCGAAGCTGCCGCACACGCTGCAGGCGATCCACGAGGCGACGCAGACCAAGCTCAAGGAGAACATGTTCGGCGACCCCGGCCTCTCGGACTCCGACATCCTCGGCAGCGGACTGCTCGGGCAGGTCATCGCACAGGAGACGACGGCCGCGGTCGGGGCCGGAGCGAACAACGCGATCACCACGCAGCTCGCGCAGTTCGTGGCCGCGCCGGAGCTGCCGCTGCAGGCCCAGCAGGCGACGATCGCACAGACCGAGATCGTGCAGCGCTCGTCGCAGATCGCGGCCGGCTTCGCGCAGTCGCACAAGCAGATGTACTCGGTCGCGAGGATGTTCGGCTGAGGCGATGCTGCTGAGGGGCGAGTTCCGTGACCCTCGCGCCGCGTCCGCCGGCGGGCAGGCGCTCGCGCCCTGGCGCCCGAACCTCGTCGTCTGGTCGGCGATGGACCTCGTCGGGGCGCTGCTGTGCAACCGCTCGACGGGCGTGACGTACCTCGCCGTCGGCGCCGGCGACCCGCAGTGGGACCAGAACCCGCCCGCCCCCGATCGCGCCCGCCGCCGGCTGACGGCCGAGGTCCTGCGCGTCCGCCTGCAGCCCGGCACGACGCTGACCTACGACGCGGCCACCGGACGTGTCCACGCACGAGCGCTGATCGACCCGGCGACGGCCGCGGGCCCGCTGCGCGAGCTGGGGCTGTTCGGCGGCGACGCCTCCTCGCGGCCCGGCTCGGGCGTCCTCGTCAACCATGCGATCCATCCGCCGGTCGAGCCGGTCGACGACCGGCTGCTGGAGCGCGAGGTCGCCCTGACGCTTGCGCCGTCACTCGCGGCGGGCGCACGTGACCTCATCGGCGGGCTGCTGACGCGCAAGCCCGGGCTCGCGGGGCTGACGCACGTCGCACTCGGCACGAGCGCGGCCGCCGTCGAGGGACAGGCGGGCCTCGCGGGCGAGGCGCACCGAAAGCGGATCGCTGCCGGCGACCTCGCCTACGATGCCGCGTCGCACGCCGTCGTGGCCGGCGCGAGCTTCGACATCGGCGAGGGGCCGGACGACATCCTCGAGTCGGGGCTGTTCGGCGGGACGGCGAGCGACCGGCCCGGCAGCGGCCTGCTCGTCGCCCGCGAGACCGGCGACGCGATCGACCGTCGCGAACCCAAGCGCCTGCGGCGCCGCTTCCAGCTCGTGCTCGTCGCGAAGACCGGCATCGCGGTGCCCGACCTCGCCGGGCAGACGCTGGACGAGGCGCGGGCGGCCATCGCCGCCGCCGAGCTGCAGCTCGCAGACGTGTCCGAGCAGGAGGCGGAGTCCGTGGGCCGCGTCCTGGCGCAGAGCCCGGCCCCGGGGGCGGTCGTCAACGAGGGAGCCCCGATCGCGCTTGTCGTGGCCGTCCCTATCACGGTCGTGGTGCCCGAGATCGTCGGCGAGCCCGCCGACGAGGCGACGGCCCTGCTCGAGAGCCTCGGGCTGCTCGTGCCAGCCGACGCACGGGTCGTCGAGCAGAGCAGGCGACCGCGGGGGACCGTGCTCGCGTCGTCACCACCGGCCGGCACGCGCGTGGTCGTCGGAAGCAGCGTCGCGCTCACGGTCGCCGTTGCGGTGCGGGTGCTCGTCCCCGACCTGCGCGGCATGACGCCCGCTGCCGCGTCGGTGGTTCTGAGGGGCGTGGAGCTCGTGGTCGCCGCCGCGGCGCCGTCGACCCAGGAGAGCGGGGCCACCCCGGGGACCATCGTGACCCACGATCCCGATGCGGGCAGCGAGGTCGAGGTCGGCAGCGACGTGCGGGTAACGCTCGCGACGCCGTGGACCGTCGCCGTGCCGGACCTGAGGTCGACCGGCGTGGCGGATGCGCCCGCGGCTCTCGCGAAGGCGGCGGCACCGCTCATCGAGACGCTCGGCCTGCCCAGCACCGTGCCTGGCCTCGCCATCGGCGCGATCTCCGACCGCGTGGATCCGGCCCCGACCGGAGCGATCGTCGACCAGAGCCCGGCGGCGGGTGCGCGCGTCGCGCTCTACGCCACGATCGACCTCTCCGTGAGCACGGCACAGACACGCACCGTGCCCACTCTCGTCGGTCTCGCCCAGGGCACCGCGGTCGCGGCGCTCACCGCCGCCGAGCTCGCCGCGGGACACGTGCGCCAGCGTCCGGCGGAGCAGGCTCCTGGCACCGTCGTCGACCAGGAGCCCGCTGCCGGAGCCCAATGGCCCCGAGGCGGTCCCGTCACGATCACCGTCGCCGCCGGCCGGCGGGTCGCCGTGCCGGACCTCGCCGGCGTCGGGCTGGAGGCCGCACGCGAGTCACTGGCCGACGTCGGACTGGTCGTGGGAACGGCGACGGCGCAGGCCGGAGCCGCGGCGCCCGGCAGCGTCCTGCACCAGGACCCGCCCGCCGGTGCGGAAGTCGACTTCGGCAGCGCCGTGAACCTCGTGGTGGGCGCCGGCATACCGGACGTGACGGGCATGAACGAAGAGGATGCGATCGCGGCGATCAAGGGTGCCGGCCTGACGCTCGGCGAGACCACGCGCAGAGAGATCGACGGACCGGCAGGTCTCGTCCTCGCCCAGGAGCCGCCGCCCGGCAGCGCCGTCACACCGACCACGCTGGTGCGTCTCGTCGTGTCGATCCTCCGCGGCGTCGAGGTGCCGGCGCTGGTCGGCAGCCCGGTCGACAAGGCGCAGCAGGTCCTGGCCGCGCTCGGCATCGAGCTGCAGATCACCGGCAAGGCGGAGAGCGACGAGCCCGGGGGGACGATTCTCGCGCAGGATCCGCAAGCCGGCGGGCACGTGCAGCGTGGGGGCGCCGTGCTCGTGACGATCGGGGTCGCGCGGCCGCCGGCCGTGCCTCAGCTCGTGGGGCTGGCGGTCTCGGAGGCCGAGTTCCGGCTCAGGAGCCTGGGATTGGCGCTCGAGGTCGCCGCCTCGCGGCCGGACCCCGGCGTACCGCCGGGCACGATCGTCAGCCAGAAGCCCGCCGCCGGCGCACGCGTGCCACGCGGCAGCGTGGTGGCGGTCGTCCTGGCGGCCGCGGCGGAGTCCGTCGAGGTTCCCGATGTCCGCAACATGCTCTTCAGCGACGCCGCCGCGCTCCTGCAGAAGAGCTCGCTCGTCGGCAGGACCACCGGCGCCAGCCCGTCGACGCTGCCGAAGGGAACGGTGCTGACCCAGAACCCGGTCGCCGGCACGCGAGCACCGAGCGGCTCGGCCGTGCTGATGGTCCTGTCCGACGGTTCGCAGGTCGTCGTTCCCAAGCTCGCCGGCTTTGCGCTGCAGGTGGCCGAGACGCGGTGCGCGGAGGCGGGGCTGAGAGCGAGATCCGAGCCGATGTTCAGCACCGGCAAGCAGGGCATCGTCCTGCAGCAGAATCCGCAGACCGGCGCGCAGGTGCCCCGTGGGTCGCTCGTGACGCTCTTCTTCGCCTCGACCCAGACGCCCGGGCCGAGGCCCGAGCCCCCCATCGAGTAGATCTGAAGAGCTGGCTGTCGCGATGACACCGTCCCCCCGCTACCACCTGCGCCTGCTGCGAGGCTTCGAGCTGCGCCACGGCGACGAGGTCCTCCCGCTGCCGATGAGCGCGCAGCGGCTGGCGGCGTTCCTGGCCTTACGCGATCGTCGCGTCCAGCGCGTGCACGTGGCGGGAACGCTGTGGATCGACTCCAGCGAGGAGCAGGCCCGCGCGCGCCTGCGCACGGCGCTCTGGCGGCTGGGGCAGGCCGGCCCGGAGATCGTCCACAGGACGAGCACGTGCATCGGGCTCTCCCCCGCGGTGCCGGTCGACTCCCACGAGATCGCCGCGCGGGCGCAGCGCATCCTCGACGGCGGCCCGCAGGAGGTGGACGACTTCAGGCTCCTCGCCGCGGCCGGCGAGCTGCTGCCCGACTGGTACGACGACTGGATCGTCGTCGAGCGCGAGCGCCTGCGCCAGCTGTGCCTGCACGCGCTCGAGCGCATGAGCGCCGACGCGACCGCACGGGGCGAGCTGTCGCAGGCGGTGGAGGCCGGCCTCGCCGCCGTCGCGCTCGATCCGCTGCGCGAGAGCGCGCACCGCGTCGTCATCAACGCTCACCTCGCCGGCCGCAACGCGAGCGAGGCGATCGTCCAGTACCAGCTCTACCGGCACTTCACCCAGACGCAGCTCGGACTGCTGCCCTCGGGCGAGTACATGAGCTGAGGGCTCACGACTTGGCAAATGACGGCGTGGCAGGCGTCGATCCCCAGTGTTGGCGGGCGCTGAGCCCACCTGAAGCCACCAATTGCTCAGTCGTGAGCCCTGACCGAGCAGGAGTCACACCTCTTCGGTCCGATCGCCCGCCTGCCAGCGGGCGAGCCAGTCGCACAGGTACGTCGTCGCCGCCTGGATGTCGGCGAACGTCCGCTCGACGGTGGCCTGGCGGTCGACGACGTCGTCGACCGTCCCGATGCGGATCAGCATCCGCCCGGGACGCTTCTCCTCGAGCTCCACGCTGAGAATCGCCATGCCCGCGCGACGGCCGGGTAACGCCATTGGTGGGGTCTATCGCGCGGGCGTCACCTCTCCGTCACGTGACGGAGATGCGCGACCATGCCGTCGAGCTGCGCCGAGGGCGCGAGGTCGAACTCCTGGCGCAGCAGGTCACGGCACAGGCGGTACTGGCGCAGCGCCTCCCCCGGGTTGTGCTCGGCGAGGTGGGCGGCGATGAGCGCGCCGTGGGCGCTCTCGCGCAGCGGCTCGCTCGCGACCGCCGCAACTCCGGCCTCCGTCGCCTCGGCGTGACGGCCCTCCGCGCTCAGGCGCCGGCACAGCGTCTCCAGCGCGTGCAGCCGCACCTGGCGGAAGCGCTCGCGCTCGATGAGCACCCAGTCCTCGTACCAGTCGGGCAGCAACTCGCCGTCGTCTCGCAGGACGGCAAGGGCGTCCGGCGGCACGCTCGTAGCGGCTTCGGCGAACAGCTCACGGGCGATCGTCGTCGCGACGTCGATGTCGACCTCGACCGCCGGATCGAGCGAGAGCGACTGCCCCTCGCAGCACACCAGTGGGCCGGCCGACCTGCCCAGGCGCCACAGCGCGGTGCGCAGTGCCGCCGCCGCGCGCTCCTCGCTGGCGTCCGTCCACAGATGACCGGCGACGAAGATCCGCCCCAGCCGGCGGCGCTTGAGCCCCAGGAACGCGAGGACGCGCTGGGCGCTGAGTGGGATACGCGTCGGGCGACCGTCGATGCGCAGCTCGAAGCTGCCCCGCAGCGCCAGCGAGCACGCGGGGCGCGGGACGACCTCGGCGGGCCGGGAGCGGCCGGGAGCCGTCAACGGTCGCGTCATCGGGTGCGCGCTCAACGCACACCGATGGACCGAACACCTTCCCCCATATCGGTGCCAACGGTACACCGATCGGCAGCTCGCGTGTCAGAAATCCGGTGTGCGTGACAGATCTCACATGCGGTCTAGCGTTCCGCAAGTGACAGAAATTCGGTGCATCGATGCCCGCTGCCGTTTGGCGAGTTCTTCGGGTGGGCGCTGGGGGGGTCGCAAACTTTGCCGAGCAGCTCGTCGAACCTTCTCGCCAGCGTGACGCCGACGTCCCGCTCGTCGCTGTACTTTCCAGCGTATCGCGCCAAAGTCAGGAGATCGTCATGAGCAACACCGTCCGGAGGGCCATGATCGTCGTCGCCCTGGCCGTGGCTGCGGGCGCTCTGCCGACGGCACCCGCCGAGGCAAAGCTCCGCAAGCTGTACTCGTGGTCGTTTCCGATCGAGTTGAACGACACCGGCGTTGAGCTACCGATCGAAGGGTTCTCGCAGGGCGTTGCGGAGGCGAGGGCGGTCGCCGAGCTGCGGCGGTGCTTCAACTGCAGCTTTCCGGTCCGCGGCGCCCCGAAGCAGTATCCGCGCAACGGCCAGCTCTTGCCCCTCAAGGGGTGCACCGGTGCTGGGACGATCTGCAAGCCGGCGCCGGGGCGGTCCTACACGTCGATCAAGGGCGCCGTCTTCCAGAATCTGATGCTCGTCGCGCAGCAGGGCCATTTCGACGGGGCGGGCTCACGGGTCATCTTCCGCATCTCCGTCAACCTCAGCGGCGAGCTGAGACTCAACGTCACCGGATTCGTGACGAACCCAACCGCCCCCGACTGGTTGATCAAGAAGTTTGCCTTCCAGGCGTGGAACTACTTCGGCCAGCGTCTCGGCACGAACATGTGGTTTCACCAGGGATGCAAGCCGGTGTGCGGTGCGCCGTCATGACCTACTGACGCGGCGCGGGGATGTCCTGCCCGCGGCCACCACGGCCGCGGGCAGGGACCGCCCGTTCAGCTGCCCCGCGAGCGGCGACCCTGGTACTGGTCGAAGGCGACCGCGATGAGGATGAGGGCGCCGATGATGATCTGCAGGTAGAAGGCGTTGATCTCCCATGAGGATGCGCGCAGGCGCAAGCCGCCGAGGTACCTGTCGACGATTCCGCGCTCCTACTTGCAGTCGACGAGCGTGAAGCGCGAGATCTCGTCGAGGTCGGCGATCGAGGCGTTCTCGCGAATCGTGAGCTCGAGCAGCAGCCCGAGACGCTTGCTGGGCCTTGCCCATGACATCTCCTCCACCGTCCCCGTCCGGGGTGCCTCTCGCGCGTCGCTGCTGTCGAGAGAACGTTTTCACGAAGTGGGGCGACAGTACTCCTTGACCCCATCCGTGTCAAGAGAATACGTTTTCTTCCATTGCCTGCTAGCCTTTCCGAGGCCAACGACCACAGGGGTTTGTTCCGTGGACACCGCAAACGAAACGATTTCTCCACAAGCCAGGTCCCAGGGCGGGCGCCGCGCGACGATGAAGCAGGTCGCCGCCCTCGCGGGCGTGAGCCTCAGCACCGTCTCGCGCGTCGTCAACGCCGACCCCTCCGTCCGCAGCGACCTCGCCGAGCGCGTCCACGACGCGGTCGCGGCGCTCGGCTACCGCCACAACGTCACGGCCAGCGCGCTGCGCCGCGCCGACGGCATGTCGGCGAGCATCGGCGTGATCGTCGAGGACGTCGCCAACCCGTTCTTCTCGGCCGTCCAGCGCGGCATCGAGGACGTGGCCCGCGAGCGCGGCGTCCTGACGTTCGCCGGCAGCTCGGACGAGCTGCCCGAGCGCGAGCGCCAGCTCGCCGAGGCCTTCGGCGCGCGCGGCGTCGACGGGCTCATCCTCGCGCCGGCGGGCACCGACCACAGCTTCCTCCTGCGCGACCGCGCAGCCGGCGTCGCGATCGTCTTCGTCGACCGCCCCGGCCGCTTCATCGACGCCGACGCCGTGCTCACCGACAACGCCGGCGGAGCGGCGCTCGCCGTCTCGCACCTCGCCGCCGCCGGCCACGAGCGGATCGGCTTCCTCGGCGACCGCCCCGAGCTCTACACCGCTGGGGAGCGGCTGCGCGGCTTCCGCGAGGCGCTCGTCCGCCACGGGCTGCCGTTCGACGAGGCGGTCGTGCGCCACACGCTCACCCGTGGCTCCGACGCCTACGCGACGACGCGCGAGCTGCTGCTCGGGCCCGACCCGCCGACTGCCGTCTTCACGAGCCAGAACCTCATAACGATCGACGCGGTGCGGGCGATCCACGACCTCGCCCTCCAGCACCGCATCGCGCTCGTCGGCTTCGACGACGTCGTGCTCGCCGACGTCGTGCAGCCCGGGCTGACGGTCGTCGCCCAGGATCCGGCGAGGCTCGGCCGCGCCGCCGCGGAGCTGCTGTTCTCGCGCCTCGACGGCTTCGACGGGCCGTCGCAGGAGATCGTGCTCGCACCGCGGCTCGTCGGCCGCGGCTCGGGCGAGCTGCCGCCGGCGCGGGCGCTGTAGCGGGGAGCACGGGATGACCCTCGCCGTGTACGTCCCTTCGAGCAGCGGCGCGCGGTCGTGACCGCGCCGATCCTCGTCGGGGGCGAGGCGCTGTACGACCTCGTCGCCGACGGCGACGGCGGCCTCGCCGGACACCCGGGTGGCGGGCCGTTCAACACCGCCCGGACGATCGGCCGGCTCCGTCAGCCGGTCGCCTTCCTCGGGCGCCTGTCCAGCGACCGGCTCGGGGCGACGCACGAGCGGATGCTCGCCGACGACGGCGTCGGCCTCGGCTGCGTCGTGCGCACCGCCGATCCGACGACGCTCGCGCTCGCGAGCCTCGACGCGATCGGCGCCGCGAGCTGGAGCTTCTACTCGGCCGGCACCGCGGCCGCCGGGCTGGAGGCGCACGATGCGCTTGCCGCGCTCCCGCCGCAGGTCGCGGCGCTGCACGTGGGCACGCTCGGGCTCGTGCTCGAGCCGCTGGCGACGGCGCTGGAGGCCGTCGTCGAGCGGCTCGCCGGCGCGACCATGGTCGTCGTCGACCCGAACTGCAGGCCGCAGGCCATCGACGATCCGCAGGCCTTCCGCGCGCGCCTGGAGCGCGTGCTTCGCCACAGCGATCTCGTGAAGGTCAGCGAGGAGGACCTCGCCTGGCTGGACCCCGGCCGCTCGCGACTTGCCGCGGCCCGCGCCCTGCTCGATCGCGGGCCCAACGCCGTGCTGCTCACGCGCGGGCCGGAGGGCGCGACGGTGATCACCCCCGGCGCGGACACCGCGATCGCCCCGGTGCCGACGGAGGTCGTCGACACCATCGGCGCCGGCGACGCCTTCAGCGGCGGCTTCCTGGCGTGGTGGACCTCACACGGCCTCGGCCGCGCGGATCTCGCGCGCGACGAGCTCGTCGTCGAGGCCGCGTGCTTCGCCGCCGTCGTCGCCGCGCGGACGGTCGCACGGCCGGGGGCGTCGCCGCCGAGGCTGGCGGCGGGCGCCGCGGACCGAGCGGGACCGCTGGCGGCTGAGGATCTCGAGAGCTAGAGGCTGCTCGCTCGCCGGGGGCCGAACCGGGGGTGTTGGCGCCCTGCAACCGTGCTGTAAGGGGCTGCTCGGATGGTTGTGTGGCGATGAACAGCGTTCACCACACCGCACCACCGATCTCAGTCTCGCCTCCGAGCCGGCCCGACCGTAAGCTCGCGCCGCTCGTGCAGGCCGTCCGCGCCAACGACAACGCCGCCTGGTCGGAGCTGGTCAGGCGCTATGACGCAAGGCTGCGCACGATCGCGCGCTCCTACCGTCTGAGCCCGGCCGACGTCGACGACGTGCTCCAGGCGGTCTGGCTGTGTCTGCATCAGAAGCTCGACCGGCTGCGCGATCCCAACGCGCTCTCCGGCTGGCTGGCGACGACGACTCGCCGCGAGTCGCTGCGTGTGCTGCAGCTGCACGTGCGCGAGCAGCTCACCGACGACCCCGATCTGCTGGAGGGCGACGAGGACCAGCGACCGGACAGCGAGCTGCTCGCATCCGAGCGCCACGACGTCCTGCGGCGCGCGCTCGGCACGCTGCCCACCCATCAGCGCCGGCTCATGGTCCTGATCGCCTCGGCGCCGGCCGACTACGGCAGGATCAGCGCGACGCTGGACATGCCGATCGGGAGCATCGGTCCCACACGCGCGCGCGGCATCGCCCGCCTCGAGCGTCACCCCGAGCTGCGCGAGCTGCACCTCGCCTCGTGACGGGCCCGCGCCCGCAGTGGGCGCGGGCTCAGTACCCGCCGCGCCAGGTGCCGCCGACGGGCTTGGGCGGCAGGACGTCCCAGCCCTCCATGACGTGGACGATGCGCTCGTTCTCGGCAAACGCGGTCTGCGCCCGGCCGTCGAAGGTGAACATGATCTCCTGCATGCCCGACTCCTGCACGTCGACGCCGTAGACGGCGTCGACCTTGACGTCGAACTCCTTGAGCAGGCGGTGCGCGCGGTCCTTGTCGGAGCCCGGCTCGTAGCGACCGGTCATCTTGATGGACATGACCGGCCGAGAGTACTGCGGGGCGGGGACGAGCGCCAACCCCAAGCCCGGCTCAGCCGGGATCAGACGAGATCGAACCGCCGCAGGCGGACGCCGGCGGCCGCGAAGAACAGCCCGATCCAGCCGAGCATCACGACCACCGCGATCCCTGGTGTGAGCAGGTCGCCCGGGTCGTCGTCGCCGATCACCAACTGGATGATCCCGCTCGGGGCGGTCGACGTCGGCGCGAAGCGCCCGACGTCGGGTACGAGCGCAAACAGCGTCGGCTCGACGAATTGGAGGACGAGGATGCCGACGATCGCGACGACCTGGTTGCGGATGAGCCCGCCGATGCCCACGCCGAGCGCCCCGAGCAGCGCCGCCACGACGAGGTTGCGCCACAGCACGTCCTCGAGATCCAGCAGGCCGACGGTCGTCTGGTCGCGGACGGAGAGGATGATCGTGCCGACGAGCATGATCGTCACCGTCACGATGAGCGACAGCAGCGCTCCGGCGGCGGCGTAGGCGAGCACCTTGGCGGCAAGCAGGCGCAGCCGGTCGGGCGCCGCCAGGACGGTGCCCGTGATCGTGCGGTGGCGCCACTCGCCCGCCATCCCCATGACGCCGAGCAGGAGGATGAACAGGCCCGTGAAGTCAGCCGTGAAGAGGCTCTTGACGCCGCGCTCGGTGAAGTTGTCGCCCAGCACCGCCGTGAGCACGACGACCAGCAGCGACAGCAGCAACGCCGCTGCGACGAGCGCCACGAACGTCCGCGTCGTGCGCAGCTTCAGCAGCTCGGCTCTCAGCAGCGCGCTCATGCCTTCTCGCCGTCCGTCGCCGTCTCGGCGCTCGTCGCCGTCTCGGCGCTCGTCACCGTCTCGCCGCCCGTCAGGGCGAAGAATGCCTGCTCGAGCGAGCGCGACTGCGGCGCCAGGCCGGTGAGGTGCACGCGCTCCTTCTCGGCCACCGCGCCGACCTGATCCGGCGTCGCGCCGAGCACGAGCAGCACGTCGCCGTTGCCCTGCACGCCATGGCCGTGCTCCTGCAGCGCGCGGGCGAGGCGATCGTTGTCCTGCGAGCGCACCTCGGTCGCCGGTTCGGTGTCGCCGCCGAGCACCTGCTCGAGCGTGCCCTGACCGCGCAACTCGCCCTGCGCGATGACGACGACGTCGTCGACGGACTGCGCGACCTCCGCCAGCAGGTGGCTGGAGACGAGGACGGCGCGCTCGCGCTCGGCCTGCTCGCGCAGCAGCTCGCGCATCCAGGCGATGCCGGGCGGGTCGAGGCCGTTCGTCGGCTCGTCGAGGATGAGGACCTCAGGATCGCCGAGCAGCGCGCTCGCGATCGCCAGCCGCTGGCGCATGCCCATCGAGTAGCCCTTCACCCGACGGTTGGCGGCCTCCGTCAGGCCGACCTCGGCGAGCACGGCGTCGACGCGCTCGAGCGGGTGCTCGCCCGTGACGGCCATGACGCGCAGGTGGTTGCGCGCGGTGCGGCCCGGATGGAAGGCGGCGTCCTCGAGCACGGCGCCCACCCGCGTGCTCGGCCGCTCGAGCTCTTCGTAGCGAAGGCCGTTGAACGTCGCCGTCCCCGCGGTGGGGCGCACGAGCCCGAGCAGCGCGCGCAGGGTCGTGCTCTTGCCCGCTCCGTTGGGGCCGAGGAAGCCAGTGACGCGGCCGGCCTCGATGTCGAAGCTCAGGTTCTTGACGGCTTCGACGTGGCCGAAGCGCTTGGAGAGGTTGCGAATCTCGACTGGTGCCATTGCAAGCCATGATGGCGCACTCGCATGACGGGCTGGCCATCTATGTGTTCAGGCGCACACAACGTGCGGACGGGTGTACTAGAGCATGAAGCAGGGATTGAACGGCAGGTAGCGGTCCATCTGCGCCCACGGGCCGTCGGCGAGGAAGAGGCAGTAGAACGGGTCGATCCGGAAGCGGCGCCGCACGAGCAGCCAGTCGATCGCCGTTCGCGCCGAGAGCGGGAGCGTGAGGTCCAGGCGTTCCATCCCGGCCGCGTGCGCCGCCCCCTCGAGGTGCGCGAGCGCGGCAGGCAGATCGGCGGGGTCACGGGCCGCGACCGGGCCGGCGTAGCCGCGCTCGTTGGCGAGGAAGGCGTAGGCGACGGCCAGCCCGCCCCGGCGCAGGACGGCGGCCGGCCGGTCGGCGAGCATGAATGCGACGTCTTCGCGCCGCGCGTGCCCCAGCACCTCGCCCTCGATCGCGAGCACCTCCTCGACCGTCGCCGGCACGATGTCGTAGCCGGCCGGCGCCGCGACCGCGCGCGGCCGGCCGGCGACGTCGACGAAGGTCGTCTGGTGGGCGACGCCGAAGCGCAGGTACAGCGCGACCGCGGGCGCGTCGACCGTGGCGATGATCGCCCGGTGCGTCCCGAGCCCGGGCGCGAAGGCGCGCTCGAGCAGGGCGCGACCGAGGCCCGCGACGCGCGCCCCGGGCGCGACGAAGAACTCCGTCAGCTCGACGACCGGCCCGCGCTGCGTGCTGCGTGCGTAGCCGATCGGCCGCCCCTCGCCGTCCTCGGCGATCCACCACTGCCCGCACGTCGCGGCGAGGTGGTCGAAGAGCCCGATGTAGGCCGGCCACAGCTCGTCGAAGTCGGGATCGGGCGCGTCCGCGGGGAGGTAGCCGATGCGGCGCATGAGGTCCCACAGCGAGCGCCTGAAGAGCGCGAAGCACGCGCGCGAGTCGGCGGCCGTGGCGGGACGGATGGCGGGGGCGGCGCCCACGGCTCGAGCTATCCGCTCCGTTGCAGGGCCGCGCCGCCGAAGTCCCATTCCAGCATGAGCTGGGGTGGGTTCGTCTGAGCTCCGGCTCGCGCGTACGTCGCGCGCGCTGCGACGTTGTCGGTGTCCGTGGCGGTCCACATGTCGTAGCAGCCGCGCTCCTCGGCGAGCGCGGCAAGCGCCTCGACGAGCGACCGCCCGATGCCCCGGCGGCGCGCCGGCTCGTCGACTCCCAGCTCGTAGAGGAACATCTCGGTGCCCTTGTCCGGGTGCGTCATCTCGACGCCGGACACGAAGCCCACGGGTGAGCCGGCAGGGTCGTAGGCGACGAGGAGGTGATGGGTCGGCTCCGCCAGAAACCGGCGCGTGGCGTCGATGTCGGGCTCGTGGTCGAAGAGCGCACGGGCGGCGAGCACCGCGTTCTCGTCGCCTGCGTCCAGGACGCGGATCTCGACGCTCATGGCGTGACGGTATCGACGCGCTCGCACCGGCACGGAGCCCCGCCGCGCGTCACGCGACCGGCGGCGGCGTCCCCTCGGCGCTGGCCGCCAGCACGGGATCCCAGGCGCACACCTCACATGCATGCCGAAACGCGGAGCGGGCGAAGTCGAGCGCGGCCGCGTGCGGGTGGTCGGCGGCGAGGACGTCGTCCCAGTCGAGGACGTACTCGCCGAGTGCCGAGTCCCAGCGCGCCGCGTCCGGCGACAGCGTCGCGCGCGCGAACCCCTCCGGTGCGGGGTGCGCGTACGCGTAGAAGGCCGGCTTCGTGTAGCGCGCGTCGCCCGGCCACCATCCGACGGCGACCTCCTGCACATCCATGGCGTTGCGCATGATGAAGTCGTCCGCCGGGGGGTCGGCCGGCAGGCCGGAGAAGAGGTTCACCGCCAGGTCGAACGAGCCCCACCAGGCGTTGACCGGCGTGCAGCGCCCGCGATACGGCGCGCGGAACGCCGACAGGACCAGCGCGGCCCGGGTCGCGGCCGCAAAGTAGGTCGCCACCTCGCCCGGGTCGTAGGTCGCGTGCTCGTCGTCCTCGTCGAGCGGCGTGGTCCACGGCGTCTCCTGCGGCGTCAGGTTGATCTCGACCACGCCTCCGAGACCGCCAACCGCTGCCAGCACCTCGCGCGTGACCTCGCCGACCGCCCGGTCGGGCGCAAGCGCGACGCGTTGCACGCGTCCGTCGCTGTGCTCGGCGACCGCCTCGTGGGTTCGTAGGTCGAGCGCGACGACGAGCGCGCCGGAGCCGTCGGGCGCCGGCAGCGGGAGCGTCTCCCAGCCGCGCGCGCTGAGACGCAACGCCGCGTGCTGAAGCTGAGGCTCGGGCGGGGCCAGCGCCACCGCCAGCTTGCCGAGGACCTGCGTGTGCGCGTGGAGCGTGTCGCAGGTTGCGCTCCACTCTTCATAGGGGAGCATCGGCCATTCGGAGGACATGAGCGAACGCTAGCGGGCCGAAGGGTCTCGGCGCCCGGCTCGACGTCGGCGTTCATGCGGCGCGCCGTTCACCAGCCAGATCGCCGGCATCATCGCCGAGGTCCAGCCGGCCGGCGAGATCGCGCGGGCGATGGTGGCCGAAGCGCAAGGCGCTACGGGCAGTTCGAGGTCACTCGCGTGCCGACGGCGCGGCATCGATGAGGAAGAGCGTGACGCGCTCCGGTCGGGCCCAGCCAGGTATCGATGTCGGATCGTGCTCGCTATACCGGGGACTATTCGCCACGCCTGACGTGCACAACTGCCGGATCGATCGGGCCGCCGCATCGAGTCGTCACTTGCGCACGTGCGCACGTATGCCATGCACAACTACCGGATCGATCCGGCCGCCGTGTCGAGTCGTCACTTGTGCACGCCTGGCGTGGCGCATACTCCCCGCATAACCGAGCAATATCTGACACTCTCGCCCGGCCCGCACGCGCGATAAAACGATGCCTTCTGTTCAGTGGCTTAGTTCGTGGACCGGCGAGATCGCGGTTGCCAAACTCGCCCGGCGGCGGCACGTCAGCCTGCGATCAGCTCGCGCTCGAGCGGGGTGCGAAAGCGCGGCGTCACGCGCACGTCGCCGAGCCAGTCGCGCAGCCGCGCGACCTCGGTGTCGATCGCGGCGACGGCGTCCGCGCCGGCGTCCTCGAGCAGGCGCACGACGACCTCGCCGTCCTTGCGCTGCGCCCAGCCGCCGACGATTCGCCCCTCCCACCAGACCGAGGGCCCGATGTTGCCACTGCGATCGAAGAGCGCGGCGCGGTGCTCGCCCAGGTACCACGCGCGCTCGGTCCACCCCATCGCGGTCGGGTCGAGCGCGGGGAGCAGCGCCGCCCACGGCGCGGGCGCCGCGACCGGCTCGTCGTCGCCCGCGAGCACGAGCCCGGCGCCGCCGCCGTCGAGCGCCA
The DNA here is from genome assembly GCA_051005755.1 of Solirubrobacteraceae bacterium. Lineage (GTDB taxonomy): Bacteria > Actinomycetota > Thermoleophilia > Solirubrobacterales > Solirubrobacteraceae > CADCVQ01. The sequence goes on from JBPCJA010000093.1 coordinate 27,392, forward strand.
CCTCGACGGTCTCGATGCGCGCGAGCGCGCGCCTGAGCAGGCCGGCCGTCCAGCCGGTCCACCACTTCAGATCGGCCATCGTCCCGGGGCCGAACGCCGCCAGCCAGCGGCGCACGAGCTCGGCCGCGGCGTCGTCGGTGCTCAGCTCCGCAATGCCGTCCGGCAGCCACGTCGCCATCGGCGCCCAGCGGTAGAGCGTGCTCGTCCACGATCCCAGCGGCCGTCCGCGCGCGACCCGCCCGTCGGCGGCGAGGAGGAAGAGGACCTTCGTCGAGACCCCTTGGACAGCGGCGTAGGGCTTGTCCTGCGCGACCGCGATCTTCGTCCGCAGCGCCGGCACGTCTTCGGACAGCTGCGCCGCGGTCGCCTCGCCGCGCACGACCAGCGCGGCGAGCGTCGCCTGCTCGGTCTCCAGCAGCCAGCGCGCGCCGTCGTCTGTGACGCCGGCGCTCTCCAGCAGCGCGACGAAGCGCCGCCGCTCGCCCGGTACGAGCGCGCGCGTGCAGGCCGCCTGCACGACCGGCGCGAGCTCGACTGAAACGACGAACATCGTGCGCCGCATCCCGAGGATCCGCACGACCGAGCGCTCGACGTAGAGGGCGTCCTCGATCGCCTGCGGCGCCGGCGCGCGCAGTCGCGCCCGCGCGGCCAGCACGACCGTGGCGGGGTCGGTCGCGTGCAGCCCCGCGAGGTCGCCCGCGACCGCGGCGACGTCGTCGGTCAGGGCGGCCGGTGCGAGATGGTGGCGCAGCGCCAGCCGCGCCCGCCGCTGGTCGTCGCTGCACCGCCGCACGCGGGTGAGGCTAACGCCGCGTCGTCAGCCGCGCGATACGGACGGCGCGGAGACCGCGACGCCGTCGCGACCGCGCTGCTTCGCCGCGTACATCGCCTGGTCGGCACGCAGCAGGACTCGGCTCGGGGTGTCGCCCACCTCGATCGAGGAGACGCCGAAGCTCGCCGTCATGCGCACCTCGTGCCCGGCCGTGATGCTCACCCGCTCGCGGATCGCCCGAGCGACCGCCTCGGCGAGCTTGCGCCCGTGCTCGTCGTCGGCCTGCGGCAGGAGGATCGCGAACTCGTCGCCGCCGAGGCGCGCGACCATGTCGCTGCGGCGCACGCGGCCGCGCAGGACGTCGGCGACGTTGCGCAGCAGCTCGTCGCCGGCGGCGTGGCCGAGCGAGTCGTTCGTCGACTTGAAGCCGTCGAGGTCGAGCAGGACGAGGCAGGCGTGGGCCTCGTAGCGCTCGGCGAGCGCGACCTGCCGCTCGATCTCGTGCTCGAGCCGGCGACGGTTGAGCAGCCCGGTGAGGGCGTCGTGGTCGGCGAGATGCTGGAGCTGGTCGATGCTGCGCTGGCGGTCGGTGACATCCTCGAGCTGGGCGATGAAGTGATCGGGGGTGCCCTGCCCGCCATGGACGAACGAGAGGCTCACGTCGACCCAGATGACGTGACCGCCGGCGTGCACGAAGCGCTTGCGGCACTGTGAGGTGCGCCGGTCGCCGGCGAGCATCTGGTTGACGAGGTGGGTGTCGAGGTCGAGATCCGCCGGCAGGGTGATCTGCTGCATGCTCCCGGCCAGCAGCGTCTCGCGGCTGTGGCCGACGATCTCGCAGAGCGCCGCGTTGACGTCGACGAACCCTCCGCGCAAGCAGACGATCGCCATGCCGATCGGCGCGCTGTCGAAGCTGCTGTGGAACCGCTGCATCGCCTCGCGCGCCTCCTTGCGCAAGGCCGCGTTGCACCGCGCCGCGACGATCCCGCCGACACCGACGATCACGACGAAGAGCGCGGGCACGCCGGCCGGCTCCCAGGCGTCGCCGCGCGCGATGGCGTGAGAGACGACGAACACGATCGCAAGCGCCAGCAGCGACCAGTCCTCGTAGAGCATGAGCGCCGCGAGTACGACGAACCACGCCGCCTGGGCCTCGCTGTGGCCGGCCCAGAGGTGCACGAAGACGGCCGCAGCGGTCAGCAGGCCCAGGGCGACGAACAGCGCCTGGATCCGTGGCGAGGGCAGCCGCAGCCGAGCGGCGGACGCCGCGAGGACGACCGGCAGGAGCAACAGGCCCAGCGACACGGCGGCGGTGTCGCGGGCGACGCCGAAGACCGCGAGCGCGGCCACGTGCGCCCAGATGACGCGCAGCAGCCAGCGATGGCGCTGGCGCCAGACGTCGTCCGGCAGGCTGCTGCGCTGCGGGGCTGCCAGGCGAACCCGTCTCATGTCCTCGTGATCGGCATGTCGACGGCCGGCCTGAAGACGTTTGCGCCCGTTCGTGCCGGAAGGCGTTTGCGCTGCCCGCATTGGTGGGCACGACGAGGCTCGATGCGACGTCCCCGCGCCCATGCCCTCAGCGAGCGGATCGGCTCGATCGCCGCGCTCGACGGCCCCGCCCGCGCGATCGCCCGCACGGTTCGCGGCCTGCTCGGACGGGGCCGGGTGAAGGATGCCCTCAGCGGCTCGTGGCTCGGCCATCCGCTGCACCCGCTGCTGACCGACGTCCCGATCGGGACCTGGACGAGCGCGACGCTCCTGGACCTCGTCGGCGGCCCCGACAGCCGGCCGGCCGCGCGCCGGCTCATCGGCGTCGGGCTCGTCGCGGCGGCGCCGACGGCATGGACCGGCTGGTCGGACTGGGCCGACAGCGAGCCGGCGGACGATCAGGTGCGCCGTCTCGGCCTCGTGCATGCGAGCGCCGTCGGCACCGCCGCCACCCTCTACGGCGCCTCGCTGGTGGCCCGCAGGCGCGGCGCGCACACGACCGGCGTGCTGCTCGGCCTCGCCGGCGCCGGCGCGGTCGGCGCGGCCGGCTGGCTCGGCGGCGACCTCGCGTTCGCCCGCGGCGTGGGCGTCGACCAGACGGCGTTCGAGCAGGGCCCGGAGGATTGGACGCCGGCGCTTGACGCGAGCATGCTCGCCGACGACCGCCCGGCAGCGGCGACCGTCGGCGACCTCGAGATCCTGCTCGTCCGGCGCAACGGGAGGATCCACGCGCTCGCCGACCGCTGCAGCCATCGCGGCGGCGCACTGCACGAGGGCGAGCTGCTCGGCGACTGCATCGAATGCCCGCTGCACGGCAGCCGCTTCCGGCTGGAGGACGGCTCGCTTGAACGCGGGCCGTCGGCGTACCCGCAGCCCGTCTACGAGGCGCGCGAGCACGAGGGGCGGATCGAGGTCCGCGCCGCGGGCTGACGTCAGCCGAACTCGATCACGCTGCGGATGCCGTCCTGGGCCTCCCTGAGCTCGAAGCACCGGTTGGCCTCGTCGAGCGTGATCCGGTGCGAGAGGAAGGCGTCGACGTCGATGTCGCCGTCGAGGTAGCGCTGCACGAGCAGCGGCACCTGATCGCGGCCCTTGACGCCGCCGAACGACGAGCCGGCGACGCGCCGGCCGGTGATGAGGTAGCGCGGGACGATGTCCAGCGTCTCGCCCTTGCCCGCAACGCCGCACATCGTCGCCAGGCCCCAGCCCATCCGCGCAGACTCGACCGCCTGGCGCATGACCGCGACGTTGCCGGTCGCCTCGATCGTGTAGTCGGCGCCGAAGCCGCCGGTCATCTCGAGGATCGCCGCCACGGTGTCCGGACCCCCGACGAGCAGGTCGGTCGCGCCCTGGCCGCGAGCGCGCTCCAACCGCTCGTCGGAGAGGTCGACGCAGACGATCCGCTCGGCGCCCTGCAGCCGGCAGCCGGCGACCGCGCCGAGGCCGACCATGCCGGCCCCGAAGACGACGCACGTCGAGCCGGGGTCGACCTTCGCGGTGTACATCGCCGCGCCAAGCCCCGTCGACAGGCCGCAGGCGAAGAGGCAGGCGCGGTCCGGCGGCGCGTCGGGCGAGACCTTCGCGAGCGCGATCTCGGGCATGACCGTGTACTCGGCGAACGTCGACGTGCCCATGAAGTGGCGGATCGGCTCCCCGTCGCGGGACAGGCGCGTCGTGCCGTCCGGCAGGTAGCCCTTGCCCTGCTGGTCGCGGATCGCGAGGCAGATGTTCGTCTTCGGGCTGACGCAGTGCAGGCACTCGCGGCACTGGGGCGAGAAGAGCGTCACGACGTGGTCGCCGACGGCCAGCGAGGTGACGCCCTCGCCAATCGACTCGACGACGCCGGCCCTCTCGTAGCCGAACACCAGCGGCGCGGAGCCGAAGGGGCCGACCCCGGAGGCGGTGTACATGTCGGTGTGGCAGACGCCGCACGCCTGCACGCGCACGAGCACCTCGCCGGAGCGCGGTTCGGCGAGGTCGAGCTCCTGCACGACGAGTGGTTGGCCGAACTCCTCCAGCACCGCCGAGCGCATCCGCATCGCGGCAACCTATCGTGTGCGCATGGGACTGGGATCCACGACGGCGCCACTGCGCCATGAGCTCGAGGCCGCGCTGCCGGAGCGCCCCTTCGAGCTGCATTTCTGGGATGGCAGCGCGCTGCCGGCGACGGCCGGCAACGGCGTCTGCCCGGTCTTCAGCGCGCGCTCGCCGAAGGCCGTCGCGCACGCCCTGCGCGCCCCCGGGCAACTCGGCCTCAGCCGCGCGTACGTGTCGGGGGAGCTCGAGATCGACGACCTCGACGCGGTGCTCGCGCTCCTGCGCGACTGGAAGCCGCCGCCGATCGACGGAGCGACGCAGCGCCGCCTCCTGCTGGCCGCGACACGTGCTGCCGGCCTCATGCTCCCGCCGCGGACACCGGCGATCGAGCTGCGACCGCGCGGCCGGCGCCACAGCGTCGACCGCGACGCGCGTGCGGTCCGCCATCACTACGACGTCTCCAACGACTTCTTCGCGCTCTTCCTCGACGCCTCGATGACCTACAGCTGCGCGGTCTTCGCCGATCCGACGAGCGCCGACGAGCCACTCGAGGACGCGCAGCGGCGCAAGCTCGAGCTCGTCTGCACGAAGCTCGCGCTCCAGCCCGGCGAGCGGGTCCTCGACGTCGGCTGCGGCTGGGGCAGCTCCCCGGTCCACGCGGCGACGCAGCACGGCGTGGACGTCGTCGGCATCACGCTGTCCGAGCCGCAGGCGCGGCGCGCCCGCGAGCGCGCCGCCGCAGCCGGCGTCGGCGACCGGGTCGAGATCCGCGTCGCCGACTACCGCGAGCTGCGCGGCGAGCGCTTCGACGCGATCGCGAGCATCGGCATGGTCGAGCACGTCGGCGCGCGCATGATCGACGCATACGCGCGCCAGCTCGCCGGCCTGCTGGAACCCGGCGGGCGGCTGCTGAACCACGGCATCGCGCGGCTGCGCCACGGCGAGCCCGAGGCCGGCGGCTTCTCCGAGCGCTACGTCTTCCCCGACGCCGCGCCGCTGCACCTCTCGCGCGTGCAGCTCGCGCTCGAGCGCGCCGGCTTCGAGTGCGAGCACGTCGAGGGCCTGCGGGCGCACTATGCCCGCACGCTGACGCACTGGCTCACGCGCCTGGACGACAACGCCGAGGAGGGCGTGCGGCTCGCCGGCCCGGAGCGCGTGCGCGTCTGGCGGCTGTACCTGCGGGCGGCGCGCAGCGGCTTTCAGACGGGCTTTACGTCGATCTACCAGGTGCGCTGCCGGCGGGCGTGAGGCGCAGCGGGCGCGGGTGCGCGGCGGGGATTGACGAAGGAGCCCGGGCCCGGCGGAGGCGAGCGCGCGGCGAATGGCGAGTTCCCAGCGTTTAAGCCTGGAAACTCGCCAATCTGCGACGCGGGCGGGTGTGTCGATCCCGCGAGACGCGCAGCTACGCGACTTCGGAGCAGACCTGCGGCGCGCCGACGTGCTCGGCGGCGGGCTCGGCATGCGTGGCCGCCTGCTGCTCGGACTCGAGGACCGCGAGCGCCACGGCGATCGCCGCCACGACGAGCCCGGCGGCGATGAGGAACGCCAGGTGGTAGCCGCCGGTCAGCGCGGCCGCCGTGGCCTGGCCGCCGGCCGCGAGGCTCTCGGTGTGCGAGGCGGACACGGTTGCGAGGACGGCGAGGCCCAGCGCGCCGCCGACCTGCGCGGCGGTGTTGACGAGACCCGACGCCAGGCCCGCCGCCTGCGGCGTGGCGCCCGACATCGCGAGCGTGATGAGCGGCGGGAACGAGACGCCGATGCCGACGGCGAGCACGATCATGACCGGCAGGACGTCGGTGAGGTAGCTGCCGTCCACCGGGGCGCGCGAGAACAGCACGAGCCCGATGGCGATCAGCGCGAGGCCCGGCACGAGGACCTCGCGAGCGCCGAAGCGCATCATGAGCCGCTCGGCGTAGCGCAGCGACAGCGTGCCCATGATGACCGTCGTCGGCAGGAACGCCAGGCCGATCTGCAGCGCGTCGTAGCCGAGCACGCGCTGCAGGTACAGCGAGCCCAGGAAGAACACCCCGAACATCCCGGCGACCGTCAGGGCCTGGACGAGGTTGGCCCCCGACAGGTTGCGCGAGCGGAAGATCCCCAGCGGCATGAGCGGGGTGGCCGTGCGCGCCTCGCGCACGATGAAGGCGACGAGCAGCGCGATCGACAGGGCGAGCAGCCCCAGCGCCTGACCCGAGCCCCAGCCGTCCTCGGCCGCCGGCTTGACGATCGTGTAGACGGTGAGCATGAGGCACGTCGTGATGAGGACCGCGCCCGCGACGTCGGCGCCCCGGCGGAAGCCGATGCCCTCGTCGCGCTCGATGAGCCGGTGCGCCAGGACCGCCGTGACGATCCCGATCGGGATGTTCACGAAGAAGATCCAGTGGTAGTTGATCGACTGCGTCAGCACGCCGCCGGCCAGCAGTCCGATCGAGCCGCCCGCGGAGGCGACGAAGCCGTAGACGCCGATCGCCTTGGCCTGCTCGCGCGGGTCGGGGAACATCGTGACGATCATCCCGAGGATCACGGCGGAGGTCATCGCCCCGCCGACGCCCTGGATGAAGCGGGCCGCGACGAGCGTCTCCTGGCTCCACGCGACGCCGCACAGCAGCGACGCGAGCGTGAAGACGCCGAGACCGGCCATGAGGACGCTCTTGCGCCCGAGCAGGTCGCCGAGACGGCCGGAGAGCAGCAGCAGGCCGCCGAAGGCGATGAGATAAGCGTTGACGACCCAGGCCAGGCTGGACTGCGAGAAGCCGAGGTCGTCCTGGATCGACGGCAGCGCGACGTTCACGACGGTGACGTCGAGCACGATCATGAGCATCCCCGCGCAGAGCACGTAGAGCGCGATCCAGCGGTTGCGGTCGGTGAGCTTCTCGTCGGTCATCTCGGTCGCCTCCGGTGTCGGTGCAGTTTCCAGGTCAGACCGGCTGACGACCCGGAACTCATCGCTGACCGATCGAAGTCTTCGCTTTCGGGACGCTCCTTCGGCTGCCAGAAGGCGACCTCCCCGCCGGCCGGGGCGGCGACCACGCTGCGCCAGCCCGCCGGTCCCTCGCGGGGCTCGAGCAGGACTGCTGCTCCGAGCCCGCGTGCCTGCTCGGTGACCCCGGCGATGTCGGCGACCTCGACGTACGGTAGCCACAGCGGCCGCTGCGTCTCGCACTCCACGACGCCGCCCCCGCCGAACCCGCCGCCCAATCCCAGTGCCCAGTACGTGCCGCCGCCGGCCTCGATCCGCTCCGAGCGCCAGCCGCACAGGTGCGCGTAGAACGCGCAGGCGCGCGACCGGTCGTCGGTGTGCAGCTCCAGATGCACGACGGGCTTGGCGGGGGCGGGCATCATCGCTTCTGCCCTAACGACTGCCGCGAGCGCCCGGACTCATCGCAGCGATGACGTCGGGGCGCTCGATCTGTCTACTCTCGACAGGACATGGCGATCTCTTCGACGCATGCGACAGGGCACGAGCGCGAGCTGCTGGCGGCGGCCCGCGGCGGCGACGAGCGCGCCTTCCAGCGCCTCGTGGAACCGCGCCACGGCGAGCTGCACGCGCACTGCTACCGGATGCTCGGCTCCGTCCACGATGCGGAGGACGCGCTCCAGGAGGCACTGCTGCGGGCATGGCGGGGCATGAGGCGCTTCGAAGGCAAGAGCTCGCTGCGATCCTGGCTCTACCGGATCGCGACGAACACGTGCCTGGACGCCATCGGCCGGCGGCCCAAGCGCGTGCTCCCGATCGACTACGGGCCGGGCGCGGATCCTCACGACTCCCCGGGGGAGCCTCTCGTCGAGTCGGTGTGGATCGAGCCCTACCCCGACGAGCTGCTGCGCGCCGCCGACGACTTCGCCTCGCCCGAGGCCAGCTACGAGCAGCGTGAGAGCGTCGAGCTGGCGTTCGTCGCGGCGCTTCAGCATCTGCCCGCCCGCCAGCGCGCCGTCCTCATCCTCCGCACGGTCCTGGGCTTCTCGGCTCGCGAGGTCGCCGACTCGCTGGAGACGAGCGTCGCGTCGGTGAACAGCACGCTGCAGCGCGCCCGCAAGACCGTCGACGAGCGGCTGCCCGAGCGCAGCCAGCAGGCCACGCTGCGCGCGGTCGGCGACGCGCGGCTGGGCGAGATCGTCGAGGACTACATGCACGCCATGCAGCAGGGCGACGTCGACGCGGTCGTCGCCCTGCTCACCGAGCAGGTGACCTGGTCGATGCCACCGATGCCGGTCTGGTACCGCGGCCGCGAGACGGTCGTGGCCTTCCTCACCGAGTACCCCCTGCGCGAGCGCTGGCGGCACATCCCGACCCGGGCGAACGGCCAGCTGGCCGTGGGCTGCTACATGTGGAACGACGAGCGCGACAGCTACGTCGCCGCCGTCATCGACGTCCTCACCCTGCGCGACGACCGCATCGACGACGTCACGGCGTTCCTGGCACCGTGGGTCTTCCAGCGCTTCGGCGACGTCTCGGGAGTCATGACCCCCGACGTGTTCCGGCGCTTCGGCCTCCCGGACGAGCTGCCGGCGTAGGTGCCAACCGCTCCGACGCTCACGGGATCGCGCTTCGAGCTGCGACCGTGGCGACGCAGCGACGCAGCGACGCTCGAACCGGCCTTCGGCGACGCTGACATCAGCCGCTTCACGACGGTGCCTCCCGCCTATTCGCTGGCCGAGGCCGAGGCGTGGATCGCTCGACAGCAGCGGCGCATCGACGATGGGACGGCGGTGGCGCGACGTCACGCTGGAGCGCTACACCCTCCTCCGGGCGCACGCGCAATCGTAGGCAGCGCCGTCAAGCCCCCAGCGGTCCGACCGGCGCGGGCACGATCGCCACGTGCCGCTGCCCGCCGGCGAGGGGGCGCCGCCACGGGCCGTTGCCGTCGAGCTCGCCGCCGCGGTCCAGGAGGAGCGCGGCGAGGCACCGCGCGTCGTCGAGCGGCTGGGCCGGCGAGCGATAGCTGCGCGCCGGACGGCCCGTGAGCGGGCCGCTGACGCGGTCGTCCACGACGACGAGGTACAGCGGGCCGAGCGTGAGCTCGAGCTGCTCCCCGTCGCCGTCGGATTGCCGGGCGCCCATCGCGCCGCAACGCTACCGCTGCGGCGCGCGGGTCAGGCGGCCGCGGCGGACTTGGCGGGCTTGGCGCGCTCCTGCGCGCCGACGAGCTTCTCCGCTTGGCGCTCGGGCGTGATGCGCACGACGCTGCGGGCGATCCCGAGCTTCTCGAGCGTCCAGATGAACATCGCCGAGGGGTCGATCTCCCAGCGTCCCAGGCCCTGGCGCGCCGAGCGCGGGAAGGCGTGGTGGTTGTGGTGCCAGGACTCGCCGAAGGTCGGGATGGCGAGCCAGGCGACGTTCGTGGACTTGTCCTCGAGGTCGAAGCGCCGGCGTCCGAAGAAGTGGCAGATCGAGTTGATCGACCACGTGACGTGGTGGATGAAGAAGATCCGCACGAAGCCGGCCCACAGCAGTGTCCAGAGCGCGGCGGTCAGCGAGAAGCCGTGCAGGACGAAGCCCGCGACGAACGGGATCAGCAGGCCCAGGCCGACGAAGAGCAGGAAGTTGCGGCTGATCCAGCGCATGCCCTTGTCCTCGCAGAGGTCGGGGGCATACTTGCGAAACTCCGCGCTGCCCTGCGTCTTCATGAGCCAGCCGCTGTGCGCGTGCCACAGACCCTTCAGCCCCGAGCCGTGACCGATGTGCGGGCTGTGCGGGTCGCCCTCTTCGTCAGTGTGGGCGTGGTGCAGACGGTGGTCGGCGACCCAGGCGATGGGCGGGCCCTCGACGGCCATGGAGCCGGCGATCGCGAAGGCGTACTCGACGGGCTTGCTCGTCTGGAAGGCGCGGTGCGTGAGCAGCCGGTGATAGCCGACGGTGATCCCGAGGCCGGTGACGCAATACATGACGACGAGAATCGCCAGGTCGATTGGACCGACGGCCTTGTTCCACAGCAGCACGACGGCGACGAGGAAGGCGATGAACGGCACCACGACGGCGCCGAGATTTACGTAGCGTTGGAACTTTGGCATGCATTTGAGGCTAGCGATCAAGCCCCGGTCGGTTCTTGTCGAATGTCTCGTGCATGCCGCCCCAAAATCTGTAGGTTATACGCAAATGGAAGGCATCCCCCCCGAAGTTGCAGCGATTCTGCGCCCAGTCCTCCCCGATCTGGCGGCAGAGACGATCCGCGCGATCGGCCGCGAGGTGCCCGACTACTCGCGTCCGCTCGAGGGACGCCTTGGCATCACGCTTCGCTACGGAACCGAGCAGGCGCTGCGCCGCTTCGTCGACTCGATCGAGCATCCCGCTGCCGTCAGCGAGCGCGACCGGCGCATCTACGTCGAGCTCGGGCGCCTTGAGATGCGCGAGGGGCGCACGCTCAACGCGCTGCTCGCCGCCTACCGCGTCGGAGCGCAGATCGCCTGGCGGCGCTTCGTCGAGGCCGGCGTGCGGGCCGACCTGGAGCCGGCCACCCTCTACCGTCTCGGCGAGGCGATCTTCGCCTACATCGACGCGATCTCGGGGGAGTCGATCGAAGGCTACGCAGCCGCGCAGTCGGCCGCCGCCGGAGAGCGCCAGCGCCGCCGCGCGCAGCTCGTGCTGCTGCTCGCCTCCGACCCGCCGGCGGCGCCGGAGGCCATGCGCGCCGCGGCCCTGCGCGCGGCATG
>JBPCJA010000094.1:0-5939 GCA_051005755.1 Solirubrobacteraceae bacterium
CGCCTGGACGGACGCGCTTGGGATGGCGGGCGCGCAGGTCGCCGAGACGACCTACCGGCCGGGCGGCTGGCAGCACGAGCCGCTGCGGCTCATCATCCGCCGCGTCGCGTTTGGGGCCGAGCAGATCGCCGCGCTGCGCGGCAGCCGGCGCCTTCGCACGATCCATCCCGACCAGCTGCAGATGGCCCTCGACGGCGACATCGACAGCGTCTACGGCTACAGCTTCATCCTCACCGACCACTACTGCCAGCACACAGCCTGGATCGAGCATCACCACCGCCACCGCGCCCAGATCGAGGAGCGCCTGAAGGACACAAAGAACGGCCAGGCGCTCAGGCACCTGCCATCGGGCGACATCAACGCCAACCGCGTCTGGATGACCGCCGCGCTACTGGCGTTGAACATCACCGCATGGGTCTGCGACCTCTCCCCGGCCGCCGCCGCGTCCGGCAGCGCCCCGCCCCGCACACCACTCCGCCGCCACGCCCACACGCTGCGCCGGATCCTGTTCAACATCCCCGCGCGCATCATCCGCAGCGCGCGTCGCATCACCCTGCGCCTACCAGCCGGCCACCGCCACGCCGACACCCTCAAGGCCACCCTCGACGCCGTCTACGCGCTGCCGCCGCCCTGACCCACGCCGCCCCGCGCCCGACGACCACCGCTTGCCACACCACCGGCCTCGCCGACCCCTCAAGCAGCCCGCCACACCACCCCCGGGGGCCACCAACACCCCGATCGCGGCGCCCCCGGCCCGCCCAGCGATGCGCTGCGCCACCGCACCCCCCCGCCCACCCAACACACCAGACTTCCGATCGAACGCGCCCGGCCTTACTCACTGAAGTAGGTCAGACACCAGCACCGGCACGTCTGATCGAATTGCATGGCGCCGGGCCGCCTGGGCAGCGTCCACCGCGCTCGCACCATCGCGCAGGTACGCCGCCTGCTGGCTTATGGCGGCCAACACCTCGGACGTGATCGCCTCATCGCCGGCAGCGCGTGCGAGCTTGAGCGACTCGCCGAAGTACCAGCGCGCAAGGCTGTCGTCGCCGACATCGTGCGAGATCCATCCCGCGAGCTGCGTCAGCTCGGCCACGACCTGCAGGAGCCGCCGCGGAGCAGTGCCCTGCGCCTGCACCATGCGCAGTAGGGGATAGACCTCTCCGGTGAGATAGCCGACCATGACGCCGCGGGCGTATCCCCCACCGAATCGGTTGTCCACGCGCCGGAGGGCGCAGATCATCTCTCCGACGACCTCCGCATTCGCCGAAGCACCCATCCGCGTCGCATTCGCTCGCTCGGCCGCTCTTGACTCAGAGGCAGCCGACGGCGACGTCAGCGACGGCAGAGGCATCGGGATGGAGTCCCGCCCCGCGCGGTTGGACCAGCGTGCTCGGGCGCGCTCATAGACCGCTGGTGGCAGCAGCTCCATAAGCCGCCCATCTGCTTCCAAGGCGTCGTCGCAGGCTTGAACGATCGGCTCAGAAACCGACGCCTCACCGTGCTCCATTGCACTCACATGCTGCGGCGAGCAGCCCACGAGAACGGCGAGGTCCTCCTGCGTGAGTCCGTGTCGCTCACGGTGTTTGCGGACCTCGGCTCCGAGACGAGCCGCATGAGAACCATCCGCGTCCAGCGGTTTCGGAGGCCTACCCCGGCGGCGAGGCTGCTTTTCCTCAGCGCTCATTTCCATGTCCTCACGCTTGTAGGTAACTGCACCTGCTGATGGCTCCCGCACCGTGCCAACAACCACGGGACCGCCGTTCACACAACCCGACCAGCCCCGAGTACGGGACGCATCCAACCATAATCACGACCTGAAGATCGCGAACCCGAGCACGGGCCGGCCCGGCGCTGTTCCGCGCGCCTGTCGAGGAGCTCATGGATGAGCGCTAGTGCCTCACCGCGCATGTCTCGTATGCGGCGTCCATACGGCTGATCCCGCGCTGCGCTTTCTGGGACGTCACCCGTGGATCTGGCGGGCACCGCGCAGGGCGCTAGCGCCGCGTCGACGCGATCCGCACCGAGCTCATGACGACCGGATCCAGCGGCGCTTCGAGCCCGGGGTCGGTCGGCACCGCCGCGATCCGCTTCACGGCGCGCTTGTCGCCGACGACCGTGCCGAGGATCGCGTAGTCGGGGTCGAGCCCGGCGTCGCGGGCGGTGACGATGAAGAACTGGCTGCCGGAGGTCCCGGGCGGCTGGGTCGGGCTCTTGGCCATCGCGACGACGTAGCGGCGGTAGCGGGTCTTGCGCGACGGCGCCTCCACGACGCTGTAGCCGGGGCCGCCGTCGCCCGTGCCGAGCGGGTCGCCGCCCTGGATGACGAAGTCGTTGCCGCCGGGCTTGGCGACGCGGTGGAACGTCAGGCCGTCGAAGAACCCGTTGCGCGCGAGCCCGGCGAACGACGCCGTCGTCTTCGGCGCGCGGCGAACGTCGAGGCGGACGCGGATCGTGCCGCAGTTTGTCCTGATCGTCGCGATGTAGCGGCGGTTGCGGCTCAGGCGCCGGCGCGAGCGACGGCGATTCGGGTTGGCCGCAGGCTCGGGCGCCGCGACGGCGCGGCAGCCGTCGTTGGAGGTTCGCGGCGGGATCGACGCGCTCGTCTCGGTCCTCGGCGGCGCCGCCGAGGTCGTCGTCGCGCCGGTGTCGGTCGAGCTGTCCTTGCCGCAGGCCAGGAGCCCGAGCACAAGCGCGAGCGACGCCAGCAGAATGACGATGAGGACGTTCGCACGACGCACGGCGCACTAGGGTAGTCAAACTCCCGGGCCGTGCCGGTCAGCTCTCTCTTCGCGCGCTACGACCACGTCCTGCTCGACCTCGACGACTGCGTCTGGGTCGGCGACGAGGCGACTGCCGGAGCCGTCGAGGCCGTCGCCGCGCTGCGCGCCGCGGGCAAGGGCCTGGCGTTCGTCACCAACGACACGCAGCTCGCCACGGAGGAGTACGTGCGAAAGCTCTGGCGGCTTGGCTTCCAGGCGTCGCTCGAGGAGGTCGTCACCGTTGGCGGGGCGCTGCAGTTCGTGCTCGCCGAGCGGTTCGGAGGCCGTGCTGCGGTCGTCATCGGCTCTGCCGCCCTCCACCGCCACGTCGAGGCCGCAGGCCTGCGGATCGTCAACGGCACGGCGTTCGCGAGCCGCGCGGACGTCGTCGTCGTCGCGTTCCATCCGCAGTTCGACTACGCCGAGCTGCGCGAGGCGACCCAGGCGGCGCTGCGCGGCGCCTTCCTCATCGGCTCCAACCGCGACGCGACGTTCCCGGCGCCCGACGGCCTATGGCCTGGATCGGGCGCCGTGATCGCGGCCGTCGAGACGGCGTCGGGACGCACCGTCGTCACGGTCGGCAAGCCGGAGCCGACCCTCGTTCAGACCGCGCTGGACCGGCTCGGCCCCGGCAAGGCGCTGATGGTCGGCGATCGCGTCGACGCCGACCTCGGCGCGGCGCACGCCGCGGGCATCGACGGCGCGATCGTGCTCACCGGCGCGTCGGCCCGCGACACCGCGGAGGCCGCCAGGGCACCGGGAGCGGTGGCGATCGCGGAGCGCCTGGAGACGCTGGTGCTCGTGTGACGTCGACGCGTTCGACGCGTGGGGCTAGCAGCCGGCGAACCCCTCTCCTATCCTCCTCGCGTGGATCGCGACGTCGCCCTGCTGTGCAACCCGTCGGCCGGAGGCGGGCGGGCGGCGCGCATCCTGCCCGAGGTCGAGGCGGCGCTGGGCTCGCTGGGGGTGGCGTTCCACACCGAGATGACCCGCGACCTCGAGCATGCGCGCGCGCTGGCAGCAGCGGCGGCCACCGCGGGTGAGGCTGCGGTCGCGCTCGGCGGTGACGGCTTCGTCGGCTGCGTGGCCGGCGCCATCCGCGGTACCCCAGCCCCCCTGCTCGGCATCCTGCCGGGCGGGCGCGGCAACGACCTCGCGCACTCGCTCGGTATCCCGCGCGAGCCGCGCGCCGCCTGCGCCGTGATCGCGGCGGGCGCCGAGCGACCGCTCGACGCCGGCGACATCGACGGGCGAACGTTCGTCGTGATCGCGTCGCTCGGCTTGGACTCCGACGCCAACCGGATCGCCAACGCGGCGCCGCGGCGCCTCGGGCGACTCGCCTACGGCTATGGGGCGCTGCGCGCGCTGGCGGCGTGGCAGCCCGCGCGCTTCGACCTGCGTCTCGACGGCGAGCCGCTGCAGTTCTCCGGCTACTCGGTCGCCGCGGCGAACGCGCCTCGATATGGCGCCGGCATGCTGCTCGCGCCGGGGGCCCGGCTCGACGACGGGCTCTTCGACGTCGTCCTCACAGGACGGCTGTCCAAGCGCCGCTTCGTCGTCGCGCTGCCGAAGGTCTTCAAAGGTACCCACATCCACGAGCCGGGCGTGCGCGTGCTGCGCGCGCGCGTGCTGCACGTCGACGCCGACCGCCCGTTCGTCGTCTACGGCGACGGCGAGCCGATCGGCGAGACGCCGGTCACGATGCGCGTCGTCCCGGGCGCGCTGCGGGTGCTGGCGCCGGCGTGATGCTCCCGGCGAAGATCACCCTCGCCCGCGCGGCCGGGGTGCTCTCGCGCCGCAGCGGCCGCGGCGCGACGAGCCTGCCGGGCAAGCTCCTCGTGCGGATGGAGCCGCACGCGATCGGCCGCCTCGCCGGCCGGCTGCGCGACGGCAGCGCGGTCATCTCGGCGACGAACGGCAAGACGACGACGGCGGCGATGGTCGCCGCGATCCTCGAGCGCTCCGGCACGCGGCTCGTCCACAACCGCGCCGGGGCGAACATGGCCGGCGGCGTGGCGAGCGCGCTGCTGCGCGCCGCGCGCCGCGGCGGGATCGACGGCGACGCCGGGCTGTTCGAGGTCGACGAGTTCTGGCTGGACCGTGTCGTGCCCGAGCTGCGCCCACGCGCGGTGCTGCTCGCCAACCTCTTCCGCGACCAGCTCGACCGCTACGGCGAGCTGGAGACCATCGCCGAGCGCTGGGCCGAGGTCGTGCGCGCCGGCGGGTCCCGGACGCTGGTGCTCAACGCGGACGACCCGCTAGTGGCTGACCTCGGGAGGGAGCGGGCAGATAGCGCGGGTGAGACCGGCGCGGATGGCGCGGGTGAGACCGTCTACTTCGGAGTGGAGGACGTCGGCGTCGCGCTGCCCGGCCTCTCGCACGCGTCGGACTCCAAGCACTGCCGTCGCTGCGGGACCCCGTACGCCTACGACACCGTGTTCCTCGGCCACCTGGGCCACTACCACTGCCCCGCCGGCGACAACCGCCGGCCCGAGCCTCAGGTCGCCGCGATCTCGGTGGTGCTGAAGGGCGCGCGCAGCGCGCAGATCACGCTGCGCACCCCGGCGGGGACGATCGAGGTCGCCCTCCCCCTCCCCGGCCTCTACAACGTCTACAACGCCCTGGGCGCCACGGCCCTCTCGCTGGCCCTGGGAGCCAGCCTGGAGGATGTCCGCGCGGGCCTGGAGGCCGTCTCCCCCGCCTTCGGCCGCGCGGAGACCGTGCAGGTCGGCGAGCGGCCGGTCAGCGTGCTGCTGGTCAAGAACCCCGCCGGGGCCAACGAGGTGCTGCGCACCCTCGCGCTGGAGGAGGGCGACCACGACCTCTTCGCCGTCCTCAACGACCGCACCGCTGACGGACGCGACGTGAGCTGGGTGTGGGACGCCGACTTCGAGCTGCTCGCCGACCGGCTGCGCCGCGCGACGTGCAGCGGCACGCGCGCGGCCGAACTGGCCTTGCGCCTGAAATACGCAGGCGTGCCGACCGAGCGCCTTCATGTGTTCCATAACCCCGCCGACGTCCTGGACGCGTTGGTGGTCGGCGGCGAGGGACCGCTCTACGTGCTGCCCACCTACACGGCGCTGCTCGAGCTGCGCAAAGAGCTCGTCGCGCGGGGCATTGCCGGGAGCGCCTTCGGATGAGGAGCACGACCGGCGGACAGCCCACCCCGGTGCTGTG
>JBPCJA010000095.1:0-7062 GCA_051005755.1 Solirubrobacteraceae bacterium
AGCCCCGTTGCTCGTGATCTGCGTCATATCGCTTGAGAGCTCCCGTTCCCCGCCCAAGTTATGCACAATTTCCGGGAAAAAATTACTGATGTTGAAAACGACTCAAGCTACATTGACAGAGAGGGGCCGCGCGTCCGCCCCTCTTGCGCGATCGTAACCGAACTGCGTACGTCGCCGTCTATTTCACCGAGCCGGCCAAAAGCCCCTGTACGAAGTAGCGCTGGAAGGCCAGGAAGACGCACAGCGGGATCGCCAGGGACACGAAGGAGGCCGGTGCGATGAGCTCGATGTTCGTGCCGAATTGACGCAGCTGGGAGAAGATCGCGACCGTGATCGGCTGGGTGTTGCGCCCGAACGTGAGCGCGACGATGAGGTCGTTCCACGTCCACAGGAACTGGAAGATCGCCAGCGACGCGATCGCGGGTAGCCCGAGCGGCAGGATCAGGCGGAAGAAGATGCGCAGCTCGGACGCGCCGTCGATCCGCGCCGACTCGAGGATGTCCTTCGGTATTCCTGCGAAGAAGTTGCGCAGCAGGAAGATCGCGAAGGGCATGCCGAAGGCGACGTGGAAGAGGATCAGCCCCAGAACGGTGTCGAACAGCCCCGTGTTGTTGTAGAGGGAGAAGATCGGGATCAGCGCCGTCTGGAGCGGGACGACCAGGAGTGCGATGACGCCGACGAACAAGAGGTCGCGCCCCGGGAACTGCAGCCAGGCGAACGCGTACCCCGCCAGCGAGGCGACGAGCACGAGCAGGATCGTGTTGCCGACCGCGATCTCGGCCGTGGTCAGCAGCGCCTTGGTGAGGTCGTTGTTGTCGAACAGGTCGCGGTAGTTCTCGAAGGTCGTGATGCTCGGCTTGGAGAGGACCTCCCACCAGCCCTTCTGCGCGATGTCCGACGCGGGAATCAGGGACGTCAGGAACAGCCCGAAGGTGGGGACCAGCCACAGCACCGCGATGAAGGCGAGCACGAGGTGCAGCGGCCCCCTTGCGACGGCGCGCAGGATGCGTCTCGCGCGCGAGTCGGGCGGCTTGCGGACGCTCGGCGCGCTGGGCGCCCGAACCGGGGCGGCGGTCATCAGGTCTCCCTCCTGAAGCGGCGGACGTTGAGCGCGAGCACGGGGATCACGAGCAGGAACAGGAACACGGCGATCGCGGAGCCCAGGCCGAAGTCGTTGGCCCCGAGGAACGACGTGCGCCACATCGCCAGCGCGATGACGTTGGCGTCGTCCTGCGACGACCCCGGGGCGACCGACAGCACGATGTCGAACACCTTGAGGACGTTGATGAGCATCGTGATGAAGACGACCGAGAGCACAGGGCCCAGCATCGGCACCGTCACCCGCCGGAAGACCTGCCACTCGGTGGCGCCGTCGGTCCGGGCCGCCTCGAGGACCTCGCGCGAGATCGCGGCCAGCCCTGCCGCGATGACGACCATCGCGAACCCGGCCCACACCCAGATGTAGGCGATCATGATCGAGGGCGTGATGAGCTTCGGCCCGAGCCACGAGACGCCCTCGAACGGGGCGCTGAACGTCTTGGACCCGATCCCGGCCCGGTAGCTGCCCGGTCTCACGTCGGCGAACTCGAAGCTGCCGTCGTCAGCGCTCGTCGTGGACGCGACCGACCTGCCGGCGGCGTCGCGAAGCTCGACGGTCACCCCCGCGAGGCCCAGCTCCTGGGACTCGACGACGCCGGGCCTGCCGCCGCCGGGCTTGAAGTCGCGCCAGACGGTGCCGGTGATCGCGCCCGGCACCGGTTGCGGCACCACCGCCTGCCGCGCGCCCGTGGGCACCTCGTCGGGCGGGATCGCGGTCAGACCCAGCAGCGCGGTCTCGCCGGGACGCAGCGGCGTCCTGAGGACGAAGCCCTTCTCGGTCGTCCCCTGCAGCGCGGGCGATGACGGGTTGGCCGTGGTGAGCACGCCCGAGGAGCTGAATGTGTCGTGGACGACCTTGATGGCGGCGTTCAGCGCGCCCTGCTGCGGATCGCGCGCGTCCATGATGTGCCAGATCACGCCGGCGGCGAAGAGCGAGATCGCCATCGGCATGAAGACCGCGATCTTGAACGCGACCGACCACCGCACGCGCTCGGTCAGCACGGCGAAGACGAGGCCGATCGCGGTCACGACGGCCGGCACCACCCCGACCCAGATCGCGTTGTTCTTGATCGCCGTGAGCAGCGTGTCGGACGTGAACAGCGCGCTGTAGTTGTCGAACCACACGAAGTGCGATCCGGAGCGATCGAAGAAGCTGCGGATCACGGTCTGGACCGTCGGATAGACGAGCCAGACGAGCAGGAAGAAGGCAGCCGGGCCGAGGAAGACCGCGGTGATCGCGCGCCGGCGCCAGCGCCCGGCCTGCGGCCCGGGCGGGGGAGCCGCCCGGACCGCGCTATCGGCGCCAGCGCCCGGCACCGCGCCCTCCTACTTGAACGCCTTCGCGGCCGAGGCCTCGAGCTTGGCGGCGGTGCCGTCGACGTCCTTCGGGTTGGCCAGGAAGTCCTGCAGGAGCTTCCACTCCCCCTGCCCGGCCGTGCCGCCGAAGGAGGCCGGGGCCAGGTCGGACATGTCGAACCGGAAGGCGTCGGACTTGGCGATCGCCGTGGCGGTCGTGCGCGTGATCTCGTCCGGATAGGCGGACTCGGGCACGTTCTTGTTGGGGGAGGAGAACCCGCCGCGCCGGACCCAGATCTGGGCGGCCTCTGGGCCGGCGAGATACTTCACGAGCTCGCGGCCGGCCGCCGTGTTCTTGAACAGGACGAGGGAGTCACCGCCGCCTACGACGGCGTTGGTCGCGTCGCCGACCGCCGGGAACGGGAACACGTCATAGCCGGTCTTGGGCTTGAGCTTGGTCTTGCTCGCGACGACGCCCGGGACGAAGTCGCCCTCGATCACCATCGCCGCCTTGGGTGGGTCGGAGAACACGTTCTCCACCGACTTCGGGAACTCCGTCTGCAGCGCGCCGGACTTGCCACCCGCGATGTTCGAGGTGTCCCCGAGCACCTGTGCCATCGTCTTGAGCGTCGTCTTGACCGAGGCGTCCGTCCACTTGAGCTCGTGGGTGGAGAGCCGGTCGTACCTGTCCGGCCCGGCCTGGCGCAGGTAGAGGTTCTCGAACAGGTCGGTCAGCGTCCAGCCGTCGGCGCCGCCCAGCGAGTAGGCGGGGACCCCGGAGGCCTTCAGCGTCTTGGCGTTCTTCAGGAACTCGTCCCAGGTCTTCGGTGGCGACACGCCGGCGTTCTTGAACGCGGAGACGTTGAACCACACGGTCGACTTGTTGGCGGCCTTGAAGACGAAGCTGTAGAGCTTGCCGCCGATCGTGCCGAGCTTGACGAAGTCGGCCGGGTAGTTGTCGCCGACGGTCGACTTGGCGAAGTCCAGCGGCTTGAGCGCGCCCTTCTTCTGGAACTCCGTGACGACGCCCGGCTGGGCGACCGTGGCGAGGTCCGGCGGCCGGCCGCCCTCGACCGCGGTGCCCAGCACCGTCGGCACGTTGTCCCCGGCGGGGTCGTAGCGCACCCGGACATCGGGGAACTTCGCCTTGAAGCCGTCGAGCACGGCCTGGAAGGACTTCTGCTCGTCGCCGGTCCAGACGCCGACGATCGACAGCGATCCGGAGACGGCCTTCGTCGAGGCGGTTCCGCCGCTGGTGCTCGTGTCGTTGCTGTCGCCGCAGGCGGCGATCGCGACGGCCGCCAGCCCGGCAGCCACACATGCGCCGAGGCAAGACTTCTGGCTGGTCACGGAGTGGGTCCTTTCGTCTGCTCGGAGTAGATGCCGAGCCCGGTTTGCGGATCGAAGAAATGCAGCTCGCCGGTGTCGACCACCACTGCGACGGACTCGCCGGTCGTGACGCGCGACCGCGCGGAGAAGCGCCCGACGATCGTCGTCTCCGCATCAGGCTTGCCGGCGGGATCGACGCCGATGTCGACGGCGAGCTCGCGTATCTCGTCGGTCACGGCGGCGCGCGCGTCGAGGCCGAGGTGGACCATGATCTCGGAGCCCAGCGCCTCGCGCAGGCGGACCGTCCCCGTCAGCCGCCGGCCCGCGGGCGCATCGCGGGCGATCGCGGCGTCCTCGAGGTGCTCCGGGCGGATGCCGACGACGACCCGGCGGCCCTCGTGGGCGGTCAGCGCGGGGCGGGCGGAGAGCATGTCGTCGTCCAGCGTGAGCCGCTGGCTGCCGAGGTTGGCGACGAGCCTGCCGCGGGAGCGCTCGAGCGTGGCTTCGAGCATGTTCATCGCCGGGCTTCCGATGAATCCCCCGACGAAGAGGTTGACCGGCTGGTCGTAGAGCTGCTGGGGCGTGTCGACCTGTTGCAGCTCCCCCTTGCGCATGACCGCGACCCGGTCGCCCATGGTCATCGCCTCGATCTGGTCGTGCGTCACGTAGATCGTCGTCACCCCCAGATCCTGCTGCAGCCGCGCGATCTCGGCGCGCATCTGGACGCGGAGCTTGGCGTCGAGATTCGAGAGCGGCTCGTCCATGAGGAACGCCTGGGGCTGACGTACGATCGCACGTCCCATCGCCACACGCTGGCGCTGGCCGCCCGACAGCGCGCGGGGCTTGCGGTCCAGGAGGGCCTCGAGGTCGAGGATCCGCGCGGCGTCCTGCACGCGGCGGTCGATCTCGTCCTTGGCGACCTTCTTCACGCGCAGTCCGAACGCGATGTTGTCGTACACGCTGAGGTGCGGGTAGAGCGCGTAGCTCTGAAAGACCATCGCGATGTCGCGGTCGCGTGAGGGAACGTGGTTGACGACGCGCTCGCCGATGCGCAGCACGCCCTCGGTGATCTCCTCGAGTCCGGCCGCCATGCGCAGGGCAGTCGTCTTGCCGCAACCCGACGGGCCGACGAGCACCATGAACTCACCGTCTGCGATCGTGAGATCCAGGCCTTCGACGGCCCGGGTACCGTCCGGATAGATCTTGCCCACGTCCTCGAAGACGACCCGGCTCACCGCACTATGTTCGCTCACAGGCCCGCCGAACCTGCCAGGTGGCCGTCAGACGCAGACATCTGGCCACGCCGCACGCTTCGCCTCCCCGAGGCCCTGACCATCTACGCTGGACGGTGATGTCCGTCAACTCCATCGACGAGCTGCGCGCACTGCAGGCCGCCGGCCGCGTCGTCGCAGCGACGATCCGCGCGATGCGCCGGGCGGTGTGCCCCGGCATCACGACCCGGGAGCTCGACGCGATCGCGCGGCGGGAGTTCAGGCGCGCCGGGGCGCGATCGGGCCCGCAGCTGGACTACGGCTTCCCTGGCGTCACGTGCATCAGCGTCAACGACGAGGCGGTGCACGGCATCCCCGGGCGCCGGCGCCTGCGCCGCGGCGACCTCGTGAAGCTCGACGTCACCGCCGAGCTCGACGGGTTCTACGCCGATGCCTGCCGGACGGTCTTCGTCGGCGAGGCCCGACCGCAGGCGGTGCGGCTCGTGCGGACGGCCGAGCAGGCGCTCACGCGGGCGCTGAACGTCGCGACCAGCGGCCAGCCCCTCAACGCGATCGGCTCGACGGTGCAGAGGACCGTCGAGGAACGTGGCTTCTCGATCTGCGACGGGCTCATGGGTCACGGCATCGGGCGGCGCATCCACGAGCCGCCGGACGTGCCCAACTGCTACGACCCGGCGCTCGCGCAGCCGCTGACCGAGGGGCTCGTCATCACCGTGGAGCCGCTCGTCGCCGCCGGCGGCGCGGCGGTGCGCCTCGGCCGCGACGGCTGGACCGTGCGCACCGCCGACGCGTCGCTGTCGGCGCATGTCGAGCACACGGTCGTCGTACGCGACGGGGCGCCACTCGTGCTGACGGCCTGAAGGCCTAGACCGGCCGCGCCACGCCGTGGCGCTCGAGCAGCAGCATCCCGAGCTCCTGGGCCGCAAGCGCCGCCTCGCGGTCGCCCTCCTGCGCGGCGACGATCGACCCCTTCATGAGGATGTGCCACTGTGCCGCGAACCGCTCCGGATCCTCGACGTCGGCGGCGGTCGCGAGCTCGCAGACGAACGCGCGGATGTTCGCGAGGTGGTTGACGCAGGCCTTGCGGACCGGATCCTCGCGATCCTCGAACTCCAGCAGCGACGTCACGAAGGCGCAGCCCTCGAAGTCGTCGCGGGCGAACCACTCGGAGAAGATGTCGAAGATCGCGAGCAGCTGACCGGCGGGCGACGAGGCGCGGCTGCGGACCTCCGACTGCAGCCAGGCCTTCGTCCAGCGCTCCTCGCGGAGCTCCATGAACGCCATCGCAAGCTCGTTCTTGGAGGCGAAGTTGCGGTACAGCGTCATCTTCGCCACGTCGGCGTGGACCGTGATCGTGTCGACGCCGATGGCGCGCACGCCCGAACGGCTGAAGAGGTCGTAGGCGGCCTCGAGGATGCGCTCGCGGCCGCTGCGTGGCTTGCCCGGCGCCTGCGAGTGGGCTTGGGCCATCGCCTGATGATAGGGGCGGGCGCGGCGGGCTTGGAAGAGATCGGCCCTGCGTGCTACAACGGATTGTGGCAAGCGGTACATGGCAACGGACAATCCGTGTCGCGGCGGTTGGGCCCGTAGCTATGCTCCCGTGAATGCAGGAGATGGTGATCTACGGTGTCTCTTTCGACATGGTCGGTAAGCAGCCGATCGTGCTGCTGAAGAACGTCGACAGCAACAAGCTCCTCCCGATCTGGATCGGGAATCCGGAGGCTGCGGCAATCCCGATGAAGCTCCAGGGCGCGACCACCCCGCGGCCGATGACCCATGACCTGCTGTGCGACATGCTGGGGGAGCTCGACGTACGCTGCACCCAGGTCGCCGTCACGGAGCTGCGCGACAACACGTTCTTCGCCTCGATCACGCTCGCCGTCGACGGCAAGGAGATGGAGATCGACTCCCGCCCGAGCGACGCGCTTGCCCTGGCCGTGCGCTCCGGGGCCCCGATCTTCGCCGCCGAGGAGGTCATCGCCGAGTCGGCGATCGAGTTCGAGCACGAGGTCGAGGACACCGAGGAGGTCGTCGAGAAGTTCAAGGACTTCCTCGACCAGGTCTCCCCGGAGGACTTCGCCGGCGACGACGGCTGACGCGCGCCGGC
>JBPCJA010000096.1:0-4079 GCA_051005755.1 Solirubrobacteraceae bacterium
GCCATCGAGGAGATTCGCGAGGGGCGGATGGTCGTCGTCTGTGACGACGAGGACCGCGAGAACGAGGGCGACCTCACGATGGCCGCCCAGTTCGTCACGCCAGAGGCGATCAACTTCATGGCCACGCACGGTCGTGGGCTGATCTGCCTGTCGCTCACGCCCGAGCGTTGCGAGGAGCTCGGGCTCGATCTGATGGCGGCCAAGAACGACTCCCCGTTCGAGACGCCCTTCACGGTCTCCGTCGAGGCGCGCGAGGGGGTCACGACGGGCATATCGGCGGCCGACCGCGCGCGCACCATCCAGGTCGCCATCGACACCGAGTCCCGTCCGCGCGACCTCGTCCAGCCAGGCCACGTCTTCCCGCTGAAATCCAAGCCGGGCGGGGTGCTCGAGCGCACGGGCCAGACCGAGGCGGCGGTCGACCTCGCACGGCTGGCGGGCCTGAATCCGAGCGGTGTGATCTGCGAGATCATGAACGATGACGGAACCATGGCCCGGGTCGGCGATCTCGTGCCCTACTGCGAGCGTCACGGGCTGAAGATGATCACCGTCGCCGACCTGATCGCCTACCGCCGCAAGCACGACAAGCTCGTCGAGCGCGTGGTGGAGACCAAGCTGCCGACGGCCTACGGCGAGTTCGCCGCTGTGGGCTACCGGTCGCTGGTCGACGACAAGCACCACGTCGCGATGGTCAAGGGCGACGTCAGCGGCCGCGCCGACGTGCTCGTCCGCGTGCACTCGGAGTGCCTGACCGGCGACGTCTTCCACTCCCTGCGCTGCGACTGCGGGGAGCAGCTCGAGTCGGCGCTCGCGCAGATCGAGCGGGAGGGCAGCGGAGTGTTGCTCTACCTCGCCCAGGAGGGCCGCGGCATCGGCCTGCTCAACAGGCTGCGCGCCTACAACCTCCAGGATGACGGCTTCGACACCGTGGACGCCAACCTGGCGCTCGGCCTGCCGGTCGACCTGCGCGACTACGGCATCGGCGCGCAGATCCTCGTCGATCTCGGCCTGAGCGCGATCCGGATCCTCACGAACAACCCGAAGAAGATCCGCGGCCTCGAGGGCTATGGGCTCTCGGTCACCGAGCAGCTTCCGATCGAGCACCTTCCCAACCCGCACAACGAGGCCTACCTGCGCGCCAAGCGCGAGCGCATGGGGCATACGCTGCACCACCAGGGCCTCGACGTCGACAAGGAGATGCTCCACGACGAGGAGGAGCGCGACCACCGGGAGGACCGACCGTGAGGTTCGCGATCGTCGTCGGCCGGTTCTACGAGGAGCTGGCCGAGCGGCTCGTGGCGAGCGCCCGCGGGATCTTCGAGGAGGCCGGTGCCGAGGCCGTCGACGTCTTCGACGTCCCGGGCGCCTTCGAGCTGCCGCTGGCCGCGCTGACGATCGCGCAGTCCGGCAGGTATGCCGGGATCGCCTGCCTCGGCGCCGTCATCCGCGGCGAGACCAGCCATTACGACTACGTCTGCGCCGAGTCAGCGCGCGGCATCCAGGAGGTCATGCTGCGCACCGGCGTGCCCTGCGGCTTCGGCGTCCTGACGGTCGAGAGCATGGACCAGGCGCTCGCCCGCGCCGGAGGCGGCAAGCGCGACCAGGGCGAGCACGCCGCAGTCGCGGTGCTGGCGCTGGCCCGGATCCGCGCCGATTTCGCCTGATCGAGGTTCGAACGGCGCGACGCCCCGGTAGGCTGAGGGGGTGCCTGCGACCGAGATCCAGGAGATCGTGGCGCTGACGCTCGTGTTCGTCGTGCACGTCATCGGCGGGCTGCTGCTCGTCTGGGCGCTGCTCGACGACGAGCACCGCGCCGGCTGGCGGCGCCGCTGGCGTCGCGGTGACGACGGCCCGCCGCCGGGCCCGCCCGCGCCGCACCCGTCGCCGGCGGTCGCGCCCAGCGCGCTCCCGCTCGCCGGCGCCGATCCCAGTCGCGTGCGCCTACGTGGGCCGGATCGCCTTGCGGACGCCCACCAGCCCCGGCCGCGACGGCCGGACCATGCGCCGCAGCCGGCTCGCGTTCCGCGCTGAGCGCGGGGCGAAGGCAGAGCGCACGGCGGCGTAGGCCGGCTTGGGCCGGTACTGCGTGTCGAAGAGCAGGCCCCTCTCGCCGGAACCGAGCCACGACACGAGGTCGCTGACGCCCCAGGTCGTGAAGCGCGTGCAGGCCCGGACGGCGTTGCAGGCCCGCGCGACATCGCCGTAGGCGACCGCCTGGCGCTCGAGGCGCTGGTGCAGCGTGCTGTCCAGCAGCGAGGTGCCGACGTCCATCTCCGTGATCTGCACCTCGACGCCGAGCGCCGCGAACCGGCGCATCGTGTCGATGAGCGTCCGCTCGTCGTAGAAGCCCTGGATGTGGGTGTGGGTCTGCAGGCCGACGCCGTCGAGCGGGACGTTGCGGGCGCGCAGATCGCGGACGAGCGCGACGAGCCCTTCGAGCTTCGGGCCCGGGCCCTCGGCGCCGTACTCGTTGATGAAGAGCTTCGCTCGCGGGTTGGCCGCATGCGCCGTGCGCAGCGCCTGCTCGACGTAGTCGTCGCCGATGAAGCGCCGCCAGACGTTGTCCTCCAGGGCACCGCTCGGAGCCAGCGGTTCGTTGACGACGTCCCATTCGGTCACGTCGTCGCCGAAGTGGCGCATGACGGTCTCGGTGTGGTGGCGCATGAGGCCCAGCAGCTCGGCGCGCTTCCAGCCCGTCGCGACGGTCAGCAGGTCGTTGACGGCGGGGCCGAGCGGCTGCGGCAGGGAGGGAAGCGAGAGCGGCGGCAGGCGCAGGCCGAGATCGTCGGTGAGGCCGTGATCGATGAGCCACAGCGGCACCTGCAGACCCCAGACGAGCGCGTGGCCGCGGACGCGCTTGCCGTGCTTCTTCGCGAAGGAGACGAGCTCGTCGGCGGCGCGGAAGTCGAAGACGCCGCGGCGCGGCTGCAGCGTCTGCATCTTCATCTCGTTCTCGGGCGTCAGCGCGTCGAACTCGCGCAGGAACGTGTCGCGGTAGCGCTTGTCGCGCCGCAGCGCGTCGAGGCGCACCGCCGCGCCCTGCTGCACGCGGCGCAGCGGCGGGGGGGTTGGCGTGTGCACAGGCGGCGCCGCTCGATGGGCCGGCGCTGCGTCTGACCGCGCGGCGACCGCTCCCGCCGACAACATTGCAACCGCGATACTCGCGACCATGACCCCACGGCGTCCATGCACCGAGCCAAGACTAGCGGCGTAACGCCTAAATACACCTAAAAATAGCTGTAGACGCACCCTAAGTCGTTGCATGCTGAGCGCGGGCATCGGCGTCACCCCCTGCTGATCGGTGGTACCCCGGCGACGCCGGCTACTGATCGGCGCTGTCCGTGGCCGCCGGCTACTGATCGGTGCTGCCCGGCGTCACGGGCTATTGACCGGTGCTACCCGGCATCGCCGGGTATTGACCGGTGCTGCCCGGCGCCGCCGGCTCATCCCCCGGCTGCTCCTGGCGCTTCTTGCCCGGCTTGTCGTCCCCAACCTGCGCCTGGGCCTTGTCAAGCTCGCGCTGGACGGTCTCGCGCTGGTTGGGGTTGCGCAGGCGCTCCTGCAGGACCGGGATCGCGCCCGCCGGGTCGCCGGAGCGGGCGAGCGCGATGGCGAGGTTGTAGAGCGCGAAGTAATAGTTCAGCTCGTCGGTCCGGTCGGCGTCGCGGTAGCCCTTCACGGCGGCGCGCAGGGGCTCGACTGCCCCGGCGTAGTCGCCCGCCTGGATGCGCTGGAAGCCGCGGTCGTTCAGTGCGGCCGGGTCGGAGGTCTGCTCGGGGGTGGACTGCGGCGCGGCGTTGGGCTGGGTCTGCTGTGACCCGGCCGTCGCCGCCCCTGCCCGCTTGCGCGCGTCGGCCGTCGTCGTCGTCCGTTCTCGCTCGCGTGCGGCGGCGGCCTGCGTGGCCGACCGGCCACCGCTGGCGCGTTCGCGGTCGGGGGCGTTGTCGCCCCTCAGCGTGAGCCCGACGACGCCGCCGACGAGCACGGCGGCGATCGCAAGTGCCGCGAGCGTCGGCACCCGGCGATCGCGGCCCGGCGCCGGCTGCGGGCGCGGGGCGGTCGGGGGCGTGGGCGGGGGC
>JBPCJA010000097.1:0-5124 GCA_051005755.1 Solirubrobacteraceae bacterium
ATCCCGGTGCTGTTGGCGAGCACCAGCCGCGCCCGGCCGAGCGCCGCCCGCACCGCCTCGGCGCCGGCGCGCGAGCCGGGCGCCGTATGGAAGACGTCGCCGCCGTGGACGGAGACGACGAACGCGACGGACAGGCCGGCGCGGCGGACGGCCTCGCCGGCGGGGACGGCGTTGTGGGCGTGCACGAGGTCGAAGGCGAACGAGCGCCGCAGCCCGCGCAGCGCGACCGCCAGCGGCGGCGCGGCCCAGCGGCCCCACGTGCCGTAGGCCTTCGGCCGCGGCGGCGCGAGAAAGGGCACGTACGTGATGTCGATCCCGTCGAGCGTCGCCCGCCGGGGTTGGTCGAGTGCTCGCTTCAGCGCCCGCGCCGCGGCGCCCGCGCCGCCGCGCGCCTGGGCCAGCGACGGCAGCGGGCGGTAGAGCACGAGCACGCGCACGTCGGCGCCGGCGTCGCGCGCGGCGATCGCCTGGCGGTGCGCCCACACGCCGAGCACCGGGTCGGCGGCACGCGGATAGAACTCCGCGACGATCGCGACCTTCATGCGATGCGTCGCGACCAGCGCGCCTGCGCGCGCGTGACGTACGGGCGGGTGGCGAGGAACGCCCGCGCCTCCGCGACCGCCGCGGCGCGCTCGTAGCCGCCGCCGACCGGCGTCGTGTGCAGGATCGGCGTGGCGTCGACGATCCCGGCGCGCCAGCCGCGCTCTTGCGCGACCGCGCCCCAGTGCGCGTCCAGCCCCCAACCCATGCGCAGGTCGGGAAACGGCAGCAGCGCCTCGAAGGCCGGCGCGGCGAAAGCCGTGACGGGGCCGATCTCGACGAAGCGCGACTCGCGCACGGCGCCGCCGGGCAGGCGCCGCGTCGCCGCCCAGGCGGCGTGGGAGTGGCGCCGGTGGGCGGGCTGGGCGAGCAGCAGCCCGGCGTCCTCGGCGCAGTACAGGAAGCGATCCAAAAAGCGCGGCGCGAGCACCACGTCGTCGTCGACGACGAGCCGCCAGTCGTGGCCCTCCGCCGGGTGCTCGCGCAGCAGCGCGTTGAGATGCTCGAACTTGCCCAGACCGTCGCGCATGGCCACCGTGTGCATCGCGACGCGATGGCGGGTGCGGTGAAGCTCGGCGCGCAGCGTGTCCATCAGGCGGTCCGGGCGCTGGACACCGATCACCAGCACGCTGCGCCGAGGCGGGCTCTGGCGCGCGGCGCGATCGATGCGCCGCAGGCGGCGCGTGGCCTCGAGGTCCAGGACGCGGTCGGCGCCGCGCAGCGCGGGCTTGCGCAGCGCGCCGACCGTGCCGCTCGCTCCCGAGAGGAAGTCCGGATCCGCCTCGGCGGCGGGATGCGGCGCCCCGCCGCCCGCAAGCGCCGCCCGCAGGCGCCCGAGCGAATGCGCGGCGAGCACGATCCCGTTGGGACAGGCGAAGCGCACCGTGTGCGCGGCGCAGCCGGCGAGCACGCGCAGCTCGTGGCGCAGCGACGGCGCGCTGCCCTCCAAGACGTCAAAGCGCCGGCTGGAGCTTCCGCGCCGGTACGCGGCCGCAGCGAGCGCGCGCAGGCGCGCGTCGTCGCCGGCGCGGCGGTGGTCGAGCGCCGCCGCGGCGACGTAGCGGATGCGCCCGCCCGTGGCGCGCACGCGGTCCTGCCACTCCTGCTCGTCGCCGTAGAGCTGGCGGGTCTCGTCGAAGCGCCCGGCGCGCTCGATCGCCGCCCGGCGCACGGTCATGTTCGCCCCCCACGCGTGCTCGACGTCGCGGTCGTGGGGCCCGTGGTCCTGGCTTGTGATCGGCGGTCCCTCGCGCCCGCACGTGCGCAGGCGGTGGTCCTCGAAGCGGGCGTGGATCGGGCCGGTGAGCACGCCGACGTCGGGCTCCGCGCGGCGGTCGGCGTCCATCAGCGCCGCCAGCCAGCCCGGCCGTACGGCGACGTCGTCGTCGACGAAGACGAGCAGGTCGCCGTGGGCCGCGTCGATGCCGGTGTTGCGAGCGGCGTTGAGCCCCCGCGACGTGTCGTGGGCGACGTAGCGCGCCCCGTGGCGCTGCGCCACGACCTGGGTCCGGGGATCCGGCCCGTCGTCGACGACAAGCAGCTCCGCGCCGGCCGCGGCGGCCTGCGGCGCGATCGACGCGAGCGCGACGTCGAGGTACCCCGCCCGCTCACGGGTGGGGACGATGATGCTCGCCCTCAAGGCCATAGTCGTCGCAGGAGTCTGCCCGGGTCCACCGAATCTCGCGTACCGATCGCTTGACAGCGGACTCAACCACCGGGGGTGGCATGGGGCCTGTTGGCCACGATCAGCGCACCGCAGCTACACAAACCTTTCGAGGACACCGAAACGCTCCGGGTACGAGAGCGATACGCCGAGACGCAAAGCGACACCGTGGCCGATCTCATCGAGCGCGGAGAGCAACTGCGCAACCTGTACGACGTGCGGCGACGGCTTTACGCGTCGGACGATCCCTTGAACACGGCGGACCGCATCTGCCGACAGCTCTCACGCGCATGGTCGTAGTCGCCGTGAGGTGGCACGGGACGCCCCGTGATCACGTGGATACGCCGAAGCGAACGTGATGCTCATCCACAAACGCGCTCACTTCGCCCGGCTCTGGCGTCGAGTTCGGTCGCGAAGAACCACCGACGCCGCCTTGAGGATCTCGTTCGGGGTCATCTGCGACTCCCTGCAGGTAGGGCTGCTCATCTCCTGGAACGCCAACACCCGCGCGCCGGTCGAAGCGTTCGTGGCGCCCGGGCTGGCTGGCGTGCCGCCCGAGGTGGCCGACCGCTTCACGCGCTGCAGACCCTTCACCCGGCACCTCGGGCACTGGCTCGTCCCGCTCGGCATCGACACGGTGCCGGCCACCCAGGCGGAGTTCGCGGCACGCTATTACGTGTGTGTCATTCCACGGTCGCTGAGCGAACCCCGGATGACACACCCCGAGCGGTCAGCGGGGGGGTTGGGCCTGAAACGGACGTATGTGGTCCGTAATCGGCCAACCCCCGGCCGCCCGCTGCTCATCCCGCCCTGTGCTCAGGGCCGGCCGCGGTGCGCCGGTGGCGGCTCGCGAATGGCGAGTTGCTCGTGCCAGGTCCGAACAAGTCGCCAA
The DNA here is from genome assembly GCA_051005755.1 of Solirubrobacteraceae bacterium. Classification (GTDB taxonomy): domain Bacteria; phylum Actinomycetota; class Thermoleophilia; order Solirubrobacterales; family Solirubrobacteraceae; genus CADCVQ01. The sequence goes on from JBPCJA010000097.1 coordinate 3,096, forward strand.
TCGCCCGTTGGCGTCTCCACAGATGGCGAGATGTTCGCGCTGTTCGCGAAGAAGTCGCCAATCGACGCTCGCGCCTCACGCCCGGCCCCGCATCCTGCCGCCCTCACCCCGACTCACCCGCCTTCATCGATGCCGTTCAGCCCCGCCACAAGCCCAACGAGGCAAGCTCCGCACCACCCTCACGATGCCGTTCAGCCACGCCACAAGCCCTACGAGGCAAGCTCCGCGCCACCGTCATCGATGCCGTTCAGCCCCCGCCACAAGCCAAGGGGGGCGAGATCCGCGCCCCCGCGACCTAGAGTCCTTGCAGATGCCGGCCCACCACTGACCTCACCGCCCGCGCCACGATGCTTCTGCAAGACCTCGCCGGCCGACGCGACCTTCCGCGAGCACCAGCTCGACGCGATCGCCGACCTCGTCGAGGACCGGGCGCGGGTGCTGTGCGTGCAGCGCACCGGCTGGGGGAGGTCCGCGGTCTACTTCATCGCGACCGCGCTCCTGCGCGAGCGCGGGGCCGGGACGACGCTCATCGTCTCGCCGCTGCTCGCGCTCATGCGAAACCAGATCGCGGCGGCGCGCCGTCTCGGGATCCGCGCGCACACGGTGAACTCGACGAACCGCGACGCCTGGGACGAGATCTCGGGACTGCTGGACGCCGACGTTTGGCTCGGCAACGAAGACACGAGCGAGGCTGTTGGTTAGCCTGTACGGGCGTGTAAGCCGTGCAACTCCTGCCGTCGCGACGGCCGCGGAAGCTCACGCCGCCAGTGTCCGCTGGCGCTCCAGGAACTCGCCGACGCTGGGATCGTCGCCGAACGGTCCGAGGTTCTGCGCGAGGGCCTGAAGGCCCCGGCTGACCCGCCGGGAGTCCAGATCGGCAGCCGCGACGGCCGCCCGCGTCGCCGTCGCGACGCCTTCATCGATCTCGCGGCGTTGCACGAGGATCTCGGCGAGCCGGATCAGATAGAGGGCGCGGTTACGGGGATAGCCAGCGGGATCGTTGAGCGCGATCGCAGCGCGCGCTGCGTCCTCGGCCGCGACGGTGTCTCCGAGGGTCAGGACAACGCGGCATTCGCTGCTGGCGAGATTTGCTGGACCGTCGTGCGTAAGCCGCGTGGGGACGTCGCCGAAGCAAGGGGTCCAACTCGGGTCATCGTCGCGCGCCTGGTCGAGGAAGCCGCGGGCGCGGCGCAGGGCGGCGTGAGCGCTTGTGACATCCCCCCGCCCGGCATGGCCCAACGCCTCGCGAGCGAGCAGCAGGGAGCTCAAGCGCGGCGTAGCCGCATGTCCGGCCGTGCTCTGGGCGGCCGTCGCAAGCTGGATTGCCTCGCGCGGTCGGCCTTGATCGGAAGCTTGCAGGGCCATGGCGGCCATCGTGACAGCGCCGACGGACTCCGAGTCGGCGAGCCGGGCCCATTGCAGGGCCTCAAGCCACCAACGGCGCGCGTCGTCGTGCTGTCCTGCGTCGAACGCCAGCCAACCGGCGTGCTCAGCGGTCATCCCTGTGAGTTCCTGTAGCGCCTGTCCGGTCGTCTCGCTGTAGCTGGCGTGCTCCACGAGGCTGCGCAGGCGCTGGAACGTGCGCGCGGTCGCGGAGTAGACCGAGCCCGCTCCGTGCTGGTCGTCCAACGCGTACAGATGGGTGATGGACTGCCGCAGGCGCACGATGTCCGAACCACCCAACCGCGTCGGCGTCGGCAGGACGGCCGTGGCCATGAAGCCTGCCGTACCCGTCAGGAACTCGCGTCGGTCCACGTCATCAGGATCACTGCTTTCTGCGGGAAGCGCCACCCGGAACCCAAGCTGGGCAGGGTCGCGCCGTAGACCTCGCAGTACAGCGCCTGGTAGTACGGCCCGGGGCGCTTGTGGCCGTTCTCGTGCCGTGAGACGGCGCACTGATTCAATCGGGTGCGGCTCTTCTGGAGGGACTTCAGAATGCCCGGATTTGCTGACGATTCGAGGCACCGGGGTTCTGTTTGCCAGCGAAAGCGCCGCTGTGGAGGCCGGGGAGAAACCCAAACTGCGCGCT
>JBPCJA010000098.1:0-15383 GCA_051005755.1 Solirubrobacteraceae bacterium
ACCGCCGCCGCTGCGCACGCTGCGCCAGCTCGGGGTCCGGCACCCCAGCCCCGTTGCTCGTGATCTCCGTCATATCGCTTGAGAGCTCCCGTTCCCCGCCCAAGTTATGCACAATTTCCGGGAAAAATTACTGATGTTGAAAACGACTCACGCTACATTGACAGAGAGGGGGGGGGGCGGCCTGCGAAGCCCGGCCGTGGTCAGGGTGGCTGGTTGCGTGACCGCGCGAGCAGCAACCAGACGTTGAGCAGCGCGAACGCGGCGACGAAGTTCGCGCCACAGACGGCGCACGTCTGCACGGTGATGCCGTCCGTAAACAGCGTTCCGAGATCCTTCAGGAGGGTGATCGCGACACCGGCGACGAACGACAGCAGCAGCGTGCGAGGCAGTTGCTCACGTGCGAGCTCCCATGCCGCGGCAACGGCCGGTGTACGTGGGGAGGGCGTGTCGCTCGGGGCCGTGGCGACGCTCAGGCGCGCGGACGCGCTCCCGGCGTCGAGGTGGGCGATGACACGCGCGGCGAGCCCTTCCGGAGCCGGGCTGCTAATCGCGCGCAGCTCGTCGGCTAACTCGGTCAGCTGTGCGAGCGACTTGCGACAGTCCGCGCAATCGCGCAGGTGCGCGCGCACGCGCTCATCCTCGTGTGATGACAGGGTCTGCTCACGGTAGGCGAGCAGCCGCGCGGATGCCTGGCGATGCTCGGCGCTCACAACGACCCCCGCTGGCGCGCGTAGTCCGCCAGCCCGCTGCGGAGCAACTTGCGGGCGCGATGCAGCCGGCTCTTGAACGCCGCCTCGCGCAGGCCGAGCACCGCGGCCGCCTGCGTGGTCGAGAGTCCCTCGACGTCGCGCAGCACGAGCGCGGCACGGTGATCGACCGGCAGCGCCGCGATCGCGGCTTCGAGCATGCGTCGCAGGTCGGACTGCTCGGCGCGTTCCGCGGGCCGCACGAAGCGGTCGGGGGACTCCTGCTCGCGCTGCTCGTCAAGCGACACGACCACGACATCGGCGCGGCGACGCCGGCTGTAGGCGCGACGGCTGGCCTTGTTGACGCCGATCCGATATAGCCATGTGAAGAACTGCGCGTCACCGTGAAAGCCGGGCAAGCCGCGCCATGCGCGCAGGAACGCCTCCTGCGTGACCTCCTCGGCCTCGTGCCCATCAGCGCACAACCGCACGACGACGGCGAACAAGCCATCGGCGTGCCGGCGCACGAGCTCATCGAACGCGGCCCGCTCCCCCGCTCGCGCGAGCGCGACAAGCACGCGCTCATCCTCGATCACGCGCGGCGCGGCGATGGCGTCTCGATACGTCGGCTTCCCGCTCGGCGAGCTCATGAACCGTCAGACCCTCGCACGAGTACGACGGTTCGCCTAGCTTGGAGGTCCAAGGCAGCGCTGTGCCGGCCCTCGTCGCGCTGCGCCGTCCCTCGGTGCGCGATCGGGGGCCAGCCTCATCTTGAGCGGTCGGCGAGCAGCGCCCAGACGATGTTGACGAGGCCGACCGCGCCGACGAACACGGCGTAGGTCCGCGCGTCCGTCAGCTCGGAGAGCTCGCCTGCGAGGGCGAGGATCGCGCCGGCGGCGACGACGGTCAGCGTCGCGCCGAGCGCGTCGGCCTTGATGCCGAGCCGCTGCGCGGCGATCGCGGCGCTCGCGCCGAGCCCGGCGCCGGCGAGGTACAGGCCCGCGATGTCGAGATCCGGGCGCGCTTGACGGGCGTACGCGACCGCGGCCCCCCAGCCGACGAGCACGAGTGCGCCCGACCAGTAGCCGCCCTCGCGGCCGCCCGAGACCGCGGCCGCGAGGTACACCAGCCCGATGCCCAGCGGCGTCCAGTAGAACGTGTCGGGTCCCGACCCGACGATCAGCGCGAAGACGATCGCGCCGGCGAGTAGCACGAATCCCTGGCGCAGCCGCAGCGTCGGTGACCGGCCGCCGGTCATGGGATCCAGACCGCGGTGCCGGCGTGAAACTGGCTCCAGGCAAACCAGAACGCCTCGTGCGCGACGAGCGCGCGGCCGTCGGGATCGACTGCGCGCAGGCCGCTGCCGTCGGCGAGCAGCCGCACCCCGCGTAGCGCCACGCCGCGGTCGTCGGCGAGCGCGGCGCGGGCCCGGTCAGACGAGAACGCGACAGGCGTCCCGTCGCGTGCGATGACACCGATCACTCGTTCCTGCATCGGCAGCCGGGGATCGGCCGGTCCGATTGGGAAGATCGGACCGTCGTCGTCGCGGCCGCGCAGCGGATCAGCCGGGTACTCGCGGCCGATCCCGCCGTCACGCGAGACGATCCGCGTCCCGGGGTGCGCACGCTTCCATGCACCCCAGCTGCTCGCGGTCACCGAGGTCTGCCTCAAGGTGACGCCAGCGTCGTGCAGCGGCCCCGATACTGCGCGACCGGTGAACGTGTCCAGCACCGACCGGGTGCGCAGCTCGTACATGACCTTGTTAGATCGCGACAGCAGCCCCGAGGTTCGCAACACCGCCGGTCGCCGTCCGCCGGGCAGCCGGTCTGTGAAGTACGCCTGCGCCGACGCGCACAGGGTGCAGTACGGGATCCCCAGCCGGCGGCCGCCGATCGTGACGTTGACCATCTCATGGACTTCCATGATGTTGCGCGGAAACGCGACCGCCTGACCGTCGACGACGACCCCGAACACGATCGCGTCGTCGCGATACCAGCCGCCCTCAGGCGCGCTGGTGAGCTTGGGGTCGTCGAGCGCGGGGATGCAGCCGCGCGGGCACGGCGCGGTCGCTCCGGCAGGCCGGGCGTCGATCGCCACGCCGCCCCACGACACCAGCCGCCAGTCGATGTCCGCGTCGCGGTCGGCGAAGAATGCTCGCCAGGCCGGCTCGATCGCTGTGAACAGCATCGCCTTCACCGCGATATAGCCCGGCGCCGCCGGCGTGTCCCACGCGATCAGGTGATTCGTGACGCTCCTCCAGGCGCTGTCGCCGAACGCCGGATCCTCGCGCGGATCGCGGCCCGTCAGACGGGCGAACGCGTCGACGATCGCCCGCTCCTCACCCTCGTCCTGCACGAATCGCAGCAGATCGGCCAGCAGCCACGCCTGCCGCGCGTCACCCGACGCGGCGACACGCCGCAGCGCGTCGCCGCCAGGACGCCCCGCCAGCAGCGACCGCACAACCGCCTGAGCGTCCGCTGTAACTGCGCCCGAAACCGGCGCGTCGCGCGCTGACGGCGGCGACTGGTAGTCATACGCCGCGGTTCGCGACACAGTCCCGCGATCAAGGCGATCGGCGTCCGAAGTGCCGCACCCGGCGACCACAAGCGCCAAGACCACCAACGCTGCTGCTGTGCGCCGCACGATCGCGACACTACAAGTCACGTCTTACAACCTGCGAACGCGCGGCCGCTGCCCGGCTCATGGACGTGCCGCGTGCGCAATCCTCCAGGGCGATGGTCCAGCAACCGATCATGTCCACCCACGCCCGCGAATGACGCGAGGCCTGATCGCGCCGTGCGCCGCTGTCGCCGCAGCGCTTACGCTTGCCGCCTGCGGCGCCGGTCAGGCTCCGACCGGCGCCCCGCGAGGGAGCACGTCGACACCCGCCGCGGCCGCACCGGACGTCGATCTATCCGGCGGCCCCGACCAGGCGCTTGCGGCCAACGCCGCGCAGGCCGACAAGCTCGTCGGCGAAGGCGCTGCGGACCTCAAGACGCGTCTGGCGGCTCTGCGCGGGCACCCCGTCGTCGTCAACCAGTGGGGGTCGTGGTGTCCACCCTGCCGCGCCGAGTTCCCGTTCTTTGAGCAGGCCGCCTCCAAGTTTGAGGATCGTGTCGCGTTCGTCGGGCTCGACGCGGCCGACGAACGAAGCGCCGCCGAGCAGTTCCTGCGCGAGGTGCCACCGGGCTTCCCGAGCATCTTCGACCCCGACTCGCAGGCCACACGATCGCTCGGCGGCGGCCGGATCTCCCCCACGACGTTCTTCCTCGACGCAAAGGGTAAGCAGGTCGACATCCGCCTCGGGGCGTACGCCAACGCCGGCGAGCTCGAGCAGGACATCCGACAGCCGCTTGCCACCCGCTGACAACGGGTCGCGCGCCGCCCGACCCGCGCAGCGGCCGATCAATGGCGCCCGGCGGGAGACCCCGCAGCTTCGCAGCCTCGAGCAGGGGTGCTGGTAAGAACCCTGCCCCGACCTCTTCATCCGACTGGGACCCCCGCCGTCGGAATCGGCCGGGTCAATGTCCCGCGGGCGCCCAACGCCCATGTAGACACCGCAAGCCCGCGCACCCCGCCCCCCGCGCATCCGGCCCAGCCGGAAGGGCGCTCGCGGCACGCATGGCGCGTTCGAGCTACGCAACCCGTGAACCGTTGCCTCGGGAACTGGGTCAGAGGTCTCGACTAGTCTCCCTCTGAAAGGACACATTGATGGATCTCCTACGGGATCTCGATCGTCGCATCGCCTACGGCGTCGTCGGCGGCACGTTCGCCGGTCTCTTGTTCCTGCTGGCGAACATGTGGTACGCAGACAGCCAAGGTCTGCCGGCCGTGGCTCCGCTGTACGACATCTCGACCATCTTCTACTTCGCCGATAAGCCCGATCCCCAACCGGTCAACGCGGCCGTCGGCCTGATCGTTCACCTGACGCTCTCCGGCGCGTTCGGTGCTGCGCTGGCCGTGCTCGCGCCGCTCGCAAAGGGAGCCGCTCGTCTCGTAGGGATGGGTGCCGCGTTCGGGATCTTGCTATACCTCGTCAACTTCCAGTTTCTTGGCCGGGTCGTCTTCGAGTGGTTCCAGGAGGGGCCAAACCAGACGTTCGAGGTGTTCGCGCATCTCGGCTACGGCCTCCTCGTCGCCCCGTTCCTCATTCGCTTTGCCCCGACGACTGCCGAGCAGCACAAGGCCAGCCGTACGGGTGCCGCGCGGCCTGCGGCGACCTGAGCCGCATCAACAGAGTGAGGCTGAGCGCGTCACGTATGCGCGGCGGCTAAGGATGACTATGTTCACCCGTGTGGTGTTGAGCCCCGGCGTTGCTGAGGATTCGTGTTGTGGACATGTCAGGGACGAGTAGGAGGGCAGCACCGAGCCGGGACGCTGTAAGCGAGTACGACCGAAACGACCTTTGGGGCGGGCGGCGATGCCCGTGGATGACCGAGCGCGGGCTGCGGGAGCGCGAGCGTGCCCGCGGTCAGCAGCGAGGCAGTTGCGAGGTCGGGCCCGCGGTCATGCGGCTCGCCGACCGGCGGTGGGCAGCCAGGTCTCGGCTGGTCGGCCGGGGCCGTCGCTCATCGTTGTGCGGTGCAGCCGACCAGCTTCCTCGAGGATGGTGAGGGCGCGGTCGATCTCGCGTGCTTTCTTGTTGCGGCTGAACAGGTCGCGGACCTCGGTGCGGGTGACGCCGGCGGGTCGGTCCTTGGCGAGCGTCCAGATCTCGTCGGCGGTCGGGTCGCCGAGGCTGTCGCCGAAGATCCAGCGCGCGGAGTCGGCGCTGTAGCGCCAGACGGCCAGGGCGGCTTGGAGGTGCGGGAGGCAGATGTGCTGGCTGGTGTCGAGCGTTGCGTAGATGGCGGCGAGGCGGACGACGTGCGCTTCGGCTCGGTGCGTGGCGGCGCCGAGCAGGCCTTCCTCACCGCGCGACAGCGGGCCGTAGACCTCGATCCAGCGTGCCCGGGCATCCGGGTCGAACGTGAGCTGGCGCTGAAGGGCGGCGAAGCGCAGCGCGGTCAGCGTCGCGTCGCGGACGCGGTGGAGGTCGTCGCCGGCGAGGCGGCCGCCGAACGGCAGCTCTTGGCTGCGCTGGACGGCGATCACGAGGAAGCGGTTGAAGAAGCCGTTGGCGAGCTCGGTGGCGGTGATGAAGCGCAGCAGCTCGTCTTTGGTGATGTGCCCGACGAGCGCGATGTGCGCGTCGCGGGCGCGGACCGGGGTGTGCTTGGCGATCGTCTGAAGCGTCTTGGCGTCCCAGGCGTTGCGGATGACGGGCGATAGCGTGTTGCCCTCCCTGGCGAGGACCTTGAGGACCTGCGCGAACTCGGACTCCAGCACGAGGCGGCGCTTGTCGCGGCCGACGGCCGGCTCGCCTTCAGCGCCGTCGCCGTCGCGGACCTCCCAGATCAGGCCCTCGCCGGACGACAGGCCCGAGGAGACGCAGCGTTCGGCGAAGTCGCCGTCGACCTGGGCGAGGAGCGCGTCGACGTGGTCCCAGGAGGAGCCCTTGCGGCCCTTGCCGGACGGGCCGACGAGGATCACGAACTCGTTGAGGTGATGCCGGGTAGCCTCGACGGCGTAGTGGACGTTGCGCCCGGCGGCCGCGCCGAACGCGACGAGGAACTGGGCCAGCAAGGCCATCGGGTCGGCCTCGGTGCGCGGGGCGGTGCGCTGCACGAACTCGCCGGCGGGGCCGTGCAGCGCCGCGGCCGCCGGTGGGGCGGGCCAGGCGCTCATCGCCGGACCCGGCGCTCGAGCTCGAGCTCGCGGACGCGGCCATGGGCGATCGCGAGCTCGTCGCGCATCCGCGTGATCTCCTCGCGCTGGCGCTGGTTGTCATCCAGCGCGGCGCGCAGCCGCGCACGCAGCGAGGCGTCGCTGGCGCGCTGACCAGCTGGCAGGCGCCCGGGCGCAGCGCCCCGGGCTGTGCGCAGCGCCTCGATCTCGGCGCGGAAGTCGGCGTGCTCGTAGAGAAACGCGCGGCTGACCCGGGCGCGCTGGGCGACAGCGGCGAAGCTGATCGTCGCGCCGTCACGATCGAGCTCGCGCAGCGCGGTGCGGACGCGTTGCTCGGCATCGAGCGTGCGCCGCGCCGCGGCGTCGGCGAGCGGTCGCCGGGCGGGTTGCGTGGTCATCAGGAGGCCTCCTTCTCGATCCCAGCAGGAAGGTCACGCAAGTCGAAGTCCGTGTCGGTTTCGTCGGCGCGGTCGACCTTGATCGCGTCGATGCCTTCGAGGATCCTGGTCAAGCTGTGATCGTCGCGCTCGAGGACCTCGACGAGGCGGACGCGGTCGTGCTCGCGCGCGTCGGTGAGCAATCGGCGCGTCTCGGCCTGCTGCTGCTCGTGGACGTGGCGGAACGAGCCGTCGGTGAGGAAGCTGTCGCAGCTCAGGCAGGCGTTGGGATGCGGGCAGGTCTGCACCAGCGGCAGGCCGCAGTAGCCGTTGGGCAGCGCCTGCTTGGCGCGGGCGATGCGCTCCTTCATCCAGGCCGCCTCCTGCAGCGGGCCGTCGAGCGCCAGCGCGATCCGCTCGCCGCGGACGTTGACGCGCTCGTGCCAGCGGCGAACCTCGCGCCGCAGCGTCTCGTCGTGCAAGCGCGCGTAGTGGGCAGTCATCAGCATCGAGCCGTGATCGAGGACCTTCTGGATGACCGTCAGCGGGACGTTGTCGTTGACCATGCTCGTCGCGACGTGGTGGCGAAACAGGTGCGGGTGGATGTGCAGCGCGAGCTCGCCGTCCGTGTTGCGGATCTCGGCTCGCCGGACGTAGCCCTTGACGATGTGGTCGATCGTGCGCGGCGCGATGTGGAACGCGGCGCCCTTGGCAGCGCCCTTCGTGGCGGCCCGCGGCGAGGGCAGCAGCCACTCGCTGCCCTCGGGGTACTGCCCGCGCAGCCAGGCGTCCTGGCGGGTGAGTTGCTCGGCCAGCTGCGGCGCGATCGGCAGGATCGCCTCGCGCTTGGACTTGATGTTGCGGTAGCGCAGGTAGGGATGGCCGTCGGGCCCGAGTTGCAGCGCGTCGCGCGCGAGCGTGACGATGCTCGACACGCGAAAGCCGGTGAGGGCCAGCAGGACGACGACGGTGCGGTGCTGCTCGCTGTCGATCAACGCGAGATTGGCGGGATCGACCCACTGCGCGAAGACGCCTGCGCCGAGCTCCTTGGGCAGGCGGTAGTCCACGCGCGGAACCTCACCGCCGTGGATGATCGCGCCGCGCGGCAGGCCGGCGAGGCCGTCCTCGGCCTGCTCCTCAAGCAGGTTGCGCAGCGCGATGACCCGCCGCTGGCGCGTGGCCGGCTTCCATGGCGACCTGTGACGAACCCAGAGCAGGTAGTCCTCCAGAACCTCGCGCGACAGCAACGCCGGCGAGCGGACCTCCGGCGCATGGTCGGCCAGCCACTCGCTGAAGCGCCGCACGTCGGTCACGTAGTTGCTCATCGTCGACGGCGTCGTGTCGCCGAGCAGCCGCACGCGCGCCCAGCGCTTGGCGGCCTCCTTCAGCCACGGCTGAAGCAGACCCTCGAAGTGGATGCGATCCTCGCCGTCATAGCCCGATGCGAGATCGCCGTGCGGCAGCTCGCTGCGGCTCCAGACATCCTTGACCCACAGCTCCTCCCAGCCGCGCGGCGCCCGGCCACCCTCAACGAGACGCAGCGCCTCGGCGCTCATGCGACGAGATCCCTCACCTTCTCCAGGACACCGCGCTGCGCCAGCACCTTGCGCAGATCATCGGCCGTCGGATGCGTATAGACCAGCGTCGAGGTCGGCGAGCGGTGCGTCAGCAGCGCGCCGATGACCTCCAGCGCAACGCCGTCGCGGTAGGCCAGCGTGGCGTACGTGTGGCGGAACTGGTGCGCGGTGAACGCAAACCCGACCTTGCGCTGCGTGCGCTCGACGATCCGGTCGACGTTGGAGTACGTCAGCGGCCGCCCGATCTGCCCGCCCCACAGATTCACGAAGACGTGATCGCAGTCCAGGTCGCGGTACTCCTCGTGCATGTAATCACTCCACAGGCGCATCAGCTCGGCCGCGACCGGGACGCCGCCCTCGCTCCCGCCCTTGCTGCGCGCGCGTCGCGACGCGCCCGGACGGGCCGCGATCACGATCCGCCGCTCCCAAGCGACGACATCCTCATGACGCAGGCCCAGCGCCTGGCCGATCCGCATCCCCGTGCTCGCCAGCAACGCGAACAAGAAGCGGTCACGCAACCGCGTCTGCGCGTCGATGACCGCTGCGACCTGCTCGAGCGTCAGCGTCTTCGGCAGCGACTTCGTCTCCGGTAGGCGCACCGCGCGACCGCGCGGACGGCTGCGCGCGATCCCGTGCAGAAACGGCTTGTAGCCACCCCGGCCACTGCGCGTCCGGACGATCAGGTCCTTGGCGAGCGTGTTCCCGCGCCGCGCCTGCAGCTCATAGAAGCCGACGACCCCGGTCAGCATCCGGTTGACCGTCCGCGGCGACAACCGCGCCGCCTCGTCGGCCAGCACGATGACGTTCCTCGCCGGCCGCCGCGCCCACGCCGCGAACTCCGCAAGCTCGATGACCCCGACGCGCTCCCAGTTCAAGTCGTGCTCGGCCAAGAACGTCCAGAACGCCCGCAGGTCGTGCGCGTACGCCTCGACCGTGTTTGGCGAGCGCTCGCAGCTAGTCAGCCAGGCGAGGTACTCATCGACCACCGCGACCGGCCGCAGGTCTGGACCGATGACCGTGAACGACTCGACAGCCTGCGCCGGCAAGAAGACGCGACGAACGGTGTAGCGCCGCCCAGGCTCGTTGACATCGCCGACGTGCATGACACGGGCAACCTAACCGGCTCCCCAGACGGAATCCAAGACCCTTCGCGTACGTCGTTGACGGTCTGCTCACGGGTGAACATAGCTGCTCTTAGTCGCCAAGAAGCGAGCGCGGGCGGCGACAAACCGGTGCCGCGGCGGTAGCCGATCGGGCTTCCGCCGCAGCGACAAATAGGGTCGGCCGCCGGATGCAGCAGCTCGGCGATGTCGCGCAGGCACAGGCGGACTTCGAGCGCTGGCTCGAACGCCAGCCCCTCGCCGACCGCACGAAGCGCGAGTACGCCCGCAACGTCCGTGTGTTCCTGGAGTGGCTCGCCGCCAGCGCCGGCTGGGACGCTGATCCGCTCGCCGATCGGCTCGCGCGTGATCATGCCGCGCGTGATTTTCGTCGTTGGTTGAAGGTCGAGCGTCGCGCGGCGGCGTCGACGGTGAACCTCGCGCTGGCGTCCCTGGACGCCTTGCATCGCCAGCGCGGGCTGGGCAACCCGAACGTGCGCCGCGAGTTGCCGGTGCGTGCGGCCCCTCGCGCGCTGAGCCAGGATCACCAGCGCGATCTGCTTCGCGCCTGTGAGCGCGCGAGCCCGCGCGACCCGACATCGGCTATGCGGTGGGCGTCGAGATGGGCCACGGAACGCCCGGGTGGCGATCGCCGACACCACGGCCAGCTCTTCGATGAGCAAGAGAGCTACGAGCGCCACTTCCAGCTGCTCCGGCCCCCGAAGGATACCTCGATTGGGTCGCCCCGAAGATCGACGCGCTCGTGCGGCAGGCGGGCGTGGAGTCACGCGAGGTCATCGGCATCGGCATCAGCCAGGTAGCCCCGATCAACACCTCGACGGGGGGCATCCGCATCCCTCCGAGCTGGAGAAACGCGACGCTCCAGGGAGCGACGTTCAACGAGTGCCTGCTCGATGCGCCTGCTTCGAGACGGCTAACCTCGATCAGGTCACGATGACGAAGTGCCGGTTGGACGGGGTGCGCTCCAACGGCGCCGACATAGACGCCGTCGTGGCCGAGATCGAGGGCCGGCTGGGACGCGGCGAGGGCTGGCTGGCCGCAGCGCCCGCCGACACCGACGTAGCTGCCGTCCAGTCGCCGGCGGCCGAGCGTGACGAACAGCGGGGCATCGTCGTCGGTTGGCGCGAGGACGCGGGTGCGCTCGCGTTCCCAGCGGCCGTACCTCATCACCTTTGCGCTCGGCTCCGGTGGTGGCTCAAAGCGGCCGCTCTGCGAGTTCCTCGGCACCGATGACTACGCGAGCACGCACGAGATAGGGGTGCCGTTAAGGAAGGCGGCACCAACCGACATGTAGCGTCAGTCCGGCGGCGTCGACCGGCCGCTCGTTCAGGCGATCTCGAGCGCCTGCGTGCCGATCGAGCCGGTCGAGCCGAGGATGAGAAGGCGCTGGGGCACGCGGGGCATTCTCGCAGGCGCGTGTCTCACGCCGGACGCCAACCGTCTTGCGAACAGCCAGCCTGACGGGTCGTCGGGAACGACGAGCACCTTCGACGCGCCACATGAGCCCGGGATTTGGGCGCAGATGGCGCGTTGGTGGTTGCCGCTGATCCGGCTACTCCGGCGTAGCGCAATGCTAGTGACTGACCCAGCCCTCCCAAGTCCCAAGGAGCTCCATGCGTAAGCTTGTCCTGCTGGCAGCGGCGTTGCTTTCGTCGCTGGCCGCCGTCGTCGTGGCCGTCAACATCAGCAGTGGCTCGAGCCATCGCGAGGCGCCACTGACGTCGGCCGATCCACTCGCCGATGACACGGACGTCTGGGCCTTCACCCCGAAGGGGGCTCCAGGTCAGATCGCTTCGGCAAGTTCGCGACCAACCCGTTCCTGGCCGGCGCGTTCAACCAGTTGCTGATGCTGGGCATCAAGGAGACCGGCCGCACGGACATCGTGCAGGCATTCTTCACGGGCGTCCCGGGGCTCAACCAGATCCGCAAGAACCCCGCGGCGGCTGACACGCTGAAGCTCAACATGGGCATCCCGCCGACGGAGAACGAGAATCGCTTCGGCGTGATCGGCGGCGACACCGCCGGCTTCCCGAACGGGCGGCGCCTCGGCGACGACGTGGTCGACATCGAGCTGCGCGTGCTCGGCGGCTACCTCGTAGCGCCCGATCAGGGCGGCAAGAAGCTGCCGCTGGGCGATGGCGTGGACCGCAACGACCAGGAGTTCCTGCCGACGTTCCCGTACATCCCCTCGCTGAAGAACGAGATCGGTGGCTCGCCCACCGAGGATCGCCAGGAGCCGACGCATGCCCCGACACCGGCGGACGCTCCGTCCTAGGAGACGGCCTCGGGACCGGGACGCGCCGCACGCGGCTCGTCCCGGTCCCACCGGCACCTCGATGAACATGCCGCGCAACGTTCTCTCTCTCTGCGCCGCGGCCTTCGTGCTGACCCTGATCGTCCTCGGTGTCACGGTGGACCTCGGTTCGCCGGACGAGTCCTCTCCCCCGCGGTCGGCAGCATCCGCGTCGGTCGCGGCCCGCGGGACGCAGGCGCACATCGCCAGGCTCGAACAGGCTGCGCGCCGCCGCCCCGATGACGCCGGGCCGCTCGTCGGGCTCGCCGCCGCGCTGCTGCAGAGCGTGCGCGAGACGGGCGACCTGAGCGCATACGACCGCGCCGGCAGGGCTATCGAGGGCGCCCTGCGCCGCGATCGCGGCAATGCCGCGGCCTACACCGAGCGCGGGATCCTGCGTCTGGCGCGCCACGACTTCCGCGGTGCCCTCGGCGATGGCCGGCGAGCGCACGAGCTGGCCCCGGATTCCGTCACCCCGCTGGGCGTCCTCGTCGACGCGAACGTCGAGCTCGGTCGCTACGCGGCTGCCGAGCGCACGCTGCAGCGGATGGTCAACCTGAAGCCCAACCTCGCCTCCTACGCGCGCGTCGCCTACTACCGCGAGCTGCGCGGCGATCTCGACGGCGCATCCCTCGCCCTCGCGCTCGCCGCGTCGGCGGGTGGCGAGGCACCCGAGAACGCCGCGTACGTGCAGGCGCTCAGGGGCAACGTCGAGCTCGCCCTGGGGCGCACCGAACAGGCGCGGCGCGCGTTCGATGCCGCCCGGGCGAAGCTGCCGGGCTATGCCCCCGCGGAGGCGGGGATCGCCCGCCTCGACGTCGCCGCCGGGCGCCTGAAGCCCGCCATCGAGCGCCTGCGGGCGGTCGTCGAGCGCCTGCCCCTGCAGGAGTACGTCGTCGGCCTCGGGGAGATCGAGCTGGCCGCGGGACGCCGCGACGAGGGTCGCCGCACGCTCGAGCTCGTGCGGGCCCAGCAGCAGCTGCTCGGTGCCGCCGGCGTGAACACCGACGCCGAGCTTGCGATCTTCGAGGCCGACCACGGCGACGCCCGCCGCGCGGTGAAGCTCGCTCAGGCGGCCTGGGCCAACGCGCCCAGCGTTCGCTCGGCCGATGCCCTTGGCTGGGCGCTCACGCGCGCCGGCGACGCTCGTGCAGGACTGCGGTACGGACGTCGCGCCCTGCGCCTCGGCTCCCGCGACGCGAGCTTTCTCTACCACGCCGGCATGAGCGCCAGGGCGGCCGGGCGACGCGACGAGGCCGCGAGGCTGCTGCGCGACGCCGTGGCGAACCCCGGCTTCTCGCCACTACACGCGCAGGCCGCGCGAAGCGCGCTCGCCAAGCTGTGAGCGCGCGCCGGTCCCTCATCGCGCTGTGCCTGTGCATCGCCGGGGCGACGGGACTGCTGTCTCCGGGGATCGCCGCGGCCCACCCGCTCGGCAACTTCTCGGTCAACCGCCTCGACGTGGTCCGCGTCTCGAAGGATCGAGTCGACGTGCGCTGGATCCTCGACCAGGCCGAGATCCCCACGTTTCAGGAGCGCGATCGCTCCCCGGCCGAGGTTCTGGCGGCCAAGCGCGCGGAGGCACTGCGCGGGCTCGAGCTGCGGGTCGACCAACAAATCGTCGCGCTGCGGGCAAGCGGGCCGGGCTCGATCGCCTTCGCCACCGGGCAGGGTGGCCTGCGGACCACGCGCGTCGAGGTCCTGCTGACCGCCGCCGCACCGGGGGCGCGCGAGGTCCGGCTGCGCGACAGGACGTTCGCAGACCGTCTCGGCTGGCGGGGCATGATCGTGACCGCGGGCGAAGGCACGGACACGACGTCGGACCTTCCCGCGACCGAGCCGACGCGCCGCCTGCGCAGCTATCCTCGCTCGCTCCTGCAGAGCCCCGCCGACCAGCGTGAGATCACGCTGCGCGTGCGACCCGGCGACGGCGCCGTGACCGCGCCCCGCGCGGAGGGCGGCAGCCTCGTGACCACACAGTCCGGTGGCGGCAGCGAGAGCGGCTTCGCGGGGCTCTTCGCCGACGCCGCCGCCGGCAAGGGCGTGCTCATCCTGCTGCTCGTCGCCGCCTTCGGCTGGGGGGCGCTGCACGCACTCTCGCCGGGCCACGGCAAGGCAATGGTCGCCGCCTACCTCGTCGGCGCCCGCGGCGAGGCGCGCCATGCCGTGACGCTGGGAGCGATCGTCACGATCACGCACACGATCGGCGTCTTCGCGCTCGGGGTGATCACCCTCCTGCTGTCTCAGTATGTCCTGCCCGAGGACCTGTACCCGTGGTTGAACCTGACCGCCGGCCTGCTCGTGCTGGTCGTCGGCGCGCTCGTCCTGCGCGCCCGGCTGCGCGGAGTGCCGGAGGGCCACGACCACGGACCGGGCGGCCACACGCACGGGACGGCCAAGCGCCCGCACGCCGTCGATGACGGCGGCCACGCACCTGGGCACGACCTCGACCGTGGGCACGATCACGACCACGCGCACGACCATGGCCACGACCACGGGCATGACCACGCGCACGCGCACGACAGCGCGCATGGCCACGACCACGGGCATGACCACGCGCCTGACTCCCTACGGCCGCGGGTGCTGCTGGCAGCCGGTATGTCAGCCGGGCTGATCCCGTGTCCCTCGGCGCTGGTCGTGCTGCTCGGGGCCGTCGCGCAGCAGAAGGTCGCGCTCGGCCTGCTGCTGATCGTCACCTTCAGCCTCGGTCTCGCGGCGACGCTCACGGCGCTCGGTCTCGCGGTGGTCTACGCGCGCGGGCGCGTAGCGCGCTGGCGCCCGCGAGGCATGACCGCGCGCGCGTTCGCCGTGGTCCCCGCGCTGTCGGCCCTGGTCATCATCGTCGTCGGGGCGATGCTGACCGCGCGCGCGGTGACCGGCGTCGTCTGATCCCGGACAGCGCGGTTTGCTTCGGCGATCTGCGGGCTCTCGGCTCAGCTCAAGCCGGTCACATGCGACGCTCGTCGCGACGACGTCACGACCCGCTCTGGGGCTGTCGCGATCGCGCCGGCGGCTACACCGGCGCCAACCTGCTCGGCCGCGCGCTGATGCGCGTCCGCGACGAGCTCCGGGCAGGCCCCGCATGACCGCTGCGCGCCCCACGTGCCCCGCCCCCTACGAGGGGTGCCGTTAAGGACACGTGGCACCAACCGACAAGTAGGCCATGATCTTCGGCTGAGCGCTCGGTTCAGCGGCTCGGGCGTTGGAGGTGGCGGTAGATCGTGGGGCGTGTGACGCCGAACTCGTCGGCGATCTGCTGGACGGTGTGTGCCCGGCGGCCGTCGGGGCCGAGCGCGTCGTACATGCCCTGCGCGATCGCCGCCTGGCGCGGCGTGAGCTTGGGCTTCTGTCCGCCTGTACGCCCGCGTGCGCGAGCGGCATCGAGTCCGTCACGGGTACGTTCTGACATCAGCGCGTGCTCGAACTCGGCGATCGCGCCGAGGATCTGAAAGAACATCCGGCCGACCGCTGTCGATGGGGTGCGGCTCTTCTGGAGGGACTTCAGAATGCCCGGATTTGCTGACGATTCGAGGCACCGGGGTTCTGTTTGCCAGCGAAAGCGCCGCTGTGGAGGCCGGGGAGAAACCCAAACTGCGCGCTGA
>JBPCJA010000099.1:0-8299 GCA_051005755.1 Solirubrobacteraceae bacterium
CCCCCGGGGGTCTTTTCCGCTTTTTGTGGGGGTTCGGTTCTGGACTGGGGTGTGTCGAACCTCCCCCGCCCACACTGGGTCCTCCAACACCCCCCCAGGGCTCTATCCGCGATTTGGCGAGTTTCCAGCTCCCACGCCGAATAACTCGCCAATCGCGCCACCCCACGCCCACCCAGCCAAGCGCTTTCCCCTCCATACGGGGCACAACGCGACGCGCTTCGCGACCGCCCGGGCCAGCAACCCAAGCGTGACGCGCGGCGTCGTGCCCCACACGCGCTCGCTCACACCGTCCACTGAGGCCCACCAGCCGCCCCTACGACGACAGCCGCCCGAACTTCGCCCGCAGTCGCCGGTAGAACGACGAGCCCGGCAGCTGCGCGAGCCCGGCTGCGTCCCGCGCGAACCCCGCGCGCAACGCGTCGCAGGGGGCGATCTCGCAGACCGGACGCCCGTCGACCGAGACGTCTACGGCCTCGCGGCCGTGGTTGGACACGCTCAGCGTGTCCCCGGGCGCGACGACGAGCGCGCGGGCAGTCAGCGAGTGCGGCGCTATGAACGACACGCCGAAGCCCTCCACGCCCCAGGCCAGCACCGGGCCGCCGTTCGCGAGGTTGTAGCCCGTCGACCCTGCCGGGGTGCACACGACCAGCCCGTCGCAACGGACCGACCCGACCTCCTCGCCCTCCACGCCGTAGGAGAGCTGGGCGACCCGCCCGCCGACCTTGCGGTGAAAGGAGACGTCGTTGAACGCCTTCGCGACGCCATTGCCGGTCTCCATCGCGATCGCCGGCAGGCGCAGGACGTCGAACTCGCACGCGAACGCGCGCTCGAAGCCGAACACGTCGAGCTCCTCGGGCTCGACCGTCGCGAGGAACCCGACCTCGCCGAAGTTCACGGCGAAGACCGGCACGGCGGAGCCGCAATAGCGGCGCAGACCCTTGAGGATCGTGCCGTCGCCGCCGAGCACGACGCAGAGATCCACGTCGTCGATCCTCTCGGCGTTGACGAGGACGATGTCGTCGCCCTCGAGACCGAGCTTCTGGGTCTCGGACGGGTCGAAGCGCAGCTGCACGCCGCACGCACGGGCCGCCCCGACGAGGCGCTCGAGCGTCGGTGCGATCTGCTGCGGCCGCGAGTGCGTCAGCACCGTGACCGCGCGGACGGGGCTCATGGCTCCACCTGGCGGGCGGCATCCTCGAGGTCTACGACAGCGCCGTCGCGGCCGCCCTCGGCGAGCCAGACGAAGCTCTCGCGGTTGCCCTTCGGCCCCGGCAGACCCGAGGAGGCGAAGCCGAGCACGCTCGCGCCGAGCCCCTGGGCGGCGGCCGCGACGTCGACGAGCGCACCCCGCCGCGTGGCGGCGTCGCGCACGACGCCGCCCTTGCCGACCCTGGCGCGGCCGACCTCGAACTGCGGCTTGACCATCGCGAGGACGTCGTGGCACGCGGCGGCGCACGCGAGCACCGCCCGCAGGACCTTCGTCAGCGAGATGAACGAGACGTCGACGACGACGAGGTCGGGCGCATAGGGCAGGTCGCCGGGCGCCAGCGAGCGCGCGTTGCAACGCTCCAGCACGGTCACCCGCTCGTCGTTGCGCAGCCCCCAATCCAGTTCGCCGTAGGCGACGTCGAGCGCGACGACATGCGCCGCGCCGGCCTGCAGCAGGCAGTCCGTGAAGCCGCCGGTCGAAGCGCCGACGTCGAGCGCGCGGCGCCCCGCGGGGTCGACCCCGAGCTGCGCGAGCGCGTTGGCGAGCTTCACGCCCCCGCGCGAGACGAACCGCGGCCGCTCGTCGACGGCCAGGGCGATGTCGGGATCCACGAGCTGCCCGGGCTTCTGCGCCCGCTCGCCGTGGCCGCCCACGCGGACCTCGCCCGCCATGACCGACGCCGCCGCCCGCGAACGCGACTCGAAAAGGCCACGTTCGGCGAGCAGGGCGTCCAGGCGCACGCGAGCCACGCGCGCAACCGTACCCATCGGGCCGCTTGTGTGACCGCTCTCACGCATAACTGGCTGGCCAGCCAGGAGACTTCTTCGTGCGCGGCGGGCCAGACCTCTGCCCGAGAGGTCGATCTGAGAAATCCGCCCGCCGTGCGGAGCCAGACCCCACAATCACATAGCAGTGTCTCTCCTCCCAGAAACGGCCCGTCCTCCCCGGCGGGCCGTTTCGCTGTCGCCCACGCGCCGGTCTCGGCCTCAGCGGCGGGCGTTCGCGATGCGAATGTGGACGTGGTCGTCGTGGTGGGCGATCGGTTGCACGATCGCGGGCGGTCCACCGAGCCCGACGTGCTCGCCGACGAAGGCGAACTGCGCCCCCCATGCGACGAACCGGCTGACGAGGTCCTGCGCGAGCGTCCGGTCGACCTCCTCGGGACGCTCGGGGGCCTGCAGCGTGCCGTCCGCACGCGGGTAATAGACGTCGACGTCGAGGCCGTTCTGGTGCGAGGCGTGCCCGAGCCCGCCGTAGTCGCGGCCGAACTCGCCGCCGAGCGGCCGGCTGAGGTCGCCGACGAGCACGGGCGGCGCTGCGGGGTTCGCCAGGTGGTGGTCGCGCAGGACGCCGACGAGGAACGCCAGCAGCCGGTCGGTGCCCCAGCGCCGATAGCCGCGGTTGGGCACGCTGTGCAGGATCGGGTCCCATGTGGCCCAGTACAGCCCCCGCGGTGGAAGCTGGAGGCCGTTGACGAGCTTGCCGCCGTTGGGCGTGCCAACCGCGATCGACCCGACCTGCGGTACCTGCACCGGCGGCGAGGCGGCCGCCGCCGTCGCCACCGAGGCGTTCACGCGCACGACCGTGCCGGCGCCGTCGGCGCGGGGCACGACCGCGGGTGAGCTCATCTGCAGGACGCGCACCTGCTCGACGGGTTCACCGCCCTTGCCGCATCCGGCGGCGACGAGCGCGAGCGCAGCGACCAAGGCTGTCCTACGTCCCGGCAATCGCGCGATCGGCGACCGCCGCCTCGATGCGCTCTGCGATCCGCCGCCCGGTGTAGCCGACCTCGGCGTGCAGGAGCGCCGGCGTGCCATGCGTGACGAAGCGATCGGGCAGACCGACGCGCAGGATCCGCGCGCGATGCGCGCCGACCTCGTCGAGTGTCTCCCACACGGCGCTGCCGAAGCCCCCCGCGAGCACGCCCTCCTCCACGGTCACGAGCAGCTCGTGCTCGGCGGCGAGCTGAGCCATGAGCGGGGCGTCGATCGGCTTGGCGAAGCGCGCGTCGGCGACCGTCACGTCGATCCCGCCGTCGGCGAGCCTGTCGGCGGCCTCCAGCGCCTTGGCCACCCCGCTGCCGTAGCCGACGATCGCGACCCTGCCGTCGCCTTCGCGCAGGAGCTCGCCGGTGCCGATCTCGATCGCCTCCGGCCGCGCCGGCAGCGGCACGCCGCACGCCTCGCCGCGCGGGTAGCGCAGCGCGATCGGGCCGTCGTCGTAGAGCAGCGCGGTGCGCAGCATGTGGACGAGCATCGCCTCGTCGCGCGGCGCCATGAGCACGATGTTCGGAAGCGGGCGCAGGTACGCGATGTCGAAGACCCCGTGGTGCGTCGGCCCGTCGTCGCCGACGAGGCCGGCGCGGTCGAGCGCGAAGACGACGTTGAGCCGCTGCAGGCAGACGTCGTGGACGATCTGGTCGAACGCGCGCTGCAGGAACGTCGAGTAGATCGCCGCCACGGGCTTGACGCCCTCGAGCGCGAGGCCGGCGGCGAAGAGGATCGCCTGCTGCTCGGCGATCCCGACGTCGAAGTAGCGCTCGGGCATCGCCTTCTGGAGGACGTTCAGGCCGGTGCCGGTGTTCATCGCCGCGGTGATGCCGACGACGCGCCGGTCGCGGCGGCACTCTCGCACGAGAGCGTCGCCGAAGACCGCGGTGTACTGCGGCGGGCGGGCGGGCACCCTCGGGTCGACCCGCGCCGCCGGGGCCGCGACCCCGTCGCGGATCGACTTCGGCTTGGCCGCGTGCCAGCGCTCCATCCCCTCCAGCCCGCCCTCCTCGGCGGGCGCGAAGCCCTTGCCCTTGACGGTCGCGATGTGCACGACGACCGGGCGCTGGGCGGCGAACGCGCTGCGCAGCGCGATGCGCAGGGCGTGGACGTCGTGGCCGTCGATGACGCCCATGTACGCCCAGCCGAGCTCTTCCCACAACAGACCCGGTGCCCAGAAGGCCTTGATCGACTCCTTCAGCTGCGGGCCGAAGCGCTCGAAGTGCGGTCCGACGCCGGGCAGCTCGCTGAGGCGTTCCTCGAGGCTCTCGCGCGTGTGCCAGAGCTTGGGGTGCAGCCGGACGCGGTTGAAGTAGCGCGACAGCGCGCCGACGTTCGGCGCGATCGACATGCCGTTGTCGTTGAGCACGACGACGATCGGGGTGCCCGCCCCGCCGGTCTGGTGGATCGCCTCGAAGGCGACGCCGCCGGTCATCGCGCCGTCGCCGATGACCGCGACGACCTTGCCGGAGTCGGGCACGCCCATGCGCCTCATGCCCTCCTTCAGGCCGACCGCGTAGCCGATCGACGTCGAGGCGTGGCCGGCGCCCATGATGTCGTGCTCGGACTCCGCGGGCGCGCAGAACGGCGCCAGGCCCCCGTACTGGCGGATCGTGGCCAATGCGTCGCGGCGCCCGGTGAGGATCTTGTGCGGATAGGCCTGGTGGCCGACGTCCCAGAGGATCTTGTCGCGCGGCGAGTCCAGCAGCGAGTGCAGCGCGACGGCGAGCTCGCACGTGCCGAGGTTGGCGCCGAAGTGCCCGCCGATCTCCCCGACGGTCGCGATGATGTGGCCGCGAACCTCCTCGGCGACCTGCGCGAGGTCCTCCTCGGAGAGCGGGTGGAGGTCCTGCGGGCGGTTGATGCGCTGCAGCAGGGTCATCTCAGCAGGTGCGGGTGGCGATGAAGTCGGTGATCTGCTCGAGCTCGGGCGCCCCGGCCGGCGCCGCCTCTGCGAGCCAGGCCCGTGCCTGGCGATGCGAGCGCTCGGCGAGCGTGCGTGCCCCTTCCAACCCGAACTCGGTGACATAGGTGCGCTTGCCGTGACGCTCGTCGCTGCCCTGGGGCTTGCCCAGCGTGTCGTCGGTGCCCGTCACGTCGAGGATGTCGTCGACGATCTGAAACAGCACGCCGAGCTCGGCGGCGAAGTCGCAATATGCGGTTGTCGCGGGTCTGCGCATGCCGGCTATGAGCAGTACGCACTCCACCGACGCGCCGATCAGCCGTCCGGTCTTGAGCTCGTGCAGGCGCCGCAGTGAGCGGGCGGGATCGGGATCGTCGAGCCGGATGCCCCCGACGTCGAGGTACTGGCCGCCGACCATGCCGTCGACGCCGGTCGCCCCCGCGAGCTCGCAGACGGCGGCCAGGATGTCCGCCGGCTCCCCGGTCTGGTGGGTGAGCACGTGGCGGAAGGCCTCGGCGTAGAGGCCGTCGCCGGCGAGGATCGCGACGTCCTGGCCGAAGGCGACGTGGTTCGTCGGGCGCCCGCGGCGCATGTCGTCGTCGTCCATCGCCGGCAGGTCGTCGTGGATGAGCGAGTACGTGTGGATGAGCTCGATCGCGGCGGCGAGCGGTAGCAGATCGCGCGCGTCGCGGCCGATCGCGCGCGCGGTCGCCAGCGCGAGCACCGGTCGGATGCGCTTGCCGCCGGCCAGCAGGCTGTAGCGCATCGCGTCCACGAGCCCGCCCGTGACCCCGTTGCGGGAGAAGGCGAGACCCTCGAGCTCGTCCTCGATGAGCAGCCGCAGCTCGTCCGGATAGGGCACTACAGGAGGGAGTCCTGGCCGGGCAGCGGGTCGCGCCCGGCCTCGCGTGCGCGACGCTCGAGCTCGGCCGACGCCTGTGAGGCGAGCGCGGCGCAGTCCTCGACGACGGTGGCGGCGGCGTCGGCGCTGAGGTCGCCGGAGCGCAGCTGCTCGGCGGCGCGCTCGAGGCGGGTGACGAGCTCGTCGAGCGTGGTGTCGTCGTCGTCGGGGCCGGCGGCGTTCATGGTTGCGCGGGATTGTGGCCCATCTCGCGGTGGACCGCGGCCAGGATGCCGTTGACGAAGCCGGGCGCGTCCGCGCCGGAGTACGTCTTGGCGAGCTCGACGGCCTCGTCGATCGCGCCCTCGGGCGGGATCGGCGTGTCGGCTGGTGCGGCGTCGGGGTGGCACATCTCCAGCAGCGCGACGCGCATGATCGCGCGCTCGAGCGGTGCGATGCGCTCGACCGTCCAGCCCTTCGCGTGGCGGGCGACGAGCGCGTCGAGCTCCTCCCCGCGATCCTGCGCCGCATGCGCGAGCGCGCGCGTGAAGAGCGACGCGTTGCGCTCGAAGACGTCCTCGAGCTCGCGCCCGGTGACATCGGCCTGGTAGAGCGCGAAGACGGCGTCCCGGCGCTGATCGGAGCGGCGCGACACGCCCACCGAACGGGTTAGGCGCGGGACATGTAGTCGCCCGTCGCGGTCTGGACCTTCACGCGATCGCCGACGTTCACGAACAGCGGCACGCGGACCGTGGCGCCGGTCTCGAGCGTCGCCGGCTTGTCGCCGCCGCCGGAGGCCGTGTCGCCGCGCAGGCCGGGCTCGGTCTCGGTGACCTCGAGCTCGACGGAGGCCGGGAGCTGGAGGTCCGATGGCGAGCCGTCGATGAAGAGCACGTCGACGTTGTCGTTGGGCTTCGTCCAGCGCAGCGCGTCGGAGACGCCCTTCTGCGGCATCGCGAGCTGCTCGTAGCTCTCGGAGTCCATGAAGTGCGCGTCGGACCCGTCGGCGTAGAGGAACTGCATCTTGCGCGCCTCGGTGTGGACGGAGCGGAACTTCTCGCCGGCGCGAAACGTCCTGTCGATGACGTTGCCGTCGCTCGCGCGACGCAGCTTCGTGCGCACGAAGGCGCCGCCCTTGCCGGGCTTGACGTGCTGGAACTCGAGGACCTTGAATATCGTCCCGTCGACCTCGATGTGGTTGCCGTTCTTGAGCTGGTTCGTACTGATCATGCCTGCCGGTCAGTGTAAGGCGCGCCTGCGGCGGCAAGCCGCCGGATGGGCTGGCGCGGGCGCGACCCCTCGATCCTCGACGATCTGCCTACTACCGGTGGTATGCATCCCGACAGCCCGGTCGACAACATGAGTTATCGCGACATCGAGCCAGACCGCGCCACGCTGCGAACCGTGCTCCGGCGCCGGCGAAAGGGCGCGCCGAGCGGGGATTCTGTGCCGCGGCCACGGTATCCCGCTGGCGCCGACGAACCAGCACCCGTGACGCGGCGTCCTGTCGCGCGATATCTGGCGGCCGCGACCATGTCCGGGCACTGATCACGCCCGCCGGTCGGTGCAAGGCGCGCCCGCGGCGACGAACCGGGCGAGTGTCTGCTGCGGCCGGGTGACGGCTTGCTGCCAGGTGACCCGCAGGACGCGCTCGCCGCCGGCCTCCAAGCGCGCCTGGCGCTCGGCGTCGTTCTCGCGGGCAAGCTTGTTGTCGTGCCAGGCGGCGCCGTCGCACTCGACGGTGAGACGCCGGTCGGGCCAGCGCAGGTCGGGGAAGACGCTGCCGAGGCGCTCGTTGATCTCGGGGCGCCGCAGGCCCGCGCTCAGGACGAGGTCGAGCACGACGTCCTCGAACTCGCTGCGCGTCGGCGCGGGTCCGTCGGCGATGAGGGCGGCGAGCCTGTGGGCGCCGCGACGACCGTTGGCGCGCGTGAGGACGTCGGCGATCTGGCGCACGTTCGTCCACCGCATCGCCTGGGCCTGCCGCATGGTTCGGCGCAGGCCATTGGCCGGCAGGTCGTCGGCGAGGTCGAGGAGCGTGCCAGCCGGCGTCGTCACCGCGATCGCATCGCGGCGGGTGACGTCGCGGGAATCGAGGGCTCGGGTGCGGTGCACGCGCAGGCCCCGCCGGCAGCGTGCGGAGGAGTCCGGCACCATCACCTCGGGGTGGCAGCCGGTCTCCCAGGCGAGAAACCCCCACAGCGCGCCAGCCGAGCGGTGGCTCAGCACGGCCGCCGGCCCGCAGGCCAGGGTGGCCGCCATGAACCGCGCGTGCAGCGTCAGCGCCCCGTGCCCGACCGCGTAGACACCGCGGTGGACGGGGTGCAGGCGGCCGTTGCGGACGCGCACCTGGACCGCCGGGCGGTTCAGGCCCGCCGCCTGGAGCTGACGGGCAGACACCACGCCGTGCTGGTCAGCCGCCATGATCGCCACGCGCATGTCGGGGTGAGGCGGGCTGGGTTTCGCGGAGGCCGGGTTTCTAGGTTCCTCTGCTCATTGATTGAGAGAGGGAGTCAGAACGTACTGCGCTTCGTAGAGTGCTTCTACTTCTGCAGGAGGGCGGTCATCGAGGCTCT
>JBPCJA010000100.1:0-2959 GCA_051005755.1 Solirubrobacteraceae bacterium
CGATCGAGCCCTCGGTCGGAGCGGCGAAGTGAGTGCCCTCGTCCATGCGGTCCTTCACCGCCGCCGCGATGACGGGGTTGGCGTGGCCGACGCACATGACCCCGAAGCCGTTGTGGAAGTCGACGTACTCGTTGCCGTCGACGTCCCAGACCCGGGCGCCCGCGCCGCGCTCGAGGTAGACGGGCCAGGGATCGCTGCGCTGGAACTGCGACGGCACGCCGCCCGGCATCACGCGGCTGGCGCGCGCGAAGTACTGCCCCGAGCGGCGCGTGCGCTCGACCAGCGTCGCCTTCTCCCGCACGGTCAGCGCGGCGATGCGCGCGGGATCGATGGCGGTCGCGGCGGGTGTGATGGTCATACGCGCGATCCTAGTCCCGCTCGCGGTGCGGTTACCCCGCGTCTCTGAGCGCCGCGCGCCGGACCTTGCCGCTCGCGGTCCGCGGCAGCGCGTCGGCGAAGTCGACGATCCGCGGGTACTTGTACGGCGCGGTCTCCGCCTGGACGTGCTCCTGCAGCGCGAGGGCGAGGGCGGGCGAGGCAGTGCAGCCCTCGCGCAGCACCACGACCGCGCGGACGACGCTGCCGCGCTCGTCGTCGGGCGCGGCCACGACCGCCGCCTCGGCCACGGCGGGATGGCCGGCCAGCGCCGACTCCACCTCGAACGGGCCGATCCGGTAGCCGGCCGAGATGATGACGTCGTCGGCGCGGCCCTCGTACCAGACGTAGCCGTCCTCGTCCTGGCTGGCGGCGTCCTTCGTGTGGAACCACGCTCCCCCGAACGTCTCCTCGCCGGCCTGCGGGTTGTTCCAGTACCCGAGTGGATAGTGCGGGTTCGAGCGCGCGCGCAGGCAGATCTCGCCACGCTCGCCCTGCTCGACGGGCCGCTTGTCCTCGTCGAGGATCACGACGTCATAGCCCGGCATGGGCTTGCCCATCGAGCCTTCTCGAACGTCCATGAACGGGAAGTTGCCGCAGAGCGGGTAGGACTCCGACAGGCCGTAGTAGTCGAGCACTGTGACCCCGTACTGCTCGCGAAACCAGCGGATCGCCTCCGGGTTCAACGGCTCGCCCGCGGAGCAGACGATGCGGAACTCCTGCGGGTAGCGCGTGCCGGCGTCGGAGATGCCCATCATCGAGCGGATCGCCGTCGGGGTCGCAAAGACGTTGGAGGCCTTGTGGCGCGAGAGGAAGTCGAGCTGCTGGTGGGGGTCGAAGCCGCCCTTGCGTTGCAGCACCAGCTGCACTGCGCCCAGGCGCCACGGCCCGATGAGCGGACAGATGCCGGCGGCCCAGGCCCACTCGCCCATGCCGTGGAAGCGCTCGCCGTCGCGGATGTCGTGGCAGTAGACGAACTCCTCGTGGCCGAGGATGTAGCGGTGGGCGTGGAGGATGCCCTTCGCGAGGCCGGTCGTGCCCGAGGTGTAGTAGAGCTGGGCGGGGTCGTCGGCGGCGGTGTCGACGCGCTCGACGTCCGTGTCGCCGGCGTCGAGGTCGCCGGGCTCGAGCTCGACGACGTCGGCCTGGCCCTCCACCCGCGAGCGGTTGGCGGCGTTGGTCACGACGACCCGCGCCTGCGAGTCGTTGAGCCGGTGGCGGATGCCCTCGTCGCCGTAGAGGATCGACATCGACAGCAGGATCGCCCCTGCCTTCCACGTGCCGAGGAAGGCGGCCGCGGTCTCGGGCATCGCCGGCAGGAGCATCGCCACCCGGTCGCCGGGCTGCACGCCGCGGTCGCGAAGCAGCCGCGCGAAGCGATCGGATGAGTCCTGCAGCTCGCCCCACGTCACCTCGCGGACGACGCCGTCGGGATCCTCGTGGATCATCGCGAGCTTCTCGCGCGGGTGCTTGTCGCAGACGTCGGCGGCGATGTTGTAGCGCTCGGGCACGTGCCACGAGTGTGCGGCGCAGGCTTCCTCGTAGGTCATCGTGGTCGCACGGTAGCGCCCTACGCGGGGCCGCGTGTACCACGTCCGTCTCAGCCGATGGGACTCATCCGGATCACGGCAGGACCCCGCAGGAGCGTAGGACCGACCCCATCCGTAGAACGGACAGGAGGGAACGCCGGCGCGCGCCTCAGCGGCGCTTGCGCTTGCGTTTCTTCGACGAGGGGTGCGCCGGGCGCGCGGGCGCCTCGGGCGCCGGCGTCTCCGGTGGCTCGGGGCGCTGCTTGCGCGGCCGCGACGCCGCGGGCTCGCCCTGGCGCTCCAGGCGCCCGGGCTCGCCCTGGCGCTCCAGGCGCTGCTCGCGCAGCTCCTGTTGGGTCGGCCACGGCTGCGCCTCGCCCGTGACCCACGCGGGCGGCAGTCCCGGGGGCCAGAATCCGAGGAACAGCGCGCCCAGGGCGATGAGCCAGAACGCCTGCACGATCGGCAGCGACGCTCCGAGCGGGATGATGAACAGGCCGCCGACGATGATCCCCAGCACGCCCATGAAGCGCGTCAGCAGGCCGACGCGCATCGCGTTCAGCGCGATGACGATGAATGCGAAGCCGAGCGCGAAGACACCGAGCTGACGCAGGATCCCCGCCGCCAGCGCGGTCGGCGGCATGAGCGCGTCGCGCGCCGCGGCCGCGGTCTGCTGCGCGCTGTTCGCAAGCGCATGCGCCTGGACGGTGATGCTGATCGCGAGCGCAAGCTCGGCGACGGCGACGAGTGCGGCGCCCGCGACCGCGGCGACGATCGCGGCGCGCGACAGCTCGGGGCGGCGCGCCTTCGTCGAGCGATACAGGTGCGAGAGGCCCAGCCCCATCCCCGCGGCGGCCAGCGCGAGCAGGAGCGACACGAGGATGATCTGCACCGCGTTGTCGTCGTAGAAGAGCGCCTGGCGGACCTTGAGCTGAGGTGTGTCTGAGCTAACGCCACAGATCGGCCCGGCGATTAGTCCGCGTTGGGCGGGTCGGGCGGTGGGGTGTTGGTGGGATGGGTAGCTGCGCTGTGGCGGCCTGTCAAGGGCACCGCTG
>JBPCJA010000101.1:0-30682 GCA_051005755.1 Solirubrobacteraceae bacterium
AGAGCCTCGATGACCGCCCTCCTGCAGAAGTAGAAGCACTCTACGAAGCGCAGTACGTTCTGACTCCCTCTCTCAATCAATGAGCAGAGGAACCTAGAAACCCGGCCTCCGCGAAACCCAGCCCGCCCCAGCGCGTGAGGGTGTCGAGGGTGTGGCGGCCTTGCTTGCGGGCGGTGGACAGGTAGGCGCGGAGGGCGAGGAAGTGGTCGGCGCCGGTGCTGGTTCGCCAGCAGCCTGAGATCTTCTGTTGGAGCTTGACCATGCGGATGTCGCGCTCGACGAGGTTGTTGTCGAAGGGCACGCGGAAGTCGTGGGCGAAGCGCAGGACGTCTTCGCGGTAGGTATCGAGGCGGCAGAGCAGGTTGCGTGCCGGGGTCTGGGCGATGAATCCGCGTTGGCCGGTGCGGATCGTGTTGAGCGGGTTCTCGCGGTAGCCGGTGGCGATGATCTGTTGGTAGGCGGCGCGGTAGCCGGCGAGTTGCAGGACGTCGAGGTCGTCGTGGCCGGCGTCGGTGGCGACGGCGACGGCGAGCTGCAGGTCGCGCAGCAGCCGGTCCATCTGGCGCGCCCAGGTCTGCTTGTGGTCGGGGTCCTGCTCGATGACAGCTTGTAGTTCGCGCAGGTGGTGGGCGTTGCACAGCGCGTGCCCAGCGTTGTCGTAGCGTCGGTAGGCCTTGAAGCCGTCATGGACGGCGACGCCGGTGAAGTTCGCCAGCACGCCGGCGTGATCGATGCCGTCCTTGCCGCGCTTGTCGTGCAGCGCATAGAACGTCAGCCGGTCGGTACTGGCCGCAAACAGCCACCGCAGGCGACCGTCGACGCGGGCGCCCGTTTCGTCGAAGTGCGCGACCGGCGCGGTGATCAGCTGGCGGTGAACCTCGTCCAGGAACCCCTGCAGATCGGCGGCGCCCTGCGTGATGTACGTGGCCAGGGTCCCGGTCGAGACGGGCGCGCCCAGCCAGTCGGCGAACAGCTCGGCGGCGCGCTGGTAGGGCAGGTGCTGGCGGGCGATCAGATACATCGCCAGCGCCCTGACGCTCGGCCCGTACTGCGTCGGCGCCGACACGCCGGCCGGGAACGCCGCGGTCGTCCGATGCCCGCAGCCGCAGCGGCGGCGCTCGGCGACATGCTCGACGACCCGCAGCCGGATCTCGGGCAGATCGAACACCTGCCGGCGCTCAGATCCCTGCACCGGCGCCCCGGACAACTCGCCGCCACAGCCATCGCAAGACTCCGGCGAGTAGGTCAGGACCTCATCCGGCGCCGCGACCGGCGACAGACGCCCACCGTCATGGCCGGGCTGGCCGCCCGGCTTGCGCCCCGACGGGCGCCGAAGGCTCTTCTTGACCGGCGGCTTGGCCAACCCGTCCGACGACGGCGGGCGCGACGAGTTCCGCGAGTTGGCCGCCAAACGGCGCTTCAGATCAGCGACCTCGCCCTCCAGCTCGACGATCCGCCCCTCAAGCCGTTCAATCGTCGCCGCCTGCTCGACGACAAGCGCCGCGAGCTGCTCATACGACGGCCGACCCAAGGACACATAACCAGGTTCGCCGCCCCGCCACCGACCCCTACCCCACCTGAACAGTCACGATGGGCGCAACAAACTCGCCACGTGGACCGCTGCTCGAGGAGCGTGGCGAGATTGACTCGCCAGGCGCGGCAGATGCGCCACGACCGGAAGCGACGCGGCCGTTCGAGAGGCCCCTCCTTCATCGCTGCCGTTCGCAGGCGCATGCGTCCCCGCCGGTGCCGAAGACGCCCGCGCGGGGTGGGGCGTGTTGCGCATGACATGGGTGCGCAAGGCGCCCCGCCCACCCTGGCGGGGGTCGGTCTGCACGACCGCCGTCGCACCGTCGGGTCCACGCGCGACCATGCTGGTGTGCCCCTGACGCTCGTCACAGGTCCCGCCAACGCCGAGAAGGCCGGCGTCGTGCTCGACGGCTACCGCGCGGCGCTGCACCGCGGGCAGGCGCGGATCCTCGTCGTGCCAACGCTCGCCGACGTCGATCACTACCGCACCGAGCTCGCCGCGGGCGGCGTCGTCTTCGCCGCGCACGCTGCTCGCCGCCAGCCGCCAGCCGCAGCCGCCAAGGCGACAGTGCTCGCGGCTGCGTTCGGCTCACCCGGCGCCGTGCTGGCGACGCTGCTGGCGTAGATCCCCGCGCTTGCCGTTCAGAATTACGGAGAATCAGCCAGAGGCATAGGCTCGCCACAGATAGGCCGCGGCCGACCGCCCAACCCCGTAGACCCTGACGCCTCGCATGCCGCGCGGCTCGGCGCCGAGATCCGCGCTCGACGTCAAGCGCGCGGGCTGACGCTGCAGGCGCTCGGCGACCTGACCGGCTACGCGCCCCAGCACGTGAGCCAGGTCGAGCTGGCTCACGCCGCCCCGACGCCGCCGTTCGTCGCCACATGCGACCGCGCGCTCGAGGCCGGCGGAAGCCTCCTGGCGCTCCTGCCCGCCGCCATGCACGAGCGAGACATGCAACGCCATGAGCGCGCCGCCGCCCGTCGCGCGGCCGCCGACCCGGCGCTACGCTGGGAAGCACTCAGCGACGCAGGAGCGCAGGACGTGGACCCAACCAACCGCCGCGGCCTACTCGGCGCGGGCGCCGCAGCCGCACTTGGCGGTATTGGCGTCGCCGCCGCTGTGCCAGCACAGTCGCGCGACATCGATCTCGAGCTTCCCGGGCACTGGCTGCAACTCCTGAGCCTGCTGGCCAGATACGACGCGATGTTCGGTCCTCGCGACGCGCTCGACAGCGTTCGCCGCGAAATCGGCATCATCGCCGAGCATCGACAGGCGGCCCGTGGCGAGCTGCGTACCCACCTGCTGCGCGTCGAGTCGCGTTGGGTCGAACTGGCGGCTTGGCTGAATAACGACATGGGCGATCATGCAGCTCGCGACGTCTGGACAGATCGCGCTATCCGGCTCGCGAGGGAGGCCGGCTACCGGGATATGGCCGCCTATCTACGCTCGCGTCAAAGTCAATGGGCCGCTCAGGAGCATGACGCGCGCCGCGCAGTCGCGCACGCGGAGGCCGCGCTTCGTATCCGCGGCACAAGCGCGCAGACGCGCGCGCTCTGTGCCCGGGAGGCCGCGCATGGCTACGCGCTTGCGGGCGATGCGGCGGCCTGCGAGCGCAGCCTGGCCGACGCCTACAGACTCGTGGAGCACACCGGCTCGCCTGCGCCACCGTGGGCCGGCAACATTTCTGTCACGCATGGCCACATCCGCAGGGCTGAGGCGCGCTGCTGGCTTGAGCTGCGGCCGGTCAAGGCGGTCGCGCTGTACGAGAGCGTCGTGCGCGAGTGGCCGCGCGATCGGATGCGTACGGGCGGCCTCCAGCGGGCGCGCCTAGCGCTGGCCTACGCGGGACTGGGGGAGCGCGACCTCGCTATCAGAGAGGGCCGGAAGGCGCTGGCCATCACGCGGTCTACTGGGTCCAGTATGGCGTCGCTGGAGCTGAAGCGGCTCGGTCGGAGGCTCGTCGCTTGAGGGAGTAGCAAACACATCCGTGACCTGGAGGCCACTCGTACGTGCAAGGTTTCCGTGGCCACAATCGTTCCAACGGTTGGTCATCCCGGTGACTGCGGCCCGTAGCTGTAGCGTAAACCAGGCCGTAATTGTAGCCCCGTGCATCCCGAAACCGTAGCGTACAATCGCCCGAAACGGTAGTGTAGCGGTGTGGTTACGCCCGCTGGCTACCAGCCGCGCATCATCGACCGCGAGCTGGACGAGCTGATGACTGCCCTGCCCGCCATAGCCGTGGAGGGCGCGAAGGCCGTGGGCAAGACCGCGACCGCCTTCCAGCGTGCCGCAACCATCCATCAGCTCGATGACCCGGACCAGCGGGCGATCGCGGAGGCCGACATCGATCGACTGCTGGACGGGCTCGCTCCGGTTCTCATCGACGAGTGGCAGTACGTGCCGCCGGTCTGGGACAGGGTGCGCCGGGCGGTAGATGCCGGCGCATCGCCGGGCCGGTTCGTGCTGACCGGCTCGGCCTCGCCCAAGGACACGGGCACGCACTCCGGCGGCGGTCGCATCGTCAGCCTCCGCATGCGGCCGTTGTCGCTCGCCGAACGGGCGCTCACATCCGCCACGGTGAGCCTCGCCGAGCTGCTGGCCGGCAATCGGCCTTCCGCGAGCGGACGTACCGCCGTCAGGCTCGAGCACTACACCGACGAGATCGTCCGCTCCGGCTTTCCCGCGCTGCGCCGACTGGAGGGTCGGCCGCTGCGCGCGCAACTGGACAGCTACCTGCAGAGGGTGGTCGACCGCGACTTCCCCGAGCTCGGCCATCCGGTGCGCAACCCCAACGCATTGCGACGATGGATGACCGCCTACGCGGCCGCGACGTCCACCACGACGTCCTTCGAGAAGATCCGCGACGCGTCCACGAGCGGCCACGAGACCAAGCCGGCCAGGAGTACCGTGCAGCCCTACCGTGAGGTGCTGGAGCGGCTGTTCATCCTCGACGAGGTGCCTGCTTGGAAGCCGTCGCGCAACCACATCGCCGAGCTGGCGCTGCCGCCGAAGCACCATCTCGCCGACCCCGCTCTAGCGGCCCGCCTGCTCGGCGCCACCACGAGCGAGCTGCTTCAGGGGCGATCGCCCGGGCCCGGCATCCCCCGTGACGGCACCCTGCTCGGGGCCTTGTTCGAGTCGTTGGTGACATTGTCGGTGCGGGTCTACGCCCAGGCGTCAGAGGCCAGGGTCGGGCACCTGCGCACCCACCGCGGCGACCACGAGGTCGACCTCGTCGTCGAGCGGGCCGACGGCCGAGTCCTCGCCATCGAGACGAAGCTGAGCACAGCGCCACGGGAAGACTCGGTCCGGCACCTCCACTGGCTATCGAGGCAGATCGGCGACGAACTGCTCGACGCCGTCATCATCACGACCGGAGAGGAGGCATACCGTCGGACCGACGGCATCGCCGTCGTCCCGGCGGCGCTCCTCGGGCCGTAGCGCCACATCGACTTACGGCTGTTTTCTGTGACCTTCACCCTCGTAACGTGTGCGTATCGTCACGGAAGGTCGCCGCGCATTCTGCTGTGGTGTGGGGGTGTCCGCTGACCTCGTGGAGATTCGGATCACGGTATCCGGCGAGGACGACCCGGTCCGGGACGAGCGGGCGGCACGCGGGTTGCGTGATGACCTGCTCGCTCTCGACGATGTCGTAGACGTGGGCTTCGCCCCATCGGACCGCACCGTTCCCCCTGGCGCGAAGGGCCCGGGGGCGACCGACACGGTCGTTCTGGTCACGACCGTGGCGCCCTCTGCCGCCGCTGTCGTGATCGCCTTCATCCGCGCGTGGGCGGACCGCTCGTCGCATCGGAAGGTCCTCGTGAGCGCGGACTCGGTGGAGATATACAGCGGGATCGGCCGCCGTGAGGAACGGCTGGTGCGCGACCTTCGCGGCGTAGCGGGCGACGCGGATGCGGGACGCGAGAGGGCGGGACCCGGCCCGGCTCGGGACGACCGCGGTGGGTAAGCACGCGCTGCTCGTCGGCGTCCGCGACTACGAGGACCGCGACCTCCATTCGCTGCCGGCGGTCGCCGCCGACCTGGAGTGCCTCAGCCAGGTTCTCGAGGAGCCGGCCATCGGCGGGTTCGAGGTCGAGGTGGTGCGAGATCCGAACGCCGAGGCGATGCAGGCCGCCATCGGCGAGTTCCTGGACGCCCGCACGGCAGACGACTTGGTCCTGCTCTACCTGTCGGGTCACGGTACATGGTCCCCGGACATGGGTCAGTTGTACTTCGCGACCGGCGATACCCATCTGGACCGCCTGCCGGAGACAGGCGTATCGGCGGGATTCCTGAACAACGTTCTGGAGGAATGTCAGGCACAGCGGAAGGTGCTGCTGCTCGACTGCTGCTACAGCGGCGCGTATGTCCAGGGGTTCCGAACCCGAGGCGGGGGGAACCCAACGGGACACCGCCCGCCATTGGCCTCCTTGGTCAAGAGCCGCGGCGCGTACGTCATCACGGCGTCGGACCAGCGGCAGGCGGCGTACGAAATTTCCACGACCTCCGGAGAGGTTCAACCTTCACTGTTCACCGGAGCCGTGGTGAAGGGTCTGAAGACCGGCCAGGCAGATGGGAGGGGCAATGGTGCGATCACGCCTCACGACCTCTACATCTATGTACGCGACCAACTCAAGCTGCACGAGGCGCGGACCGGAATCGACCAGTCGCCGACCATGTCCTCTGGTGGAGTGGTGGGCCGCGACATCGAGCTCGCCCGGTCGCGAGCCCGACCCCCGTCCCAACTCCGGCCACTCGCGAATGCCGAGCGGCAGGAACGCTCGGACAGGACCGGCATGGCGGCACAGCGCGGTGTCCGCTCGGCTGGCGCGGGGACCCGCCTCGATCCGGACACCTGGGTTCGTCTGCTGGACTACTACCGCGACTGTCTGACCCTGGAGGCGGCCAATGACGACCTCCTGCTGCTCCACCAGGCCGAGCGGCAGACGTTCGCGCTGTGGACGGGCGCAGAGGAGATCCTGGTGGGCGACCAGGCAAGCGTGCCCGTGCCACCCGGTACTCCGGCCGAGGAGCTGATCCGTCGAGCCCAGCACGAGAACAGAACGCTGGCCTACGGTTATCCGGCGGTACTGCTCTTCGACCGCCAGGGCGAGGTCGCCCCGTTGTTCACCCGCGTCGTGGAGCCGTTTCGCGACGATGACGGTTGGCACCTCCATCCGGTCGGCGCCATGAGGCTGCACGCTGGCCTGCTCAAGCGGCGGCTCGGGAGCCATGACCCGGGTGCAGCGTTGGCCGAGTTCGAGCCTGGCTGGTCCGCGGGTTCCCACAGCCAGCTCGTGCATGAGGCCACGAAAATGCTGGAGGAGCTGGACCTTCCGACCGAAATGCTACGGCCCACCGAGCTCGACTCCGAGCTCAACCGCCAGCATCCGAGGACCGAAGCGCGCAACGTCGCGCTGTTGTACGAAGCAGCAGAGAGCAACAAGATGAGCCAGGGCCTCTTCGAAGACCTGGGTGAACTGCGCGAGCGAACGGCCAAGTTCGCTCAAACGGCGCTGGGGGTGTTTGCGCCTGTCTTGGGCGCCACGGACCCCGGCGCAGACGAGACGCGCGGTCCGCAGACCGGGGCCTCTGGAGCGAAGCCCTTCCGCGTCGTTGCGCCATTCGACCTCAACGAAGCGCAGGAAGCCGTCCTGCGCTCGGCGATGACGCGCAGGTTGACGGTCGCCACCGGTCCTCCCGGCACGGGGAAGAGCCAGCTCGTCGCCAACCTCGTCACCACGGCCGTCGCCAACGAGCAATCGGTCGTCGTCACGTCGACCAACAACCGGGCCGTGGACGAGGTGTGGGAGCGCTGCAACAGCGTCGCCCCGGGCCTCCTCATCCGCACGGGGAATCGCAGCTACGACCAGGCCGAGGCTGGCTGTCTGCGCGCCCTCCAGACGGCCGGCCAGCCGGACACCAATCCCGACTGGCACCGGCTGAGGCTGCATACCGAGGACCGCGACGAAACGCGCGACCGATGCGCGCAGAAGATACGGACGGAGGCCGAACTGCTTGAGCTGAGCCTGCGGCGCCACGCCGTCGCCGGTGCGCTGGGATTCGACCCGGCGGACCTGCCAGCCTCGCTGGCGTCGGACGCGAACGTGGACGGCTTGCGGCGCCGGGCGCAGTCGGTGTTGCGCGACCCGGTGTTCGGCCGCTGGCGTCGGCGCCGGCTGGCGACCCTGCTCTGCCTGGCCGACTCCGCGCGGGAGACATGCTCGGCGGCGGCGGAGTTCCTTCAGGTCGAGGCGCGATGGCGGCGCCTACGTGCGGACGCCGATCGTCTTCCCTCCGACGCACAGCTCGCCGCCGACCTGCATGCCAGCCGGACGGCCTTTCGCGAGACTGCGACGGAACTCGTCAAGGCGATCGTGGCCGCGAGGGTACAGGGGGCGCAGCACGGGATCGAACAACGCCTCGGGGCGCTGCGTGGCGCCGGCTCGTGGCGCGCGGTCAACAAGATGCGGCCTCACCTGATGGCCTGGGCGGTCACCACACTTTCGGCCAGACGCCTCCCCCTCGACGCGGAGCGGCCGTTCGACCTGGTCATCGTGGACGAGGCGACCCAGTGCTCGATACCTGCCGTGCTGCCGATGCTGTATCGCGCCAAGCGGGTGCTGATCATCGGCGATCCGATGCAGCTCACCCACGTCACGACGTGCACCGCCGCGCAGAATGGCGTATCCCGCCGCGCTGCCGGGCTGGGATCCGCATTCCTCGAACGAGTTCAACTCGACTTCGTTCGCCACTCCGCCTTCCACGCGGCGGCGGGTGCGTCCGGCGAGCCGCCACTGATGCTGGACGAGCATTTCCGTTGCCATCCGGACATCATCGCCTTGCCCAACCGACTGTTCTATGGCGAACGGCTAACCGTTCTAACCGACCCCAAGAGGATGGCGCGGGCCGGGAACCTTCCCCGGCTCACTTGGATGGAGGCGGCGGGCTCACCAGCCCGGTCGGATAGCGGATCCTGGCACAACCCAAGCGAAATCGAAACGGTCCGCGAGGTCGTGGCAAACCTGCGCAACCACCTCCCACCGAACGCGACCATCGGCGTGGTCACGCCGTTTGCCTCCCAGGCGAAGCGCATCAATAAGGTGCTCGAGGAGGGGATGGCAGACCGGGTCGGTACCGCCCATGCCTTCCAAGGCGGCGAATGCGACGCGATGGTTCTCTCGGTGGTTGGCGGACCTGGAATGCGTCCGCGCACCGTCTCGTGGCTCGAACGCAGCGACAACCTATGGAACGTCGCGATCACGCGAGCGCGCGCCTACCTCGTCGTGGTCGGCGACCGCGATTACTGGCGGGGTCGCGCCGGAGTCGTCGGAGATCTGGAGCGAGGGACGACCCGGGGGCTCGGTTCTCTCTCGCCACCGGACGGCGGGCCGGACGCAACCGGTGACGCGCTGCACCGCATGCTCGAACAGCGGCTCCCGGGCGCATTCGATCGGGACACAACGCTCGAAGGCTACTCCTGCGACTTCCGCATCGATCTCCCGGTGAACGGCACCCGCCCCGCAGATTCGGTCGGCATCATCCTCGACCGTGGCGTTGACGGAGTAGACCCGGCTCGCCACCTGCGGCTGCAGCTCGAGCGCTGCGATCGGTTGCGGGCAGCCGGCATGTCAGCGGCTCATCGCGTGCCCGCATGGCAAGTCCACACCGAGCCCGACCGGGTGATCAGCGCTGTCACGGCCGGGATTGGCGTCGCCGGGAGCTCGGACGACGGTGACCGAGCCGGAGGCCGCTCGGAGCCTCGCCGAGCGGATCGCGGGATTCAGTCCTCGTAGTCGTAGTCTGGACTTGCTGGCTACCAGCTATTCCTCGCCGGTCGCCTGCGACTCGCGCAGCTCGCAGCCGTAGGGGAACTGTTCGAGCACGTTGAGCGCCCCCGCCAGGTGCTCCCGTCGCTGCCGGCGCTCGAGCTCCAGTTCGTGATCTCGCCAGCGGCGTAGCTGTCGGCGGACGGCGAACTTCACCGCCTTGATCTCGTCACGGGAAAGACGGGGCGCCTGGGACTCCATCACGAGCGCTCCCGGATGACGAATTCGTTGTCGGCCGGCCCCCACCGCCGCGACTGTGGCGGCTCGAGGCAGCCCACAACCCGTCTCCTTTCCCCCTTGGGGTCATCGAAGACCAGCTCTATCGGCCCGATCCGGTCGGCGATCCGCCCGGCCGCCGCACCGCGGCGGCGGACGAGCCGCTCCAGCTCGTCGCGGAACGTCGGGGCGAGGTGCTCCACGAACCGCGCGATGACTTGGCGGCGTTCGCGCGGCGCGAGGCCGAGCCGCGCGTCTGGCCTGATCGTGAGATCGACGCGATCGCAGATCAGCTCGCCGTCGCGGTACGCCCGTGCCCAGCGGTAACGCCAGCCGGCCATCGGGGCCGCTTCGACGCTGGATGGGACTCGCACGGAGGGAGTCGGGACGCTTGGGTCTAGGCGCATGCGAGCACGCCCATCGCATCCTCGCGGCGCGTGACCGGGGCGGCCCGCTGCACCGGCTCCCGGCTGCCAGCGGCCTTCTGCTGGCCGGTTTCGAAATCGGTCACCGGCTTGCCCGGGCCACACACGTGAACGTCATCCCTGACGTATCGATCGAAAGCCTCACACCGACGTTCCTCCACTTCTGTATAGGGGACTAGACAGGAGTTGCTCGCTACCCTAAGGACCGCCCCCACTTCTGTCAATCCCCCTATACACATCGCTCTGGGTGATGCCCGTCACGAAGACACCTGAAGAGCTCTCGGCGATCGCCGATCCCGCCGAGCGGGCGCGGCTCGCAACCGAGCTCCTGGCCGAGCATCAGAGCCTCGTCATCCGCCTCGCGCAGATCCGCCGGCAAGCGGTCGCGGAGCTTCGCGCCAGCGGCCTGTCCTACGCCCAAGTCGCCGAGCGGCTCGGCGTCACGCGCGGCCGCATCGCCCAGCTCAAGACCAGCACTCTCGAACGCGAGTTCTTCGCCGGCCCGATGGTGACGATTGCCACTCCGCTCCGCGCGACGCACGAGAGTCGGCCTCTCGTCGCGCAAGAGGACGTCGAGGCAGCGATGATGCTCACCCGGTTCCTCAATGCTGCCGACGTCGCAACGAAGCTCCAGCACATCAGCCCTACCGGCGAGATCGACCTATCGCCCGACGCGCTCCTGGCGATCTGCGGACCGAAGTCCTCCACCGCCGTGCAGCGACTCATCACCGCCGATCCGCTCCTCGAGTTCCGCACCGACGACGCCGAGCGCTGGACCATCATCGACCGAGCGTCCGGGATGGTCTACTCGTCGCCGATCGACGACGACCCCGCCGCCGACCGCGACTTCGCCTACGTCGCGCGCTTGCCCCGCGCAGACAGTGAGCATCCGATCCTCGTCATCGCAGGCATCCATGCGATCGGATCGCTCGGCGCCGCGAGCTACCTCGCCGACGCAGCGAACCTCCGCAAGCTCCACCGCGCTGTAGGCAAGCGGCCGTTCTCAATGATCGTCGAGTCGCAGTTCACTCGCTCCCCGCTCGCGACGCTTTCAGCCCGCCTCGCAGTCGAGCCACGAACGCACCACGCATAGCATGCCCACAGCGACAGCCGTTAGTAGGGAGAACGATGACGTGGTTCGCACGGCCACATAACGGGAACGTCAGCCGCACATGGCCACCAAGCCCGCCGACGCGACCGCCTTCCTGCCCGAGGAGCGCACCGTCGAGGCGCTGCGCGAGGCGGCCCGCACCTGCCGCGCGTGCGACCTCTGGCGCTGCGCCACGCAGACGGTCTTCGGCGAGGGCGGCGAGAACGCGCGCATGATGCTCGTCGGCGAGGTGCCCGGTGACCGCGAGGATCGCGAGGGGCGCCCGTTCGTCGGACCCGCGGGACGCGAGCTCGACCGGGCGCTGGAGGCGGCGGGCATCGACCGCGAGGAGGTCTACGTGACGAACGCGGTCAAGCACTTCCGCTTCCGAGAGCGCGGCAAGCGGCGCATCCACCAGAAGCCCGACGCCGGGCAGATCCGCGCCTGCCGTCCGTGGCTGCGGGCGGAGAT
The DNA here is from genome assembly GCA_051005755.1 of Solirubrobacteraceae bacterium. Classification (GTDB taxonomy): domain Bacteria; phylum Actinomycetota; class Thermoleophilia; order Solirubrobacterales; family Solirubrobacteraceae; genus CADCVQ01. Next base: position 11,563 of record JBPCJA010000101.1, read on the forward strand.
CGACGTCATCCGGCCCGAGGCGCTCGTCGTCCTCGGCGCGACCGCGGCCCGCGCCCTGCTCGGAAGCAGCTTCCGGCTCATGGCCGAGCGCGGCCGGCCGCTGGACTCGGACCTCGCCCCGGTCGTCGTCGCGACGATCCATCCCTCCGCGATTCTGCGCGCGCCCGACGGCGAGGCGCGCCAGGCGCAGCGCGAGCTGTTCACCGAGGACCTGCGCGTGGCGGCCGAGGCCCTGGCGCGGCACGAGAGCTGACCTGCGCTACGCCTCGCGCAGCAGCTCCGCGGGCTGCAGCCGCCGCAGCGTCGCCGTCGCCACCAGCGCGGCTGCCAGCGTCGCGGCGAACGCCAGTCCGGCCGGCAACGCGATGTCCGCGGCCGGCAGCGCCAGACTCGGGTCCAGGACGAAGAGCGGGCGCAGGACGCGGACGAGCAGCGCCGCCATGCCCACGCCCACGGCGAGCCCCGCCGCCACGCCTCCGGCCGCCACCACCGCCGACTCGCCCAGGACGAGCGCCCGCAGCTCCCCCGTCCGCAGCCCCTGGGCGCGCAGGGTCACGTACTCGCGCCGGCGCTCGAGCATGAGCCCGAAGACGAAGATCGCGATGACCGCCGCGCTCATGAGCAGCGTGTAGACGGTGCCGAGGTCGACGAGCCCGCGGACGTTGAGCGCCGTGAGGCTCGACTGGTCCTTGTCGAGCGCGGTCGCGCTCGTGTCGATGTTCAGCGCGTCCGCGCGACCGGGGCCGAACCGCAGCGCGGCGACCGCGCGCGCGAGCGCGGCATCGCCGCCGCCCGACGTCTCGCCGAGGAAGAAGTCGACCCGCTTGGTCTTCGTAGCGGCGGCGACGACGTCGAGGTTCGCGACGAGCGTCGTGCCCTGGGGAAATCCCGGGAAGCGCTCGAACAGCCCGGCGACGCGGAAGGTCTCGAGCGTCTGGCGCTTGCTCCCGCGAGCCAGCAGGACCTTCACGCGCATCCCCGGCCGCACGGACAGCTCATCCGCGGTCTGGACGTCCACGAGCAGCGCTCGCGGGTCGGCTCGCAGAGCCCGCATCGCCCCCGCCGCCGAGCCGCCGGCGAAGAAGCTGTCCGACAGCGCCGCGACGCGCTCGAAGCTGCGCGGGTCGATCGCGGTGAGCGTCGCGCGATCCTGGTCGTACGGACCGATCAGGACCGCGTTGTCGAGCTTGGAGACGACCGGCGTCATGGCGGCGACACCGGCGACCTCGAGCTTCGCGGCATACGCCGGCGGCTTCGGGCGCGGGTTGAGGACGCTCGGCGTCACCCGCAGGTCCGACCCGACGACGAACGCTGCGTCCGCGGCCTTCGCGGCGTCGTAGGTGTCGCTGAACAGCGCAAGCGCGATCCCGAACGCGACGACGAGCGCCACGCCGGCGATGCCGGTGCCCAGCGAGCGCGCGCGCCGGCGCAGGCTGCGGCGCAGCGTGCCCGAGAGCAGCGCTCCGAAGCGCGGTGGCGCGGGGAGCGGCAGGCGCGACACGAGCCCCCGCACGCCACGCGCGGCGACGAGCACGCCCGCGAACCAGAGCATGAGCGGGGCGAGCAGGAGATGCGACGGCATCGCGGACACCGCGCGGCCCTCGGAGACCGAGCCGCTCTGCGGGTCAAAGCGCGCGGCACGGAACGCGAGCACGCCGATCGCGGCGGCGCCCGCGAGGATCGCGAGGTCGCGCAGCGACCGCAGCGCGCCGCGGTCGCCCGGCGCCACCGCGAGCTCCTTGCGCTCGTCGCTGATCTCGCGCCGCAGCGCACGCCGCCCCGGGACGTAGAGCGCGAGCGCGGTCACGAGCATGCCGATCGCGACCGCGAGGGCGGCCGACGCCAGCAGGTCGCCACCGGCCGCCTCCAGCAGCGTGTCCGGCCCCAGCACGGCCATCGCCGAAAGGAAGCCCAGGCCGGCGCCGGCCACGGAGCCGGCGCCGGCGAGCGCGAGCGTCCGGTAGGCGAGCATCCGCAGCAGGTGACCGCGGTGCGCCCCCCGGATGCGCAGGGTCGCCTGCTCACGACGCCCCGCGCTCGCGAGGATGCTCCCAGCGTATGCGGTGAGGAAGGCCGCCAGCAGGACCGCCGGCAGCCCGAGGAAGACGAACATCCGCCGCCCCACCGCCGCGTCGGCGCGTGCGACCGCGAGCGTGTTGGAGATGTTGTCGATGAGCTCGTCCTGGCCCGGCGCGACCGCCGCGATCGCACGCGCGACCGCCCGCGTCTGGGCGAGCGCGCGCCCGGGATCGCTCTGCAGGCGGGCGCGGTCGACGAGCACGTCGACCTCGGTGACGGGCAGGCTCTTGAGCTGCGATCCCGGCCTGGCGCTCGCCGCCCGGAAGGCCGGCACGACCGCGCGCTCGAACACCTCCGGGCTGACGACGACCGAGTCCGCGACGTAGACGAAGTCCTCCAGGCGGCTCGTCTTGCGGCTGTAGAAGAGCGGCTTGGCGCGGGCGAGATCGGTCACGCCCCCGACCGGCAGCGACAGCGGCCGGCGCACGCCCGGCAGGCGCAGCGACACGGTCGCGCCGGGCCCCGCGCCCAGCGTGCGCGCCGCCTCGGCGCTCAGCATCGCCGCGCCCGGGCGCCAGCCCCCGGCTGCCACCCTGATCGACGGATAGTGCGCCGCGTAGCGGCGATCGAACGCGAAGACCCGGACGGGGGTGCGCACGACCGCGCCGCCGGCGGACCGCAGGGAGCCCGGCGGAAGGTCCACGAACGACAGCGTGTCCGCGGCGACGACCGCCGGGATCCGCGCGATCCTCTTCCGCAGCGCCTGCGCGCTCGCAGCGACCGGGGCGTCGGCCTTCACCGGCACGACGTTCTCGCGGCTGGAGATCGTGCCCGCCGGCCGCAGCGCACCGGCGTCCGCCACGTGCCGTGCCGCCCGCACACGGTACGTCAGCCGGACCGCCGACCGCGGCGCGACGGTGCCGATGTTCAGCCCGGTCCGCGCGAGCCCCTGGGCGAGTGGGCTCTGCCCGGCTGGGTCGCGCACGGGCCGCCCGTCGACGCGCGTCGTCCCGTGCTCGTAGGTGAGCGGCGAGGGCGGCTCGTCGTTGACGACCACCTCGTTCGCCGGAGTCGTTCCGGGGTTGCGGACCGTGAGCGTGAGCGTCACCGGCTGCCCGCGACGCAGCACGGCCGCCGGCGGCGAGATGCGCTGCTCGAGCCGCAGCCCGCCACCCAGCGGAGCGGCGAGCACGCGCTGCATGTCCAGCGCGAGCGGCGCGATCGCCCGCTGCGTCATCGTCGCGCCCGAGCCGTCGACGAAGAACAGGACGCTCGCGAACAGCGCGACGCCGAGCATGACCCCGCTGAGCGACGCCAGGGTGCGGCGCGGGTTGCGCGCGAGGTCGCGCCAGACGTAGCTACGCACGAACCCCACCGCGCTCCGGCAACCCGGACGGCGCGGTGTCGCTCGCGAGCTTTCCGTCCCGCAGGCCCACGGTGCGATCGAGGCGCCGAGCGACGTCGGGATCGTGCGTGACGACGACGAGCGTCGCGCCGGCGCCGTGCTGCGAGCTCAGCAGGAGCTCGACGATCGCCGCGGAGTTGCCGGCGTCGAGCGATCCGGTCGGCTCGTCGGCGAGGATCACGCCCGGCCGGGTGACGAGCGCCCGGGCGACCGCCACCCGCTGGCGCTGGCCGCCGGAGAGCTGGTCGGGGAGCTTGCCGGCCTGGTCGCCCAGCCCGAGGTCCTCGAGCACGTCGAGACAGCGGCCATAGCCGTCCGCGCCTCGCAGCGCGAGCGCGAGACCGACGTTCTCGAGCGCCGTGAGGAACGGCTGCAGGTTGTCGGCCTGGAAGACGAGGCCGAGCTCGCGGCGGCGCAGATGCGCGCGTGCCTTCTCGGGCAGGCTCGAGATCTGCTCGCCGCCAACCGTCACGCTGCCGCCCGAAGGCGTCTCCAGGCCGGCGATGAGCCCGAGCACGGTCGACTTCCCGCACCCGCTCGGCCCGGTGATCGCGACGCTCGAGCCGGGCTCGATGTCGAGGGTGATCCCGGCGACTGCGCGCACGGGTCCGGCGGGCGTGGCGTAGTGCTTGGACACGCCGTCGAGGACGATCCCGGCGGGCCGGTTCACGCCGCAAGGACCTCGCCGTCGACGAGCGCGAACCGGCGCTCCGCGCGCTCGGCGAGCTCGCCGGAGTGCGTGACGAAGAGGACCGTCAGCCCGCGCTCGCGCCAGGCCTCGAAGATGGTCCCCATGACCTCGGCGGCCGTCTCGGCGTCGAGCTGGCCCGTGATCTCGTCGGCGAGCAGGAGGTCGGGCTCGTTGGCAAGCGCCACGGCCACCGAGACGCGCTGCGCCTCGCCGCCCGACAGCCGCGCCGGCTTGTGGTCGAGCCGGCCCCCGAGGCCCACCTGGCGCAGGAGCGCAGCCGCGCGCGCCGAGCCCCGCGCGCCGCCGGCGAGCTCGATCGCGAGCTCGACGTTCTCGGCGGCCGTGAGAAACGGGATGAGGTTGCCGCTCTGCAGCACGACCCCGATCCGCCGGGCGCGCAGCCGCGCCCGCGACGTGTCGTCGAGCCGCCCGAGGTCCTCGCCGTCGAAGACGATCGCGCCGGACTCCGGGCGCATGAGCCCGGCCAGCAGCGACAGGAGCGTCGACTTGCCGCTGCCGGACACGCCGACGAGGCTCGCCGTCTCACCGCGCTGCAGCTCGAGGCTCACGTCACGGAGCACCGGCGTCTGCACCTTGTTGGACCAGTAGGTCTTCGCGAGCCGCTGCACCCGGAGCAGCGGCGTGCTCACCGCTTGCGCGTGGCGCGCTTGGAGGAGCCGAAGACGTTCGGGACCGTCGACCGCGCGTGCCGGTCGAGCTTGAGCGCCTCCTTGCTGAGCTCCGCCAGCCCGCGGCGGCGCAGCTGCGTGAGGTTGATGAGGTCCTCGGTCTCCTGCTCGCCCCCACCCTTGGGCTCGGTCTTGATCCCACCGACGCCGGGCGCGAAGTACTTGTTCTCCGACCCGTCCTCCTCGATGACGAGCACGCCGTCGTAGCACTTGAACGGCACGCACTTGCGGATGCCGGCCCTGACGACCTTGGCGATCGTCGGGTCGCTGCCGGGCTGGTCCTCCTGCGTGTAGGCCGGACTTCCGACGCGTGGCCTGGCGAGCATGTAGATGCCCGGCTTCGCGCCCCTCACGCCGGCCAGCCAGCCGTCGTTGGCGTTGACGAACTGCCCGCCCTCGTAGGCCTCCGTGTACGACCCGAGGTAGTGGACCGTGCCCTGCTTGTCGACGGCGAGGTAGTCGAGCGCCTGCTCGCCGATCTGGCCGCCGTCGAAGTCCTGGTCGAGGATGGCGACGGCCTTCACGCCGTCGATGACCTTGAACACGTCGGTGACCGTGGTGACCCGGCGGTGCGTGAGCCGGCGGCTGCCGCGGTTGACCTTGCCGAGCCGGACCGACTGGTAGCCCGGCTTCAGCGGGAAGAACCGGTTCCTGTTGGTCGCGGTGTTGCCGTACCGCGACGGTTCGAGCTTGGGCTGCGCGACCTTCGCCGCGGCCGACTCGTCGGAGGAGCTCCCGCCACAGGCCGACAGCGCGGCGGAGGCGAGCAGCGCTACGGCGGCGGCCACAACGGCGCGACATCGCTTCCGACCCTCTGTCATCGCGCCAGGATGCCGGCGGCGGATGAGCGCTCGATGAGAGCGCCCGCGCCGCCTACGGTCAGACCGACTCCACAGCCCGCGCCGGCACCTCGCCCCACAGCTGCTCGAGTCGGTAGAAGTCGCGCGCCTCGGGCGTGAAGATGTGGACGACGACGTCGAGGTAGTCCATGAGGACCCAGCGCGCCTCGCGCAGGCCCTCGACTCGGCGCGGCAGCAGCCCGTGGTCGTCCTTGAGCGTCTGGTAGATGCCGTCGTGGATCGCCTTCGTCTGGCGCGCGGTGTTGCCCGAGCACACGAGGAAGAAGTCGGTGTAGTCCAGCACGCCGCGCACGTCGAGCTCGACGACGTCGATCGCCTTCTTTCCGGTCGCGAGCGCGGCGATGTTCTCTGCGAGCTGCTCTGGCGTCATCGATAGAGCCTTCCCCGAACGATGTGCTCGGCAACGGGATCAGGAACGAGGTAGCGGATCGACCGACCCTCCGCAACGCGGCGGCGGATCTGCGACGACGAGATGTCCAGCCGCGGCATGTCGAAGAAGACGGGCGGCGCGGCGTCGGGGAAGCTCGCCCGCAGGCGCTCCGCGATGTCCCCGCGACCGGCTCCTGCCCGCTCGGCGACGGCAAGCGTCGCGAGCCGCAGTACCTCGTCGGGCTCGTGCCACGACGGCAGTCCGAGGGCGATGTCGCCCCCCACGATGAATGTCAGATCGTCCTCCGGCGTCCGCGCATGCAGCTCACGCAGCGTATCGACCGTGTACGACGGCCCGCCGCGGCGCACCTCGAGATCGCAGATCTCCAGGCGCTCGTCGCCGGCCACGGCGAGCCGGCAGAGCTCGAGGCGCTCCTGCGCCCCGGGGTCGTGCTCGGCCTCCTTGTGCGGCGCACGCGCGACGGGCGTCAGCAGCACGCGGTCGAGGTCAAGCTGCGACGCGGCCTCCGACGCGCAGACGAGATGGGCCAGGTGGGGCGGGTTGAACGTCCCGCCCAGGACGCCGATGCGCGCCACCGAGGCTAAGGACGCGCGTGGCCGTCGCCGACCACCACGTACTTGAACGTGCACAGCTCGCGCACGCCGATCGGCCCGCGCGCGTGGAGCTTCTGGGTCGAGTTGCCGATCTCCGCGCCCATCCCGAACTCGCCCCCGTCGGTGAAGCGCGGCGACGCGTTCACGGAGACGCAGGCGGCGTCGACGCCGCGCTCGAATGCGCGCGCCGCGCGCGCGTCATTCGTCACGATCGCCTCCGAGTGTCCCGAGCCGTGCGCGTTGACGTGGTCGATCGCCTCCGTCACCGAGTCGACGACGCCGACCGCCAGCACGAGGCCGAGGAACTCCGTGTCCCAGTCCTCGTCGGTCGCCTCGTGCAGCGAGGACGCGACCTCGCCCGCCAGCGTGCGCGCCCGCCCGTCGGCGCGCAGCTCGACGCCCGCCTCTCGCAGCGCGCGCAGCGCCCGCGGCAGGAACGCCGGGGCCGCGTCGGCATGGACGAGCAGGGTCTCGGCGGCGTTGCAGACGCTCGGCTTCTGGACCTTCGCGTTGACGATGATCCGCTCCGCGGCGTCGAGGTCGGCCGAGGCGTCGACGTAGACGTGGCAGTTGCCCGAGGCCGCGTAGATGACCGGCACCGTCGCGACGGCCTTGAGCGCCGCCTTCAGGCCCTCGCCGCCGCGGGGGAAGATGAGGTCGACGACGCCGTCCTGGGTCGCGAGCTCGGCGAGCTCCTCGCGTCCCCCGCCGCAGACGAGACCGATCGCGCCCTCCGGCACACCGGCGCCGGTCGCCGCGTCGGCGGCGATCTCTGCGAGGACGGCGTTGGAGTGCGCCGCCGACGAGGAGCCGCGCAGCACGACGGCGTTGCCGGACTTCAGGCACAGCGAGGCGGCGTCGATCGTGACGTTCGGGCGCGCCTCGTAGACGACCGCCACGACCCCGAAGGGCACGCGCAGCCGGCGCACGTCCAGCCCGTTGGGCAGGCGCCTGCCCTCGACGACCTCGCCGACGGGATCGGGCAGCGCCGCGATCGCGCGCGTGCCGGCGGCGATGCCGGCGATTCGCTCGGGGTCGAGCGCCAGGCGGTCGAGCAGCGCGGCGTTCAGGCCGTTGGCGCGGCCGGCCTCCATGTCGCGCGCGTTGGCCTCGACGATCTCGTCGGTCCGCGCGACGAGCGCGTCCGCGATCGCCTCCAGCGCGGCGTTCTTCGTATCGGTGTCGAGCGCCGCCAGCGCGCGCGCCGCGTCGCGCGCGGCCAGGCAGATGTCCGACACGCTGCGGGTGACGGTGGCCACGCCCACAGGGTACGCGAGCGGGCTTTCGGTGAGCTGTGCCGGTATGTGATCATCGGTCCGGTGGATCGCTCGGAGGTTGTCTGGCAGGTCGACGAGGCGGGCCTGCGGCTGGTGCGGTTCTTGTGGTGCGGCAACGACGGCACCGTCCGCGCGAAGGCATCCGCGCGGGAGGGACTGATGGCACGCATGCAGAGCGGGATCGGCCTGACCGTCGGCATGAACGCGATGAACGGCCTGGATCAGCTGCAGCCGGTCGCGGGGATGGGCCCGGTCGGGGAGATCCGCCTCGTGCCCGACCCCGAGACGTTTCGGGTGCTGCCCTACGCCCCGCGCACGGGCGCGATGCTCGTCGACCAGCGCGCGCTGAGCGGCGAGCCCGCGCCCGTCGACCAGCGCGCGTTCCTGCGCCGGATGACCGAGCGGCTCGCCGAGCGCGGCCGGCGTCTGCAGGTCGCCTTCGAGAACGAGTTCGCGCTGGCGGTGGTCGCCGACGGCTCCTACGTGCCGATCGACTCCAGCCTGTGCTTCTCGACGATCGGCATGACCGTCGCACAGGACTACGCCGACGCCCTGGTCGGGGCGCTCGACGCCCAGGGCATCGCGCTCGAGCAGTACCACACGGAGCTCGGCCACGGCCAGCAGGAGATATCCACCCCCCACCGGCCGGCGCTGCAGGCAGCCGACGAGCAGCTGCTCGTCCGCGAGACGATCCGGGGCGTGGCGGCCGGACAGGGTCTCGTCGCGTCGCTGGCGCCCAAGCCGTGGCCGGACGGCGCCGGCAACGGGTGCCACATCCACTTCTCACTCTGGGATGGCGAGCGCAACCGCTTCTACGACGCCGCCGCGACGGATCGATTGTCCGCCGAGGGCCGCGCGTTCCTCGCGGGCGTGCTCGAGCACCTCCCGGGCCTGTGCGGGCTGACGGCGCCGAGCTACAACTCCTACCACCGCATAGTCCCGGGGTACTGGGCCGGCGCGTTTACCTGCTGGGGGCACGACAACCGCGAGGCCCCGCTGCGCCTGCCGTCGGCCTTCCAGGGCATGGAGGAGGCCTCCACGAACATCGAGCTCAAGGCCGCCGACGCCAGCTGCAACCCCTACCTCGCGGTCGGCGGGCTGATCGCAGCGGGACTGGACGGGCTCGAGCGGGGCCTCGAGCCACCCGACCCCGTGCAGGTCGATCCAGCCACGATTGCGGAGGACGAGCGCGACCGCAGCGGCATCCACCCCCTCCCGGCCACGCAAGAGCAGAGCCTGCGCGCGCTGGAGGACGACGCCGTGCTCACCGACGCGCTCGGACCCGTCCTCGCGCAGTCCTACCTGGCCGTCCGGCGCTCGGAGTGGGAGGCGTACTCGGTGGAGGACGAGACATTCGAGCAACAGGGCCACTTCCTGAAGTACTGAAGCGAATCGCGCTCGTCGACCACCACGCGCACGGGATCGTGGCCACGCCGGCCACGCTCGACGAGTTCCGCGGCCTGTTCTCCGAGAGCCCCGACCGGCGCCAGTGGCCGCACGTCGCGACGGGCATCATGTACCAGCGCGCGATGCGGGAGCTCGCCGCGCTGCTGGGCTGCGCGCCCACCGAGGAGGCGGTCTACGCGCACCGCTGCTCCACGGAGGCGGACGCCTACGCCGCGACGCTGCTGCGTGCCACCCGGACCGAGTGGCTGCTCATCGACGATGGCTTCCCGCCGCCCGGCGCGGGGGCGAGCTGGAAGCGGATGGGCGAGCTGGCGGCCGCTCGGGCCGCACCGGTGATGCGGATCGAGCGCGTCGCCGAGGAGGGCATCGTCCGTGGCATGGGCCTGGCCGAGCTGCGCGCGCACGTGCGGGCGCAGGTCACTGCGGCACGCGGCCGCGGTCATGTCGGGCTGAAGACGATCGCCGCCTACCGGTCCGGCCTCGGCATCGGTGCCGCCGACGCAGGCGCTGCCGCGGACGCACTGCGCTCCGGCGCCACGCGGCTGGAGGCCAAGGCGCTGCTCGACCTGCTGCTCGTCGACGCGCTCGAAGCCAATGCCGCCGACCCGCTACCCGTGCAGGTCCACTGCGGCTTCGGCGACCCCGACCTGTTCCTGCCGGGCGCAGACCCGTCGCTGCTGGCGCCGATCGTGGAACGATTCGCCACGACGCCGTTCGTCCTGCTGCACTGCTATCCGTTCGTGCGCCAGGCGAGCTGGCTCGCGCACGTCTACGCGAACGTCTCCTCGACGTGTCGCTCACCATCCCGCACGTCTGGCGTGCGGCCGAGATGATCCGCCAGGCGCTGGAGCTGGCACCCGTGTCGAAGCTGCTGTACGCCTCGGACGCCGCCCGCACGCCCGAGCTCTACTACCTGGCCGCGACGTGGTCGCGAGCGGCGCTGGCCGAGGTGTTGGGCGAGGCCCTCCCGCCGGACGAGGCGGAGACGGCGGCCCGGCGCGTGCTGCGCGAGAACGCGCTCGGGCTCTACGGCCTGGGATGAGGCAGCAGAGCAGCGAGCGGGCGCGCCGCCGCCTCCCGGGCACGACCGCCGCGCAGCGGGCCTCAGGCGAGGACGAAGTAGTCGCGGTGGATCGCCTCGTCGGTCGCCCGCGGCAGGATCTCGCGCACGGCGACCGACTTCAGCCCCTTCACGCGCACGAGCTCGTCGGCGGCGTAGTTGCAGATCCCCTTGCCGATGACGATCGCGCCGTGGGCGACCTGCACCGCGTCGCCGGCGTCGAAGCTGCCGCGCACCTCGGTGATGCCGACCGGCAGCAGCGACGTCCCGCCGTCGCGCAGCGCGCGCGCAGCGCCGGCGTCGACGACGACGGTCCCGCACGAGGGCTTGGCGTACTTCAGCCAGAGCTTGAAGGACGAGTAGCGCGCCTCGCGCGCGGCGAAGCGCGTGCCGGCCGGCTCGCCGTCGAGCGCCGCGGCCAGCGCGCCGTCGCGCAGCCCGCTGCAGATGACCGTCTCGATCCCGCCCGCCGTCGCCATCTCGGCGGCGACGACCTTCGATCGCATCCCCCCGGAGCCCAGCGGCGACGTCGCGTGGCCGATGCTCAGCTCGCCGAGGGCGGAGAAGTCGTCGACCGACGGCACGAGCCGAGCGGTTGGATCGGCGCGGGGGCTCGCGGTGAAGAGCCCCTCGACGTCGGTGAGCAGCACGAGCAGGTCGGCGCCGATGAGCATCGCGACCTGGGCGGCGAGGAAGTCGTTGTCGCCGAAGGAGATCTCGTCGGTCGTCGTGGTGTCGTTCTCGTTGATGACCGGCAGGACGCGCCACTCGAGGAGCTTGCGAAGCGTCTGGCGCGCGTTGAGGTAGTGCGTGCGCGCGCTCATGTCGAAGAAGGTCAGCAGCACCTGCGCGCTCGTGATCGCGCGCTCGCGCAGCAGCTCGTCGTAGACGCGGTAGAGCTTGCCCTGGCCGACGGCGCTGGCGGCCTGGAGGTCCTCGATGGCCCGCGGGCGCACGGCCAGGTCCATGACGCGCATGCCCCGCGCGATCGCGCCGCTGGTGACGAGCACGATGTCGTGCCCGGCGGCGTGGCGGGCGGCGGCCTCGCCGCAGATTCGCTCGATGACGCCGGCCCGCAGCTCACCCGAGTCCTCGGCGACGATGCTCGATCCGAGCTTGATGACGTAGCGGGCCATGGCCCGCCGCAGCGTAGCCTGGATCCGCCCGATGGTCGCATCGACGACCGTGCTCAGAGGGTCGTGACGAAACGGGTGGCTCGCTCGTCGCGCGCGTAGCCGACGGCGAACCAGAGAGCCGAGGCGGCGGCCTCTTCGTGGGCGACGAGGGCGGTGACCCGGCGTGCCCCCTTTGCTCGAAGTCGCTCGTGTCCCGCCTCCACGAGCCGGCGCGCGATGCCGTGACCGCGGTATTCGGGCAGTACCGCGAGCCGGTACATGTTTGCGCGCCAGCCGTCCCACGCTGCGACAAGAGCTCCGACGGCGCGGCCACGGGCGTTTCATGAGATGTGTCATCAAACACCTGACCACCCGCGATTGACAGGAGATACCGCATCCGAGATGTTGTGCGTAACGCATCATTACACCTTTATACGGGGCGATGGTCACATCGCCGGGAGAATCCTGGGCGCGGAGCCAGGACACACTCCCGCCAAGGAGGCACAATGCCGAGCATCGTGCTCGAGGCGCGCGACCGTCCCGGCGGAGGACGCGGGCGCGCTGAGCGGCCAGAAGATCCGTCACCGCATCGCGAAGGCCGATTACCACGGCTACGTCTCCGAGCTGCTGGCCAAGGCCACCGACCAGGGCGCGCTCGACGCGGCGCTGACTGCCGAGGACAGGGAGCGGCTGCTCACCTTCCTCGAGGACTTCGGGGCCATCGGGGGCCGCGTGCCCGCAGACGCGGCGGCATCGTGGCGTTACACGGGCTCCGACAGGCGCGGCTACGGCGTCGGCCCGGTGCGGGCACCGAGGTGGGCGAGGTACTCGGCCCGCCCTTCGCGCTCACCGACCTTCTGCAGAGCCAGATCGGGCTCTATTTCTCCTTCGAGACTTCGTGGGACCAGGCGATGCTCATGTACCAGCCCGTCGGCGGCATGGACCGCATCCCGTTCGCGCTTGCCAAGGCAGTCGAGCGCCAGGGCGGGCGCATCCACCACGGCGTGCCGGTGCGGGAGATCTCCAACACCCCCACCGGCGTCGAGATCCGCGTCGAGGGCCACCGCAAGCCCGTTCGCGGCGACTACTGCGTGTGCACCATTCCGCCGCAGGTCCTCAAGGACGTCCCGACGAACTTCTCGGAGCCGATCAAGAGGGCGCTCGCCCACCCGGTGGGCGCGCCGGTGGGCAAGATGGGCCTTGAGTACCGTCGCCGGTTCTGGGAGGAGGACGAGAACATCATGGGCGGCATCACGTACACCAACATGGACCTGTTGATGATCTGGTACCCGTCCTACGGATACCTCGGCCAGCGCGGGACGCTGCTCGGCTACTACAACTTCGGCCCCGACGCGGAGACCTACGGAAAGCTGACGCCCGACCTACGCCGCGCCCGGGCGGTCGCCCAGGGCAAGAAGATCCACGGCGACCCGTACGAGACCGAGCTCGACCACTCGTTCTCGGTCGCCTGACAGCGCACCCGCTACTCGCAGGGCGCCTGGGTGGACTGGCCCTCGCGCGACAGCGGGGAGTACGAGCGCCTGCTGGAGCCCGAGGGGCGCACCTACTTTGCGGGCGACCACCTCAGCTACTACATCGCCTGGCAGGCGGGGGCGATCGACTCCGCCCGCAAGGTGGTCACCGAGCTCTACCGCCGCGTCCTCGCGACCTCGTGAGGACCGGCATGACGCGCCCGTGCGCGCCGGGGCGAGATCCGAGGCCGTGGCGCGCTACGGACGCTGAGCGAAGCCGAGCCGCCGGCTGTCCGCTACGGCGGGACCGGCAGCGAGGAGTGGGAGACCTTGCCGGTCTCCGGGTCGACGTAGACCGCGCGGTACTCGCCGCCGGGTCCCGGCACGGGCACCGTGCCGGTGAAGAAGCCGCGGAAGCTCGTCGGCACCGCGTCGCCGACCTGCTGCCACGGCGACTTCGTGGTCGGCCGCCACATGAAGACGGCGACGTCCTGCGAGCCGTTGGGCCGAAAGCGCAGCTGCCCCCAGAAGCCGATCGTGCCCTCCCCGGCAGGGAACGTCACGAGCGGCAGCGCGTAGCTGAACGCGGCCGGCTTGGCGCGGCCCCCGACGGTGTAGAGCCCCGACTGGTACGTGAACCAGTACAGCCGCGAGCCCTTCGGGTACTTCTTCAGCGGACCGACGTCGCGCAGGAGAAACTGCGTCGTGGCCATCACGCGCGGATCGTTGTAGGCGAGGAACTCCGCCAGCTGGTTGAACTGCGCCTGGCGCATGTAGGGGATCCCGTTGCGCGGGTCCGGCGGGCTGCTCTCATAGCCGAACTCGGTGAGGAAGATCGGCAGGCCGCCCGGCATCTTGCCGCCGGACTGCGCCGAGAGCGTGTCGAGGATCGGGCCGAGCGTGCCGATGTTGCCCATCGTCACCTCGTCGGCCGTCGCGGGCGCCTTCGACGGCGCGACCTTCTTCGTGTACGGATGGTGGGCGAAGCCGTTGGCCCGCAGCGGACCGCTCTTGGCGAAGTCGTCGCACTTGCGTGCCGTCGCCTCCGGACCCGCGTACTGGGTGCCGTCGGGCTTTACGCAGAGCAGCTCGCGCAGGAACGGCACGGGCTTGATGCCGTTGCGCGCGCCCTGCTTGTCCGAGCCCAGCGGCGCCGTCTCGCCGAGCAGGATCGCGTCGTTGCCGTGGCCGCTGCGCTCCAGGCCCTCCCGTCCGGCGAGAAAGAGCTTGCGGTACATGATCGGCGAGACCGGGAGGCCCTTCTCCCACTGTGGAGACAGCCAGCCGGGTTGGTTGGGCTCGTTCCAGATCGACCACAGCGCGACGCGCGGCAGCGCGCGGCGGATGCCGTTCTCATCGCGGAAGCGGCCGGAGAAGCGCTTGCCGACGGCCTCCACGAAGCTCCGAAAGCGCGACGGGTACGGCTTGAACGTCCCCGCGTTGAGGCGCTGGCTGGGCGGTGCCTTGTGGTGGCCATAGCGCGGTCCGGGGCCGGTGATGGTGAAGTACACGCGCATGCCGAGCTTCGTGGCCTCCTTGACGAGGTCGTCGTAGCGGTCCCAGTTGCGCGTCGGGTAGGTGTGCGGGTCGTTGGGCTTGAAGCGCGCACGCTGGCGGCGCGCCTTCTGGCGCTGGGCCTCGGTCTTGAGCTTCGCGATCTCGGCGTTGGTGAGATCCGCACCCTCGGCCACGACGCGCCACAGGACGGTCGCGCGGACCGCATCAGCGCCGAGCGAGCGCATCGTCACGAGCGTGCGCGTCTGCGTCACGCCGTTGCGGTACAGGAGCTGGTCGTCGTCCATCACGATCGACGCCTGGTCGGGGGCCGCCTGCGCCGCGGGGGCGCAGAGGGACAGGAGCAGGAGAGTGGCAAGTGCGAGTCGGCGCAGGCTCATTGGCGGGGAACGGTAGAGGGTCGCGCCATACCGCGTCCTGCTCGTCATCTCGTCCTCGCGCACAGCCGCCTCCCCAGATCGGTTCCCACCCTCCTCGCGACAACCGGCGGCGAACGTAAAGGTTGCGCTTAAGACCTATCCGGTCGGGATCGTGCTCGCCGAGCTTGCCCGTCGCCGCGGCGTGGCCGCCCGTCGCGCCGCCGAGCGCATGGACCCCATCGAGGTCGTCTTCGACGACGGGCGCCTGGGCACACAGCGGATCGTCGGCTGGGGTCCAGCCGCCGCAGGTGCGCTACGGCGAGCTACGCGACATCGAGTTCGCCCTGCGCGAGCGCACCTCATGAGCGACCAGCCCCCGCAGCTCACCGGCGAGCAGATCCTCGCACTGAAGTTCGCCGCCCACCGCCAGCTTGCCCGCTGGGCCGACAAGCCCGAGCTGCAACCACGCCAGCTCGCCCCGCGAGCCGCGCTCATACGCGCCGTACGCGTCCTCGAAGACAGGGCGTTCACCGACGGCTGCGCGCGACCAGCGACGGGTAGCCCTGGCCGGCGGCCGAGGACGCTCGTGCGTCACATGTGCCCGACATACATACCCGCCGGCGAGACGCGGTGGCCTGATCGATCCGGCAGTCGCGCCCGACATACATGCATAACCGACGGCTGGACGTGGCAGCCCGATCGATACGGAGGTTGTGCATGTCATGCGTGCATAACCGACGGCTGGATGTGGCAGCCCGATCGATCCGGCAGTTGTGCACGTCCGCCGGGTGACCGACTCCGGCGAGCCACCCCGAAGACCCCGAAACCTTCCCCTCAATGCCGCCGTTCGCAGGCGCCTGCGCCACCACCGCGGCGGTCACGTGCCGCATCTGCTCCAGGCCACAGGGGTCCAACCACTAGCCCGAGGGCCGCCGCGATCGCCCGATCTCACGAAGTTGAGAGGTGCTCAACCAGGATGTAGCTCGAACTCGACGCCGGCGATCTCGACGTCGTCTCCCGGCTCGAAGCCCTCGCGCTCCAAGGCGCTGATGACCCCCATCCGCCGCAGCCGGTTCTCGACGTGTGCGAGCGCCTCGTCGTTGTCGAGGTCGTGGCGCGCGAGCAGCCGCTGGACCGCGTCGCCCTCGACGCGGAAGGCCCGCTCGCCCGTCCGCCGGACACTGAAGCCGCGGCCCGCGGCGGGGCGGAAGACGCGGTGCTCGGCGACCGGCGCATCGAGCACGACGGCGTCTTCGCGGCCCGGCAGCAGCGGCACGCGGTGGCGCAGCTCGGCGGCGAGCGCGTCGAGCCCCTGCCCCGTCGCAGCCGAGGTCACGAGCACCGGGACGTCGTCGCCGAGGCGCTCGCGCCAGCCCGCGGCGGCCGCCTCGGCGTCGCTCGCGGGGACGATGTCGGCCTTCGACAGCGCGAGCAGGCGTGGGAGCGCCGCTAGGCGCGTGTCGTGGGCGCGTAGCTCGGACTCGATCGTCGCGTGGTTGGCCACCGGATCGGAGCCGTCGACGGGCGCGAGATCGAGCACGTGGACGAGCAGGCGCGTGCGCTCGACGTGGGCGAGGAAGTCATGGCCCAGGCCGGCGCCCTCGCTGGCGCCCTCGATGAGCCCCGGGATGTCGGCGATGACGAGCTGGCGCTCGGCGCCGTCGAGCGTCCCGAGCACCGGCTCGAGCGTCGTGAACGGATAGGCGGCGACCTTCGGGGCGGCCCGCGTCAGCCGTGCCAGCAACGACGACTTGCCGGCGTTGGGCAGCCCGACCAGGCCGACGTCGGCGAGGAGCTTCAGCCGTAGGTCGACCCAGCCGTCCTCGCCCGGTAGGCCTCGCTCGGCCAGCCGCGGCGCCTGGCGCGTCGACGTCGCAAAGCGCTTGTTGCCGCGGCCGCCGGCGCCGCCGCGCGCGATGACGACGCGCTGGCCGGGTACGAGCAGGTCGTGCGTGCTGCCGTCCCAGGAGGCGACCTGCGTGCCTGGCGGCAGCGGGATCTCGAGCTCGGGCCCGGCGGCGCCGTGGCGCAGCGCGCCCTCGCCGTGCGCCGCGCGCCGGCCCTTGTAGTGCGCCCGCCGCTTGTAGGACTGCAGGTCGCGCAGCGAGTCGTCGCAGACGAGCACGATGTCGCCGCCGTGCCCCCCGTCCCCGCCGTCCGGCCCCCCGTGCGGCACGTGCGCCTCGCGGCGGAAGCTCAGGCAGCCATCACCGCCGCCGCCTGCCTGAACGTAGATGCGAGCCTTGTCGTAGAGCATTGCCACCCACGAGCCTAGGAGACCAGCATGGCCGACCCCGTCTTCCTCATCACCGGAGCGTCGAGCGGCATCGGCGCCGCGACGGCACGCCGCGCCGCAGGCGAGGGCTACCGGCTCGTGCTGGCAGCGCGCTCGACCAGCACGCTGGAGCAGCTCGCCGAGGAGCTCGGCGGCAGCGAGCGCGCGATCGCGGTGACGTGCGACGTGACGGACTTCGACCAGCAGGAGGCGATGGTGCGGGCCGCGCTGGAGGCCTTCGGCCGGATCGACGTCGCCTTCGCGAACGCCGGCTTCGGCGCCAAGCGCGGCTTCCTCGAGGAGACGCCCGAGCTGTGGCGCGACATGGTGCTCACGAACGTCCTCGGCTGCGCCTACACGATCCGCGCGACAGTGCCCGCGCTGACGGAGAGCACCGGCCACCTGCTGCTGACGAGCTCGGTCGCCGGGCGACGCGCGCTCAGCGGCTCGCTCTACAGCGCCACGAAGCACGCCGTCACGGCGATGGCCGAGGCCGCGCGGCAGGACCTCAACGAGACCGGCATCCGCGTCACGGCGATCGAGCCGGGCATGGTGGACACGCCGTTCTTCGACGACCGCCCGACGAACGCACTGGAGCCCGACGACATCGCCCGGATCGTCATGTTCGCCGTCTCGCAGCCGTCGCACGTCGACGTCAACGAGATCCTCATCCGACCGGTGAGCCAGCCGACCTGAGCTGCTCGGCGACCCACAGCTGCCCGGCGAGCCCGACGCCCGCGAGCAGCCCGACGAGGACGCCGGTGCGCGGGAGCGAGCGGCGCGCCATGAGCGTTGCGCCGAGGTCGACGGCGTCACAGAGCCCGGCTAGGCGCTGGCAGCGCGGGCCGTAGAGCGGGTCGTCGACCGTCTGCAGCGCGATGACGCCCACGACGGCGTCGCGGACACCGTGGGCGCGGGCGATGACGGCCGTACCGGGACGGTGGGCGTCGGCTCCGACCCAGGCGCTCGCACTGCGCCGCGGCGCGAGCAGGAGGCTCAGGCCGAGCGCGATGCGCGCCAGGTTGATAGCGCGGGCGTAGTCCCGCGGCGCCATCTCCTACCCTGCGTCGTCGGGCGCGACCGACACGAAGCGCTTGCCGCGACGCGTCGAGAAGACGACCGTTCCCGCGGCACGGGCGTAGAGCGTGTCGTCCTTGCCGATGCCGACGCCGTCGCCGGGGCGAAAGCGGGTGCCACGCTGGCGGACGATGATCTCGCCGCCGGTCACGGCCTGGCCGGCGAACGTCTTGACGCCGAGGCGCTGTGCGTTAGAGTCGCGCCCGTTGCGGGAGGAGCCGAGCCCCTTCTTATGAGCCATCTTGCGTGGTCTCCTCGGCGGGGCGTGCGGCCCCGCGTTCTGATGACGACGGACTGCCTCCGGCCGTCAGCGACGTGATCTCCAGGCGCGTGAGCTCCTGCCGGTGACCGGCGGTGCGCTTGTAGCCGCGCTTGGGCTTGAACTTGAAGACGCGCAGCTTCTCGCCGCGCTCGTGCCCGACGACCTTCGCCCTGACGGAGACCTTCTTCAGGCCGTCGGCGTCGAAGATGGTGTCCGTCGAGCGAAACAGCAGCGGCTGGAGGGCGACGGTCGCGCCCTCGTCGTCGGGCAGCCGCTCGACGAGGAGGGTCTGCCCCTCCTCGACGCGGTACTGCTTGCCGCCGGTCTTGACGATTGCGTAGGCCATGGTCGTGTGCTCAGCTCTCCGAAGATGATTGCTCGCCCGCCGCGGACTCCGCCGTCGCACGCGAACTGCGCCGTCCGCCTCTGCGGCCGCGGCCCCGAGGCGCCGATTCTACCTCTGCGCCCTCGCCGGAGCCCTCCTGCGCCTCTGCGACCGCAGGCGCCTCCTCCACGACGGCCGCGAGCACCTTCGCCGGCGCCGGTGCCTTGACCGCTGCCCGCCGCGGCGTGACGGACGCGGCGGCCTTCGCCGGCGACGGTGCGAAGCCATCGGACGACGCCGGGCTGTCGAGCAGCGGCGTGGTGGCCGA
>JBPCJA010000102.1:0-35254 GCA_051005755.1 Solirubrobacteraceae bacterium
TCATCGACATCGACGACGAACGAGCCACCGTCTGCCTACACCGACCCGTCGGACGCTTCCACACCGGGGAGATCCGCTGCCCGCCGCTCACCCTCGACAAGCTCGCCACAGCGAGCTGAACAGTTACCGCGTTTTCAGCCGTGGGTGGCGGGCCCATGCTTGCTGGATCGCGGTGATTTTCTGTCGGTGAGGGGGGCGGAGCCGACCATCGTCGATCCGGCGACGCACCTCGGATTCGGCGAACGTCCGGATCTGCGCGCGGAGCTCATCGTGGCGTGCTGTGGTGAAGTAGCTGGACATCAGGGCGCTCCTTGACTCGTCTCGTTGCGCGTCTCGTCGTCGGTTAGGTCGGCGCCTGCTGCGGCGGGCCGGGTCTGCGGCGGCGCGGTGTCAGGGGTGGGGTGCATCGATGGCCACGAGGCGTTGCGTTCGCGCACACATTGGCCACCACGGGCGCCCGACTCGCCGACTCGCTGGTGCTAGCAGGCGTCCTGCTGTTCGGTTCGCCGTACGCCTTCCGTGCTTGGCGTCACACGACCGGCCCACCGGGGCCACGACGGCCCGCCGGCCCGCCGGTGCGCGAAGCTCGGTGGACGGGCACGACCGCGGGCGGGGGCCACGCCCGGGTCGTCGGTCAGCACCCGTTTGAGCTGAGCTGAAGTCTCGCCTGCGGGCGCCGATGACGGGGGCATCTGATGAGCGCTCCACCTCGTACATCAGCAGGTCGCCGTCGCCGCACGCCCGCGCCCGTGGCGGCGCGTCTCGTGAGGGCCGCGTCGTGCTGAGCCGGCTCGCGCGCTACGCGCCCGTGGCGGCGGTGCTCGACGACGCAGACTCGATCCTCGACGTCGGCTGCGGCCCGCACGGCCTCGCCTGCCTGGCGCCGGACGTGCCGTTCGTCGGCGCCGACGTCGCGTTCGCCGGCGGCGGGCCGGCGCCCTCGATGGTCCCCGTCGTCCTCGGGCCCGGCCCGCTGCTGCCGTTCCCAGACGCCGCCTTCGACACCGTGCTGTGCCTCGACGTGCTCGAGCACGTCTGGGCCGCGGACCGTGTGGCGTTCATCGCCGAGCTGGCGCGGGTCGCGGCGCGACGGATCGTGCTGGCCTGCCCGAGCGATGCGGCGCAGCCGCTGGACGACCTCCTGCATGCCCGGCTCGATGCCCCGCCGCCCGACTGGCTCGTCGAGCACGACGAGTGCGCGCGCCCCGCCCATGTCGAGCTCGACGGGCTGTACGCCGCCCTCGACGGCTTCGCGGCCACGGCGCTGCAGATGCCCAACGGCCTGTTGTGCTCGATGGTCGCGCTCGCCGACTGCGATCCGGCTACCGCGGGCGCCGCTGCCGACGGCGTGCGCCGCCATCGCCGCGAGTGGACGGCGCTCCTGCGCACCGCGACGTGGGGCGAGAGCTTCCGCGCGGGCTGGGTGGTCGAGCGCGCGCAGCCGCGCGTCGCGCTCGTCTCCGGCGGCCTGGAGCGCGGCGGGCTCGCAGCGGCCGTCGACGGCCTCGCGGCGACCGGCGCGGTGCGCGCCGATGGCGCCCTGCGACTATGGCTGGCGCCAGACTGGATGCGGCCGGAGACGTGGCTCGTCGCGCTCGCGCGCTTCATCGCGCACGCGCCGGCCGGCGACTCGACGTGCCTGTGCCTGGACGCCCGCAGCGCCGACCTCGACCTCGTCGCCGACCTCGTCGCCGTCGCCCGCGAGACGCTCGCGCCGGGGGGCGACTTCGCCGACGTCCTCATCGTCGAGGGGCCGGTCGGCATTGCGGGGACCGTGCCGGTCGCGTCCGGCGCCGACGTCCTTGCGGCGCTCGGCGTCCCGCCGCCGGTGGCGCCCCGCAATCCGGCCGAGATCGTCGCCCGTGCCCGCCGCGGCAAGGCGCTCGCGGACGAGCTGCGCGCGGTCGCCGACTACCACGCCTTCGCCCGCGGCGGCGACCCGTGGATCGATCCCAAGCCGCTCGTGACCGTCCGGATCTCGATCCGCAAGGGCCATGAGCGGCTCGTCGCGCGGATGATCCCGTCCATCCTGGAGGGGACGTATCCGCACGTCGAGGTGCTCGTCTGCTCCGACGCGCCCGACGCCGCCGCCCGCGCCGCCGTCGAGGCGATCGGCGACGATCGCGTGCGCTACCTCGAGCTGCCCGAGCTGCCGTCGCGGCCGTCGCACCCGCGGTCGTTCTCGGAGACGACCGGCCTGGATGCCGCCAACCACGCGCTGGACCACGCGCGCGGGCGCTTCGTCGCGCCGCTGGACCAGGACGACCAGTTCACCGCGACGCACATCGCCGACCTGGTCGCATGCGCGCGCGAGGCGCGCGCGGACCTCGTCCACGCGCAGGCGCTGAGCGAGCAGCGCTCCGGCCCCCCGCAGCTCGTCGGCAGCCGGCCGCTTGCCGAGGGCCACGTCTGCCACGGCGCAGTCCTGTACTCCGACCGCCTTGCCCACCTGCGCTACGACACCGCCTGCTGGCTGCTCGAGGAGTCCGGCGACTGGAATCTGTGGCGGCGGATGGCTGCGCTCGGCGCGCGAACCGCCTTTCTCGACCGCGTCGTGCTCCTACACGACGCCGGGCGCGAGGAGGCGGGTAGGGCCGGCGCCCCGCGCGGCCCCGAGGAGCTCGCGTCCGACGTGCTCGGGACGGACGCCGCGTGGTACCTCGACATCGAATTCGTCTCCGCTCCGGCGCAGGGACCGGCGTGAGAATCGACCTGCTCGTCGGCGGGACGCTCGCCGAGTGGGCGCTGCGCGCCGCGCCCGCAGCGCTCGTGCATCGGGTCGTCTGCGACGACGAGCGCCTTGCCGCGCTTGCGGCCGAGCTCGGCCACGACGTCTTCTGTGGCGACCCGCACGATCCCGCCTTCGCTGCAGGCCCGGCGGGGCTGTCGGTCCACTTCCCACGGATCCTCGGCCCCGCGCTCGTCGACCGCTACAGCGGCGCGATCTGGAACCTGCACCCGGGCCTGCTGCCGTGGGGGCGAGGCACGCATCCGGTCTTCTGGGCGCTGTGGGAGGGCACGCCCGCCGGCGCGACGCTCCAGGAGCTCACCGCGGGCGTCGACGCCGGGCCGATCGTCGAGCAGCGCGAGGTCCCCGTGCTGGCCGGTGACACCGGCGGCAGCCTCCACGAGCGCGTCCAGGCCGCCGAGCGCGAGCTCTTCGCCCGCTGGCTGCCGCGGCTGGCGAGCGGCGAGCGCCCGCCGGCGACGCCGCAGCGGGGGGGCGGCCAGCACCACGCGCTCGCCGAGTTCGAGTACCTTCGCGACGAGGGCCGCTACGAGGTCCGGCGGGCCGAGCGCCAGCGCCTGGCCCGCTGTCTGGACTTTCCCGGCCGCCACGAGGTCGCCGGCCGGTGAGCCGAGCGGTGTGGTGAACCGCACCCCCAGACACCTGCTGGCCCCATCGCTTGGGCCCGTGCGCGGTGGGAGTCTTTCCACGACGCACTGACACCGAAAACCAAAACGCGACACTCGTGCGGGCAGCTCTCCCCCCCGGCCCGCGACGACGAGGCTCCTGGGTGATCCCCACGGCGACCGTGGTAGGGCGACGGCCGCGCGGATCTCACACGGGCCGTCGCAGGCGACATGATCGAGGTTGGATCGCCTTCATGACGATCCAACGCACGCCGAACCGGCTGAGGTGTGCCGGAGCGCCGCACCGTCTCGTGAGCCGGAGCCCATGCGTCATCGCGGGTGGATCCTCCGCGTGCTGCTGTGGCCGCCGTAGAGCGGCCAGGCGGTCTGAGCGGGCGCGAGCGCGCGGACGCTGAAGCGCCCGCGCCCGAAGCGATAGCGGACGCGAAAGCGCCCACCGCTTCCGGTGCGTGCGAGGCGGGCGGTCACCCAGTTGCCGCGGTTGTTGCGCACCTGGATGGCGACGAGCAGGCCTCCGAACGGGATCGGGGCTGCGGGCCCACCGGCGGGCGAGCCTGGGTCGCCGCTCACCCGGCCGCGGAACAGCGCCGAGCGCCCGGTCGTGCGTGCCGTCAGGAACACCCGGGAGGACGCGCGCACGAGCAGGCGGCGCGAGTAGACCGGGGCGGGGGAGTCGATGCCCGGCCAGTACAGGACGGCTATGCGGCGGTTGTGGCCGGGCGGGAGGACGGCGCGGAAGCGCCCGCGGCGATTGGTGCGGGCGTAGGCGACGGCGGACCA
Source organism: Solirubrobacteraceae bacterium (assembly GCA_051005755.1). Classification (GTDB taxonomy): domain Bacteria; phylum Actinomycetota; class Thermoleophilia; order Solirubrobacterales; family Solirubrobacteraceae; genus CADCVQ01. Next base: position 4,156 of record JBPCJA010000102.1, read on the forward strand.
GTCGCCGCCGTAGACCACCTGCGCTGCGAGCGTCACGGTCGCACCGCTTATGGAACGACGGGTGTCGCGGTTGGTGAGACGGCCGCGCACGACGGTCCATCTGCCGATCGTGTGGGTGACCGCCTGGCGGTGTGCGCGACCAACCGGGAGCCAGACGCGCAGCTTCGCGTTCGCGGTCGCTTGGGCGCCGTTGAGCGTGAACGCGGTTCCGGCGAGAGGGTTGGTTGCGCCGTTCACCGCTGCCGGCCAGGGCGTCGGCAGGGGGATGAGCTTTGCGCTCGATGGTGGCGCAGCCGCCGCCGTGGCCGCGGCTGCTGTGAGCAGGGCAATGCTCGTTCGCCGGACGCGTCGTGAGCGATGGCGGTCAGGGATGGGGCGCGGGTGCGGTGGGCTCATCCGATGTGATCTCCGTGTGGGTCGTTCAGCAGAAGTCGAACTCCCCGCACCGTGACGCGGGCGGGGGAGGCGGGGGAGGCGGCGGCGCGGGTCGTGCCGGTCGTGCCGGTCGTGCGGGTCGCGCGGGTCGTGCGGGTCGTGCGGGTGCCCGGGCACGACGCTTCGCGCGAGCTCGTGCGGCGGCGCGACGCTTCGCTGCGCGCTCGGCGACGGCGCGCTTGTGGGCTGCTGCGCGACGTCTCGCTGCGCGCTCGGCGACGGCGCGCTTGTGGGCTGCTGCGCGACGCTTTGCTGCGCGCTCGGCGACGGCGCGCTTGTGGGCTGCTGCGCGACGCTTTGCTGCGCGCTCGGCGACGGCGCGCTTGTGGGCTGCTGCGCGACGTCTCGCTGCGCGCTCGGCTACCGCGCGCTTGTGGGCGGCTTGGCGCTGTGCGGCGCGTTCTCGGCGCGTCCGGACGATGTCCGCGCGCCGCGCGGCCTGCCGGCGCGCTTCGGCGACCGCCGCGCTGTCAGCGCTCTCGCCGGCAGCAGATCCGGCCATCGTTGGTGCGGAGGGCGGCGCGGGGCCCGGGGCGGGCGCGTCATCGCCCGTGCTCATCACGATGGCGGTGGCTGTGGCGATGACGGCCAGGAGGACCAGGCCCGCGCCGACGCGCTGCGTGAGACTTCCGGGCTGCGGGCCGCTGACGTGCGCTCGCCGGCGGCTCTGTGCCCGGCGCGCCGCGGGGAGATGGGGCGAGAGCTCCTGGACCCGGCCGTCGGGGTGAACGGCGAGCTCGCGCCTTCCGTGCGGATCGGTGGTGTTCAGGCGCACGGGGCGGCCAAGATCGGCTGCGGTCGATGTGACGCGCTCGACGACGATCGCCCGAGCGTGGTCGACGTCGCCGGCCGCGAGCTCTTCGGTTTCGCCGTCGATCGTCAGGCGCCCGGTACCGTCGTGGTTGATGACGGCGCTGGTCTTCGGCCACTGCGGGATATCGCGGTCGCCGAGTGGTGGTGGGGGCACGGCGCGCTTTCTGTGTCGGTGGCGTGGACGATCGGTCATGGGTGGCGGTGAAGGTCGAGACGGTGGTCGTCGTCCAGCTGCAGCTTGGCGGTGCTGCCCGTTCGGCGCGTTCGCGTGCTGCCGCCGCTGGTCGTGCGCTCCTCCGCGAGCTTCAGGCTGAAGGTGATCGGCGTGTGCGTCAACGCAGAGCTGCACATCGGTGGTGTCCGCGCGAGCGCCGGCGGCCCGGTAGGCGGCGATCTGCTCGCGTGTCGGCGGGGGCGCTGGGCGAAATGCTCCTTTCTGGTCTTGCGGCCCGCGTTCGAGGAGGATGACGAACGGCCGAACGCGGCGACGGAGCCACAACACGGACGACGGAGGGCGCGGCGAGGAGCGCCAGCGTCCTGTCCATCGCTCGTGACCTCGTTACCGGCTCGGCCCGGCGGCTCGTGTTCTCAGCAGGTCGAGCGCGCTCCAGCTTCGCCAGGTCCGCACCGGAACCTCACCAGTGTCCGCCGCCGCGCTGCGCTCATCCTCGGTGCCGCCGCGCCAGTGCGGCTTGACCACGGTCTGGTGGTCGGCGAGCGGCATCCCGATCTCCTCGGCAAACTGCTGAGCTTCGGGGCTGCGGCGCTGCCCTGCCGGCAGGCGCTTGGAGAACGCGCCGACCGGATACAGGCGCCGCACGGCGGGTCCCCCGGACACGGCGCGCTCCTGGCGTTCGGCTTGCAGCGCGGCGACTCGCCGCGGGAGGTAGCCGACCACCGCGATGGCCTGGCGGCCTCGATGCTGCTTGCCTTTCGGCTTGGCCTTGCGCTGCGGCTCGACCTCGTACTGCTCGTCGCGGACGTTGGCGACGGTCAGGTCGCGCCAGGCCGACAGCAGCAACAACTCCACGGCACCCATCGCGTCCTGCACGTGCCCCGCATAGACAGCGGGCGCGAACGTCACGCACTCCTGGCGCCCGTCGACCAGGCCGCCGCCGAGCCGGCGCCGCTCCGAGTCCGGCGCGTCGGTCATGATCGTCGTCTGCGCGATGAACGTGCCGAGCTCATGTTCGATCAGGCACGCCGCGCCCATGTTCTCCGCGTGCCCGTCCCCACGCAGCTCCGGAGCCATGACGATGCGGCGAACGGAGAGCTCGTCGAGCTCCACCACGGCGATGTGGTCGAGCACGTACGAGCGCTCGTCGCGAATCTGCATCGCCAGCAGGTCGGCGAGCTCCGGCGCATCGGGCAGGGCCAGCGAGCGCATCGCCTCCTCCCCGCGCTCGGTGAGCGGCATCCACGCATCCGCGCGCAGCGGGATCTGCTTGGACAGCACCGGCCAGCACGCCAACGTCGGCTGGTTGACAGCCATCCGGCACAGGAGGGCCACGCACTCGTCGGGATCTGCCGGCAACGCCGGCGCGACGGACGGCGCGAGGACCACGCCCTTGCGGACGTGGCACTCGCTCAGCCACCACAGCTTCTGGAACTCGATGGACGCCGGCGCCAGCGCCGCGACGGCGGCTGACACGCCACCGGCTCGTTGCATCGCATCCAACATGACCAGCTCACCGACGGCGGCGTCGTAGAGCAGCCCCCAGTTCGTGCTGCGCGCGAACATCCGATGGGCTCGCTCAAGGCTGTCGATCAGCGCGTCCAGGCGCAGCGCACCGCTCTGGATGTCCGCCCACGTCGACCCGATGAATGCGCCGAACACGTCCGCGACGGGATTGCCGTCGCCATCGGTGTTGACCGGCCAGTAGTCCGCGGCGTCGGCGGCGAAGTCGTCGAGCAGCTCGACGCCGTCATGCTCGGCGCACCGCAGGATCACTTCGGCAAGTCGCAACCACGCCCAGACGATCGGCTGGTAGCCGACCGGTACCTGCTGAGCCAGGATCTTGTCGTAGATCTCGAGGCTCGCGGCCTCCTCGGGCCGCTCGCGCGCGATGAATCGCCCTAACGCGGACTGCATCACGCCCGCTCGTCATCCATGAGCGTCCACGTCGTGCAGGCAATAGAGGGATGGAGAGAGCTCACGAGCCGGCGGCCAAGCGCAGCTGGATGCGGTGGCAACGGTGCGCTTGTTCTCCGTTGACGTGCCACTGCGTCGAATGCATCGGGGTGACGCCCGACACTAGGACGACGTTTGGCGGCGTCACCTACACGAAGGTCGAGTTCTGCTCGGGCCCGGGTGCACGTCCCCGCCGCCGCGACGCGAGCCGCCACCGAAGCCGTCGGGGTGCGTTCTCACGACGTTCACGACTTGGCGATCGCGTCCGACATGATGCTGGTGCGCGTGCTGAGCCACCTGCTCCGGCGCGCGCCGAACGGGCACTGCGTGATGCCCGTCGGCCCCCAAGATCTCCATGGACCGGCGGGCTCGCGTGTCGGCCCGGCCGCGGCGCCGGGGGCTTCTGGGGCGCTTTACGACATCGTTACCCGGGCGAGATCGCGAACCCGCACGCTTGCTGGTCATGGTGCTCGCGACGCACATTGGCGACCGCGATGGTCACGTCGTCTACGACGCTCAACACGCGTGGCGAAAGCTGTCCTGGCTGCCGTCGGTGCATCGCCAGGCGCACCGGACCAGCAACCCCCGTCCTGGGCAGCTCGGCCGCCCGCCGCGAGTCGATCAGCGCGTGGATCGACCGCGACCGCGACCGCGACCCCGGCCCGAAGCCGCCGGAACGAACGGCAACTCCTACGCCGCCCTCATCAAGCGCCTGGCGCCCGGCGAGGACGCGGCGCGCGTGGAGGCGTGGATGCGCGCCGAGCACGGCACGTTGGACAGCATCGACCCCGTCCACTTCGCTCGAGCGGTGAAGACCGCTGTGGACGGTGTTCGCGCGGCCGGCCCCCAAGCCGGCTGAGGCCGAGATGAGAGACGACGTGGCGGTCACGGCCTGATCACCCGCACCGCCCCGTTGAACGCTTGGGTGTCACTATGTCCACTCGCTGCCGATTGGCTCTGCTGCTCCTCGCGACAGCCCTGCTGCCGTTGCCGGTGCCCGCGCTAGCACACCCTCGCGACGAGGGCGCGAAGCACCCCACCATCGATGGGCATCGGGGCGCTGCCGGCTACCGGCCCGAGCACACGCTCGCCTCCTACCGGCTCGCCGCGCGACTCGGGGCCGACTATGTCGAGCCGGACCTCGTGTCCACGAACGATCACGTCCTCGTAGCGCGCCACGAGCCCGCGATCGGCGCCGCCACAGACGTGGCCGACCATCCCGAGTTCGCCGATCGCCAGACGACGAAGGTGATCGACGGCGTCACCTTCGCCAACGACTGGTTCACCGAGGACCTCACGCTCGCCGAGCTCAAGACGCTACGGGCAAAGGAGCGCCTGCCCGACCTGCGTCAACGCAACACGATCTACGACGGCCGTTACACGGTCCCGACGTTCCAGGAGGTCATCGATCTGCGCGACGAGCTTTCCCGCGAGCTGCACCGGAAGATCGGGATCGTCCCGGAGCTCAAGCACTCCACCTACTTCCGCTCGATCGGGCTCCCGCTCGAGGAGCCCTTCGTCCAGGCCCTGCGCGGCAATCACGTCGACGACCGGGCCGGGAAGGTGACCGTCCAATCGTTCGAGATCGGCAACCTCAAGGTGCTCGAGCGGGTGCTGCCCGGCGTGCCGCTCGTCCAGCTCTTCGATGCCAAGGTCAACCGGCCGGGCGACGTGCTGGCCGCCGGCGGGGCTCACGACTGAGCAATTGGTGGCTTCAGGTGGGCTCAGCGCCCGCCAACACTGGGGATCGACGCCTGCCACGCCGTCATTTGCCAAGTCGTGAGCCCCGGTTCGACCACGTACGGCCAGATGGCCATCCCCGCCGGATTGCGCCAGGTGGCGACGTATGCCGACGTGGCCAGCCCTTCCAAGGAGTACATCGTGCCGCGCGATGGCGCCGGGCGCTCGCTGCCTGCGACCACGTTCGTCCAGGACGCGCACGACGCCGGGCTCGACGTCGTCGCCTACACGTTCCGCAACGAGAACAACTTCCTGCCGCTGGAGCTGCGCTCCAGCGCAAACCCGGGCGAGTACGGAAATGCGATCGCCGAGTACCAGCAGTTCTTCCGCCTCGGCGTCGACGGGGTGTTCTCAGACAATCCGGATACCGCAAAGGCCGCGCGCGACGCCGAGTGAACCCGGCCGGGTCAGGCGTGCTTGACGGAGATGCCTTCGAGGATGTGCGCGGCCTTCTCACAGCTGTCGATCGCGTCCTCGAGGCGCTCGAAGAGGTCCTTCCAGCGGATGATCACCGTCGGATCGATCCCGCCCACGAACAGCGAGGCGATCGCCCGGCGGACGATGCGATCGGCCTCGTTCTCCAGGCGATGAATATCGATCAGCATCGGGCTCAGGCCGCGCACGTCGTCGAGTTGGTCCAGGGCGTCGGCCAGGCTCGCGCAGGCCTCACGCAGCACACCGGCGAGCAGCTGTGCCGCCTCGATCGGCGCCTCGATCTGATACAGCCCCAGATAGTCGGCGACCTCCTCGGCGAGGTCGATCACGTCGTCCACCGCGGCGGCGAGCCCGAAGACGTCCTCGCGGTCAAACGTCCGCGGCGACCCGGTGAGCAGCTGATGGATGAGGTCGTGGGTGATTCGGTCGCCCAGGTGCTCGCAGTCCAGGATCTCGCCGCGCAGCTCCTGCCCGTCGGGCCAGCGCTTCAGCAGCCGGTCGAGCAGTTCGCTCGTGTGGCGCAGGTTCTCGCCAGCCCGCCCGAACAGTGCGAGCAGCTCGCCGTCCTTCGTTCTGAATCGTGGGCTCGACATGGGCTGCTTCGCGCCAGTGCGACACGAGGCTCGGACCGTACCACCGACACCCGCGAGCCCCGTGATGACATCGGCAACGGCCCGCCTCTGCGCCACCAACACGACCAAGAGCCGCGTGCAATTCATGTGACACGTCGCGCGCACCCTCGAGATCGCCGCGCCGGTGGCATTGACTCGCGCCCCTGGGGTGCCCGACGATGGGTGACGTGGCAGACTCACCCATCACCGTCGGCGTCCGCCTCGGGACGCGCCTGGGCCCCGGCCGGCGCAGCGTGCGGCTGCCCGCCGGAGCGACCGTCGCCGACCTGCTCGCCGCGCTGGCACCGGATCTCGGGCGCGGGCCGGACGAGCTCGCCGGCGTCGCCGTCGCGATGCACGGTGAGGTCGTTGGCCGCGAGCGGGTCCTGCGCGACGGGGAGGCGCTGGCGCTGATCCTCCCGTCGCGGGCGGCTAGGCCGGCGACCCGTACTGCTCGCGGGCGAGGCCGTCCAGGCCGCGCGCGGCGAGCGCCTGCACCGGCGCCCGGAGCGTCACGTGCACGACCCCCGGCGCGCGGCCGATCTCGATCGCGCCGCTGATCGTCGCGCGGTTCATCACCTCGGGCACCTCCATCCCGAGCACGGCCGCGGCTCGCCCGAGACCGTTCTCGACCGCGCTGTTGAGGTCGGGCCCGGTGCCGACGAAGGAGACCGGCAGGCTCTCCTCGATGGGGCCGCCACCGTAGCGCTGCGACAGCGCCTCCGCGTCCGCGCGCTCCTGCGCCGTCAGCGGCCGGGCGAGGAACGGGAGGTCCTCGCCGACCGGGAACAGCAGCGGCCCGTCGATGTCCAGGCCTTCGATGACCGAGACCTGCAGCGAGACGACCCCCGCGACATCGGCCGTGTGGCCCGCGATCTCGCCGTCCCCCTGCATCGCGTGCATGTCGCCGAGGTAGACGCCGCCACCAGGCACCTTCACCGGGCAGACGAGGATCGCCCCTGCGCGGACGGCGTCGATGTCGAGGTGGCCGTCGGTGCGTGCGGCGAGCTGCTCGGCGGTCACCGCGCGGCTGTGCGGCGCGCCGACGAGGAATGCGCCGAAGTCCCCCGCGTTGTGAGAGTCGGGCAGGTCGATCGCCGGCATCGTGCCGAGCTGGCCCATGAACGGGCGCATCCGCGCGACGACGCCGACGAGGTCCGACGGCGCGAACAGGAGGATCGGGTTCTGGATCGAGTTGGGCGGCAGCGCCGCGGCATGCGCGGCATCGTGCGCGAATGCCTCCGCCTGCTCGCCCGTGACCGTCACGCCGAGCCGGCGGGCGTCGTCGAAGGCGATCGTGTAGCCGTTCGTGAACGCGAACGGAGCCGCGGGCGCGCCGCACTCCGCGCAGCGCACCGCGTCCTCGCCGATCCCCTCGACGACGGTGGCCTCGTCCTCGACCCCGCAGCTCGCGCAGACCTTGGCGCAGTAGGGGTCGCCGTTGAAACGGCCCTCGATCGTGCGGTCGTTGCCGGAGGCCGTGGCCACCGACGTCACGTCGATCGAGCGGATCCGGATCGCGATCGCGTCGCCGACCTCGGCGCCCTCGACGTTCACCGGCAGCGTCACCTCGTGGCCGCCCTTGATCGCGGGCGTGATCATCGGCCCCCAGCAGCCCGGCGCCGTGTTCGCGACGATCGTGCCCCCGTCGCGCACGGTGCCCAGCACCTCGGCGCTCGGACCGATGATGCCGTCGCAGAAGCGGTCGACGTAGACGGTCTCCACGGCGCCCGCGACGGCGGGACGCGACTCGGTGGTGGCCATGGTGTTCCTCCTCAGGTCGTGACGTCCCGGCTGACAGTACGCCTCCCGCCGGGGCCGCGGCGGAGGTTCGCGAGCCAGGGTTCATCCCGGTGGGCAACGCACGATCCCAACCGGGATAAACCTCAGCCTGCGAGTCCCTTGCGGGCGAGCTCCTCGCGGGCGGCGGCGGTCTTCTCAAGGCCCTCGGGCGCGAGGGCGTCGAGGATCGCGGGTGTCTTCGTGAACTGCACGTCGCGGTAGTCGACGATCTCGATGAGGTTGCCCCACGGATCGTGGAACCGCAGACCGCCGCTGGGCGCGACGTCGACGCCGGCGCCGGCGAGCGCCGCGCGCATGGCCTCCTTGTCGTCGACGACGAGACCGAAGTGGCGGTCGTCGTCCGATCCCTGCTGCCGGCCGGAGCTGAGCGCGAGGAACTGGTCGCCGAGGTCGATCCACGCCATCGTCGGCCGCTTCCCGCGCAGGTCGAAGTCGAGGAAGCGCGCGTACCAGGCCAGCGCCTCGTCGACGTCGCCCACCTCGAGCGCCACATGGTTGATGCCGATCGCGCGCGCCACTCAAGCGAGCTTACCCGCGCCCCGCGGTGCCCCCATCGGGCAGTGCGGCAAGCAGATCGGCGAGGAGCGTCCGCAGCTCCTCGACGCGATCGCGGCCCAGGCGGGAGGCGACGTGGTCTTCGAGCTCGGCGACGAGCTCGCGCACGACCGCGTAGACATCGCGGCCCCGAGGGGTGGTGCGCACGAACCGTGTGCGCCGGTCGCGCGGGTTCGGGACGCGCTCGACATAGCCGCGGGCCTCGAGGTGGCCCACGAGGTCGACAGGCCCCCTGTCCAACCCTACCGAGGAAGAGCCGCCCATGACCGACGTCCAGCACGAGCAGGTGGCCGAGCGCATCCGCGTCGGCCAGGAGGAGATCGCCGTACGCGTCACGACCGCGGACAGCGGCGGCCGGCTGCTGGCCGTCGACGTGACGATGCCGCCCGGCGGCGGGCCGCCGGCGCTTCACCGACACGATCCGGTGGAGGTCTACCGCGTCCTCGAGGGCGAGTTCACCTTCTACTTCGGGGACGGCGACGCGATCGAGCGAGTCGTGGCGCCGGTCGGAGCGGCGGTCCACGTCGCGGGCGGCCGCGAGCACACGATCCGTAACGAATCCGACCGAGCCGCGCGGGGCTTCGTCACCTTCACGGACGGCGCGGCCCAGATGGAGGGCTTCCTCCGTGCGGCCGGGGCGCTGGCCGAGCGCGGCGCGCTCGCGCTCGAGGACGTGCTGGCCGTCGCGGGGTACAGATCACCCGGCCGCTGCCGACCTGACGCGCGAGCCGAGCCGCACCGGCGGGCGGACGTCAGGCGAAGAAGTCGAGGAGCAGGGCGTTGATCTGCTCGGGCGCGTCGAGCTGCATCCAATGCGTGGCGCCCTCGATGCGCTCGTAGCGCCAGGGTCCTGTGACGTGTTCGGCCGAGCGCAGCATGCCGTCTTCGGTCAGGTAGTTCTCGCCGCTGCTCCACAGGCCAAGCGTGGGAGCTTCGACGGCCGGAAGACTCGCCGGGGACTCGAGCTCCCGGTGGGGGGCGAGGTTCGCGCGGTACCAGTTCAGCCCGGCGGTGAGCGCGCCCGGCCGCGCCAGATCGACGACGTAGCGCTCGATGTCCCCGTCTTCGCGAAGCAGTTCGCGAAACAGCTTCCAGTCGTTGCGCATCAGAAGCGTCTCCGCCACGCCTGTGAACTGGAAGAGGAGCTGATACCAGCCCTTCTCGCGCTGCTCGATGGAGCGCTCGCGGCGCGTGTTCGGATGCCCGACCGACATTGTCACCAGCCGCTCCACACGCGTGGGCGCGATGGCGGCAAGCGCCCACGCGATGGGAGCGCCGAAGTCGTGTCCGACCACGTGGGCCCGCTCGACTCCCAGTTCGTCCAGGAGCGACACCATGTCGCCGACGCTGCGGGCGATCGCGTACGCCTCCACGGTCTGCGGCTGCTCCGACTCGCCGAAGCCGCGCAGGTCCGGAGCTATGACGTGCATCCCAGCCTCCGCCAGCGCCCGTACCTGGTGGCGCCAGACGCGCCAGGAGTCGGGAAACCCATGCAGCAGCAGCACCGGGAACAGCCCGCTCGGGTTACCGGCACCCGCCTCGGCCACGTGCATGCTTACGCCGGGAAGGTCGACGAAGCGATGCTCGACGTCGGGGAGCTGCGAAGGCGGCGGCGTCATACAGCGAGCCTAACCCGGAGGAGCAGCCCGTCGCTTCTCGAGCGACGACACTAGACGCGCTTGAACCAGATCTTCTGCGCGGCGTTGTCGCCCTGCACGGCGCGGGCCTGGATGTCGATCCCGAGCTTGTCGCCCACGGACCACGTCACCGAGTTCGCCGCCAGGCAGGCATCGACGTCCACGGTGAACGACAGCGTGTTCGCAGGGTTGGCCGCGCGGTCGTCGGCCTTGTCCACGACCCCGTCGCTCGTCACGGTCGCGTCGGCATCGGTCGAGGCGTACTGGCCCTGGCACCTGCCGCCGGGTCCGGGTCCGCCGCCCGGCCCGCCCGGCGGCGCCGGGCCGTTGGGGATGTCGGCCGAATAGGTCAGGTGCCCGATGTCGACGAACCCGCTGCCCTCATCAGAGCCTGTGATCGCCTTGCGCTGCGGGCGCCAGAAGGCGAGCGCGATCGGCGAGCCGGCCGAGACCGGGATCGGATTCTGGTCCGTGCCAGGCCCGCCCGGCGAGACGGGGTAGGAGATCGTGCCGGTACCGGCGCCCGTCGCGAACGCCGTCAGCGCGGGCGTGGTCGAGAAGATGTAGTTCAGCGTCCCGGCGGCGGTCGTCTCGACGCCGCCGGTGCTGACGCGCTGGATGAAGCTGTCGCCCGAGCCGATCTCGGCGCTCGACGCGCCGGGATGCAGCTGGAAGTCGCCGGTGCGGCCGCGGGTGATCGTGCCGAAGCCGTCGCCGTCGGCGTCGAAGTCGCCGGGGAAGTGCTTGTTGCCCTCCAGCGTTGTGCCGGTTCCGCCGCCCGAGCAGTAGGCGAGACCCAGGCAGTCGAGCTCGACCTCGTCGCCCGTGGGGACCGAGACTGCCAGGGTCGCGTAGCGGGCGAGGGCGTCGTCGATCTGCCCGTCGGTCACCCCGCCGGCGTTCGCGTTGAGGCTCGAGCCGATGTCCAGCTTGAGGTTCGAGAACAGCATGAAGCCCGGGGCGCCGCCCGCGGCGACGTCGCCGAGGGGCTGCAGGCTCGGGAGGCCGACGGGCAGGTTGGGGTTCGGCGGGCCGGCCGCGGCCTGGCGGAGGACCGTACGCGCCGAGGCCCTGTCGACGTTGTCGAGCAGGAGGTCCCCGTCGTCGTCGACGTCGAATGCGCCGGGCACGCCGTCGCGATCCGCGTCGAGCCCTGCACCGGCTCGTCCCGCCGACGTGCCTGGCACGCGGCCCAGGACGCGCGCGCCCATCGGCACGCCCTTGCGCGCCCGCGCGGTGCGGGTCTTGTCCCGCGCTGTCCTCGGCGCGTGGGCCACGCCGTAGCCGCGCTTGACCTTGACCATGCCGAGCCTGCCGCCGCCGCGCAGGCCGACGATGACCTTGGCGCCCGAGCCACCGACGACGATCGGGCCGGCGTAGTTGCCGTGCGCGTCGACGAGGTGCAGCGTGAACCTCGAGCGCGGAGGCGTGAGCTTGACCTTCGTACCGGTGGCCTTGACCGCGTGGCCGGCATTGTCGAGCGCGACGATCTTGTAGCCGGGCTTCGAGAGCTTGAGCGAGACAGCGCTCGGCTTGGCGACGGCGGCGCCCGGAAGAGCCAGCGCTCCGAGGACGGACAGCGCAGTGAGCTTCACATAGGGCGACATCATCGGTTCATCGGCGCGAACCACCTTTCGCTTGAGGCCCCGTCACCGAGAGCACTCGCTTGGACGGTCGGGGGCGCGGTCTCAGTACGCGGGGTTCTTCGCCGACGAGACGACCGCCGCGGGCCCGCGCGGCCAGGCAGGCGAGACGCCGGGCTCGATGAGCCTCGACGCCTCGCCCGCGCTGGATCCGCGCGTGACGAGCTCAGCTCGCGGTCAGCTGAGCTTGCTCTTGACCTTGTCGGCGATGCCGCCGCCGTTGCCGCTGCTCGCGACCTCGCCGAGCGGCTCGTCCGGCAGGCCCGCCTTCTTGCGCAGCTTCTGCGCGATCTCCTTGATCTCCTCGGGCGCGTAGTCGGGCGCGAAGACCGCGGGCTGCGACGGCAGGTCGTGCATCGGGAAGCCCTCCGGCGCGTTGTCGACGACCTCGAGCTCCTCGCCGGTCTCCGGATGCGGCCCGGTGAAGACGGCGACGATCTCCTTGTAGTCGTTCGGCGAGAAGCGGTAGAGCTTCAGGTGCGAACCCGCGTCGAGGTGCGGCTTGCACTCCGGGATCTTGGCCGTCGGGATCCGCGGCGTCGGGAACATCTTCGTCAGGTCGGCTCCGGTCAGCAGCTCGACCGCGCGTGCGTAGGCGACCTGGTGCACGCCCCCGCGCACGAGCAGGTAGCCCGTCAGCGCCCGCGCCGCCGGATGCTCGACCATCTCGTAGACCTTGAGCTTGTTGTTGCGCGCCCCCGTCTCCAGGAAGAAGTTATGCGTCAGGTCCTCGACGAGATCGCCGGAGGAGAAGACGTAGTCACCTGTCCACGGGTTGGCACGGGAGTCCTGCGGCAGCGCGCCCTGGCCGCCGGCGAGGAAGTGGTGCGGGTTGATCGCCTGGTCCTTGAGGTCGGCGAGCGCATCGCTCGGCGGCGTGCCGTTCGCGGGCGGGGTAGCGCCGGTCAGCATCGTGTTGATCGCGATCGCGACCAGCTCGATGTGCCCGTACTCCTCGGCGGCGATGTTCGCGATGAGGTCGTAGAACGGGCGCGCTCCCTGGCGGTTACGGAAGTTGAAGGACTGGAACGTGTAGTTCATGAGCGTCGACATCTCGCCGAAGCGCCCGCCCATGAGCTCCTGCACGCGGGCGGCTCCGGCAGGATCGGGATCGGACGGCGGCGGCATCTCGGTCTGGATGCGGTCGATGCGAAGGATCATCGGAGGCTCCTCTCGTCGGGTGGTTGCGCCGCGTACCCATCCGTCTGACGATGGATGCACCCATCTGGCGTGGCGTAACACCACCTCCACATCTCCCGTGCGCCTCGTCTTCGAGCCGCTTACGCCGTGGGGTCCAGCGTGACCTTTCCGGTCGTCCGTCGCTCCGCGAGGTCGGTCTGCGCCTGGGCCGCCTGCTCCAGCGGGTACGCCGGACCGGTCACGACGCGCAGCTCCCCCCGCGCGACGCGCTCGAAGAGGTCGGCCAGCGCCTCGTCGATCATCGCCGGGCGCCCGATGCAGTGCATGAGCCAGAAGCCGACGACGGCGCGCGAGCGGCGCATGAGGTCGCCGCTGCGCACCGTGTTGTTCTCGCCTGAGGCGATCCCGTAGGTCACGAGGCGGCCGAACGGCGCCAGCGCCGCCAGCGACGCGTCGAAGACCGCACCGCCCGCCATCTCGAAGACGACGTCGACGGGCGCGCCGAGATTGGCCTCGACGAGCCGCTCGGTGAGGCCGTCGGGCGCGCCGTCGATCGCGACGTCGGCGCCGAGCTCGAGCGCGAGCGCTCGCTTGTCCTCCGTCGAGGCGGTGGCGATGACGCGGCCCGCGCCCAGGGGACACCCGAGCTGGACCGCGAGCGAGCCGACGCCGCCGGCGGCCGAGTGGACCACGACGCTCTCGCCGGGAGCGACCCGCCCGCTCGTGCGATACAGATGCCAGGCCGTCAGACCCTGGAGGACGAGCGCGAGCGCGGTCGCGTCCTCGACGCCGTCGGGGATCGGGAAGGTCAGCGCCCCCGGCGCGGTCGCGTACTCGGCGTAGCCGCCGTCGCCGCTCAGCGCGACGACCCGCTGACCGGTGTCCTCGCGCACGCCCGCGATCTCGGAGCCGGGCACGAGCGGCAGCTCGTCCTTGGCGAGGTAGGTGTTCGTGCGGCGGTGCGTGTCGGAGAAGTTCAGGCCGGCGCGGCTGACGCGGACGAGCACCTCGCCCTCGCCCGGCTCGGGGACCGGCAGCTCGACGAGCTCGAGCACCTCCGGGCCGCCGTACTCGGACATCTGGATGGCACGCATGGGGCGGCGAGGATACCTCCCGGGCGGTCGCGCACGTGGGCGGAGCCCCGCGACCCAGCGGGCGTGCGCGGCGAGCCAATAGGGTCCAGCCGATGAGCGTCACCGTCGTCGGTTCGATCGCCTTCGACGCCGTGCGAACCCCGCACGGCGGCCGCGAGCGCATGCTCGGCGGCGCCGCCGTGCATTTCTCGCTGGCCGCGTCGTTCTTCGACGAGGTCCGCGTCGTCGGCCCCGTCGGCGACGATTTCGGCGACGAGGAGTACGCGGTCCTGCGCGGGCGCGGCGTCAACACCGATGACATCGAGCGCGTCGCGGGTGGCAAGACGTTCTTCTGGAGCGGGGCCTACGGCGAGAATATGAACTCGCGTGAGACGCTCGAGACCGACCTCAACGTCTTCGAGACCTTCGAGCCCAAGCTCTCGCAGGCGTCGCGCGGCGCCGACGTGGTGTTTCTCGCCAACATCCTGCCCAAGCTGCAACTCGACGTCCGCAAGCAGTGCGAGCAGGCGCGCTTCGTCGCGCTGGACTCGATGGACCTGTGGATCAACATCGCTCGCGACGCGCTCGTCGCGGCGATCTCCGAGGTCGACTGCGTCATCCTCAACGATTCCGAGGTCGAGCTGTTCACCGGCGAGCGCGAGGTCGTCGCCGGCGCGCGCAGGATCATGGAGCACGGGCCGTCGGCGATGGTGGTCAAGCTCGGCAGGTACGGCGCCGCGCTCGTCACGCCCGACGACTCGTTCTGGGTGCCGGCCTTCCCGGTGGACTTCGTCGCCGACCCGACGGGGGCGGGCGACACGTTCGCGGGCGGGTTCGTCGGCGCGATCGCCGCGCACGACGGCGAGGCGACCCCCGACGTCCTCAAGCTCGCCATGGCCTACGGCACGGCGATCGCGTCCTACAACGTCGAGGAGTTCGGCACCGAGCGCGTGGCACGCCTGACCCCCGACGAGATCGTCGATCGCGTCGAGGAGCTGCGGCGGATCACGTCCTTCGAGACGCCGGCGGTGGCGTTGCGCTGACACCGCCGGCCGGCGTGCGCTCCGGCGGTGGGCACCGACAACGACGGCGGGGCCCTGCTGGGCCCCGCCGCCTTCACTGCACCCTGTTCGGAGGTACGGCTACTTGATGAAGCCGGTGGCGCCGACGGCCTTGAGGATGGCCTTCTCGGACTTCGGGTTGTCGAAGTCGGCGGGGGCTGGGATCACGCCGTTGATGAAGCGGATCCATGCGGCGTGGCGCGCCTCGACCGTGGCGATCGTGCCGGCGGCCGACAGCACCTTCGTCTGGGAGATGTTGGCGACCTGGCCGAGGTATGCGGAGACGCCGGTGTCCTCGAGCACCTGAGAGGTGGCTGCGAACTTCGCTTGGTCGGTGACGGCATCGCCGAAGTCGAACGTCGGCGACTTGATCGCGGCCGACCCGAGCGCCTTCTTGAGGAACGTCACGTGCTTGGCCTCGTGGTCGGCCACCACCTCGGCGAACTGCTTGAGGGGGGCGCTGTTGCCGAACGCCTGGTTGGCGACCGCCTGCTTGTAGAACGCCGCCTCCAGGAACTCGAGCGTCAGCGCGTAGTTCAGGATCTTCACGTCGTTGCGCTTCGAGCGCTTCTTGGAGATCGCGGCCTCGGCGCTCGACAGGTAGGTGCCGAACATCGCGCTGCCGGCGATCAGCCCCCCGCCGGCGAGGACGCCCTTCTTGAGGAAGGCGCTGCGGTCGAGGCCGGCGGCCTCGGCTGATTCGCGGATCGCGCCGTCGGCATCGAGGGCGTCGAGGTTGAGCAGATTGGACAAGGGAGTCTCTCCTGGGATGTCGCTGAGGGTCAGTGGATGATGATCCGCCCGGTCATTCCCGGGTGGAGGGTGCACTCGTAGCGGTAGGTGCCGGCACGAGCGAACGTTCTCGACGGCGAGCCGGAGGACCGGTTGCCGACGGTCCTGAAGCGCCTGCCTCCGGTGCTGGTGACGTTGTGCGTCGTGCCACCGTCGCGGAACGCGAACGCGACCTTCGAGCCCCTGGAGATCTTCAGACTCCTCGGGGAGAAGTCGATGTTCTTCAGGGTGACCGTCCTGGTGCCGGCGGCACCGGCGACTCCGACGTCACTACGGTCAAGGGGGCGGTCGTGAGCGCCAGCCCCAACAGCGCCAGCAGACTGCGCTTGCTCATGTCGCCCCCTGGTTGGTCATCGCGGGTCTTTGCGGGCAAGACGCCCGAACGGATCACCCGCGGGGTCGGAAGCGGCGCTCGGATTGGCGCGTGGGCGCCAATCCGGGGTGCGCGACGACCGCCCGGGGGGTATCGTGCACCCGCATGAGCGCGACCTTCATCTTTCTGATGGTCGCTCTGAAGCTGCCGATCGCCGGCCTGCTCTACATCGTCTGGTGGGCGATCCATGCAGTGCCGGAGCCCGATGCCGCCACCGACGACGACGGCGGCACGAAGCAGCCCCGCGACCCGCGCCGGCCGCGACCGCACCCGCGCCCCGCGCTGCCGCGTCCGCCGCGACGGGGGCCGCACGCCGCGCCGCCGGTGCCCGCGCCCCCGCGCGTGCGCACGGTCGTCGCCCGCGCTCGCCGCGTCGAGTCCTAGACTCCGCAGCGCATGAGCGCGCCGAGCTCCGTCCTCTCCGACGGCACGATCCTGCGCCTCGTGCAGGAGGGCCGGATCAGGATCGATCCGTGGGATCCGGCGATGGTGCAGCCGGCCAGCGTCGACCTGCGGGTGGGCAACACGTTCCGCGTCTTCCACAACCACCGCACGGCGGCGATCGACCTCGCCAAGCCGCCGACGAACCTCACCGAGCAGATCGCGATCTCCGACGACGAGCCGTTCGTCATCCACCCGGGCGAGTTCTGCCTCGGCCGCACGCTCGAGTGGGTCGAGCTGCCCAACGACGTCGTCGCGCGCATCGAGGGCAAGTCGAGCCTCGGCCGCCTGGGCCTCATCGTCCACGCGACCGCGGGCTTCGTCGACCCCGGCTGGAAGGGGACGCTGACGCTCGAGATCACGAACCTCACCCGAGTCCCGATCAAGCTCTGGGCCGGCAAGCCGATCGCGCAGCTGTCGTTCATGACGCTCGACGCCCCTGCCCTGCGGCCCTACGGTCACCCTGACCTCGGCAGCCACTACCACGGCCAGGTCGAGGCGACGGAGAGCCGCTACGAGGGTGGGCCCGCCCCGCGGCCCGTGCGATAAGGTCGCGCCCGTCATGGATCTCGGTTTCATCCTCGCCGCGGCCGAGCACGCCGCCGAAGAGCACCACAAGTCCGAGCTGCCGTTCTTCCTCGCCGGCGGCCTGCTGGCGTCATTTGCGGTCGTCATCAGCGTCGTCGGCTTCAAGAAGCCCGACTTCCCGGCGACCGAGTCAGCCGCGCGCGGCGTCATGGCCCTCAGCGCCACGCTCGTCGCAGCGGCGATGGTGGCCATCGTCTATGTCTCCGCCTGACGACGAGGACGACGGTTACGCCATCTCCTACAAGGTGCTCGAGCCGGGCACGCCGGTCTGCGACCGCGACGGTGTCGAGGTCGGCAGCGTCCGGCAGGTCCTCGAGAACGAGGCCGAGCACATCTTCGACGGGCTCGTCCTCGACACGCCGGCCGGGGAGCGCTTCGTCGACGCGCCCGAGGTGGCGCGGATCGCCGAGCTCCGGGTCACGCTGACGCTCGACGCCGCGGGCGTCGCAGCGCTGCCCCAGCACGACCCGGCGGGCGCCCCGACGTTCCGCGCAAACACGCGCGGAGGGCGCCTGAGCCGCTTTTTCGGCGGCGGCTGGAAGCGTGATTAATGCTCCCGTCGACCGATGTTCACAGAGCCGTCACGGTTGGACCGGCATGCTGGGGTGCATAATCGAAGGACGTGAGCACGCACAAAGACACCCAAGAGGTCAGCCCCCGCAGCGCTCCTGAGAGCAACGGCGCGGAGCTTGGCAGCGGCGACGACACGCTGAGCGTGACGGACAACCGCACCGGTCGGACCTACGAGATCCCGATCACCGACGGCACCGTGAGGGCGCTGGACTTCCGCGCCATCCGCGTCGCCGAAGATGACTTCGGCCTGATGACGTACGACCCGGCGTTCATGAACACCGCTTCCTGCCGCTCGGCGATCACGTACCTGGACGGGACGAACGGCATCCTCGAGTACCGCGGGTACCCGATCGAGCAGCTCGCCGCCGAGTCGAGCTACCTCGAGGTCGCCTACCTCCTCATCCACGGCGAGCTGCCCACCGCCGCCGAGCTCGAGGAGTGGCAGCACCAGATCACGATCCATACGTTCGTGCACGAGAACATCAAGGAGTTCCTCGGGGGCTTCCGCCACGACGCGCATCCGATGGGCATGCTGCTCGGCGCGACCGGCGCGCTGTCGACGTTCTATCCGGATGCCATCGACGTCGACGAGCCGGAGAATCGCCACATCCAGACGATCCGGATGATCTCCAAGATGCCCACGCTCGCCGCGTTCGCCTACCGCCACGCGCAGGGCCAGCCGTATGTCTATCCCGACAACGACCTCGCGTACTCGGGCAACTTCCTGAACATGATGTACAAGATGACCGAGCTGAAGTACGAGCCCGATCCGCGGCTGGAGCGGGCGCTCGACATCCTCTTCATCCTCCACGCCGACCACGAGCAGAACTGCTCCACGAGCGCCGTGCGCTCGGTCGGCTCGGCGAAGCCCGACCCCTACTCGGCCGTCGCCGCCGGCATCGCGGCGCTCTACGGCCCGCTGCACGGCGGCGCCAACGAGGCCGTGCTGCGGATGCTGCACCGCATCGGGGACCGCAAGAACATCCCGGACTTCGTCAAGGGCGTCAAGGAGGGCCAAGAGCGCCTTATGGGCTTCGGCCACCGCGTCTACAAGAACTACGATCCGCGTGCGCGGATCATCAAGAAGGCGGCCGACGACGTCTTCGAGGTCGTCGGGCGCAACCCGTTGCTCGACATCGCGATCGAGCTCGAGCAGATCGCCCTCGAGGACGAGTACTTCATCGAGCGCAAGCTCTACCCCAACGTCGACTTCTACTCCGGCCTCATCTACCAGGCGATGGGCCTGCCGGTCGCGATGTTCCCGGTGATGTTCGCGATCGGGCGAACGAGCGGCTGGATCGCCCAGTGGCGCGAGATGGTCGAGGACCCGGAGCAGAAGATCTCGCGGCCGCGGCAGATCTACACCGGCGAGCGCAGCCGCAAGTACGTGCCGATCGACCAGCGCTGACTCGGCTCAGGCCACGCGCTGCGGCGGCGCTGGCGGCGTGAGGCGGTACTGGCCTGGTCGTGGCGAAATTGCTGCTCCATGAGCAGCAAATGCGCCACGACCGGAGATCGCGCGGCTCATCGGCGGGGATCTGTGCATGGGGTCGGCTCGGGGTTGAGCTCGCGCATGCCAAACTCGATGTCACGGAGTTCGCCGAGTCGCAGGTGTGGCGGTTGCAGATGGCCGACGAGTCGCAGTCGTCCGTCGGTGGCGGTGGATCCGAGCGCGTCCAGCGCGGCCCGCCTTGGAGCGGAGATCCGGGCCTTCCGCCAGCGACGCGGGCTGACGTTGCAGCAGCTGGCTTGCCAGATCGGGTTCTCGACAGGGCATGTCAGCGCCGTTGAGCTGGCCGCCGCGCCGGCATCCGAGCAGTTCGTCGTTGCGTGCGACGGTGCGCTCGGCGCCGGTGGTGCGCTTTTGGAGCTGTTGCCTGCCGCGGTCTATGAGCGCGCAAGCGAGCGTCATCGCAACGCAGCCCGCCGACGTTGGGGCGGCGAGTTGCCGATGCCGCAGCGTGCCCCGGCGCCGGTGGACGGGACGGCGAGGATCGGACAGCACGGCCCGCTGAATCTCTCCTCGGAGGCGCCGCTTGCCGCACTGGTCAGGGAGCGCTGCCCGGGGGTGCGCTTGTCTCGTCCCACGCCGGACTTCGGCGTCGACTGGATTCTGATGTTGCCCCGCAGTGCGGCGACCGCGGTGCAGGTCCACTCAGCCGCCAGGGACCAGGACGGGAACGTCGTGGTCGATGTACGTGACGTGCCTCGCCTCGAGCAGTTTCTGAGCGCTCCGCACCGGGCGATGCTGCTCGGGGTGGAGGAGGGCGCTGAGCCTCGGATCTACGGGCTCGAGGCCCGAGCGGTGCGCCGCCAGCTCGCCGAACGGCCCTATGCTGGCGCGGTCCTCTCGATACCGCCCGCCTACGAGCTCGACGACCTGACCTACGGTGTGTTGTGGGCGGCCAGCAACCTTGACGACTGCCTGCTCGCCGACGACGTGGGACTCACCGAGAGTCACCGTAAGCTCGGTGCGTATGAGCGCCTATCGAGCTCGGAGGTGACTCGGGAGATAGCCGGTGATCTCAGCGGCGTTTCGCAGGCGTGGCTGGGCGCTCAGCGTTCTGCGCCCGGCACATCCTGCGCAACTTCGGCCGCCTCGGCGACCTGCCGCTGTTCTGGACGCGAGAGCAGCGGGGCGAGGAGGCGTGCGCGTGGCTGCTGTTCGCCCACAAGCTCGCCTACCTGCAAGCGACGAGGCGATACATGGGCTCTGCGTCGATGGTGCGGGTGTTTTGCGTGCCCGAGCGCGCAGTGCGCGACTCGCCGACGTTCGAGCGCATCCTGCTCTTCCTTGCCGTCGCGCTCATGGAGGCCTACGGCGTCCAGGTGCAGGTTTGCACCGAGCCGGAGTACTCCGACGTGGAGGGCTTCGTGCTCGTGCCACCACGGTGTGCGATCGTCGCGACATGGTGCGCGCCGAGAGCATGTGGCACGTCGACACCACCGCTCGGCGCCCGGTTCTCACCGAGTTCGCCGAGGCGTCAGGGCATGCCGCCGCGCACTCGGTGATCGCTGCGCCGACGGTGGCCGGCCGGCTGGCCGCGTTCGCCGACTACCTTCAGCTCGACGGTGCGTGGCTGAGTCGCCGCTGCGCCGAGCTCGCCCGCCAGGGCTTCGATGGTCTGGTCAGACCACGCAGCCGCCTGCTCGCCGTCGCCGGCGCGGAGGCCGCGTGCACGTGTGTCGGCGAAGTGCCCATCGGCGCACGGTAGCCTGCCCGCGCCGCCACGGCGGCGGATCGCCACGAACATCAGGAGCACACATGCACAGCCGGGAGCTGACGATCGGTAGGACCCTCGGGGTGACCTTCGACCACGGCGAGGGCTTCTTCGAGACACTGACCGAGTTCTGCCGTCCCCAGGGCATCCGCCAGGGCTACATCCCGATGTTCCTGGCAGGCTTCGAAGAGGCCGAGATCGTCGGCACCTGCGAGAAGCTCGAGGACCCCAACGCCCCCGTCTGGGCCAAGGTCCACCTGGAGAACGTCGAGGCGGTGGGCTGTGGCACGATCGCCTACGACCCCGAGAACGACCAGGTCTCGCCGCACATCCACACGAGCCTTGGCATCAAGGGCCACGGCGCCACCGCCCACACCAGCCACCTGCTCTCGGCCCGCGTGTTGTTCCTCGTCGAGATGCTCCTCATCGAAGTCGCGAGCCCGGCGATGCACCGGCAGCCCAACCCGGACTTGTACGACGTTCCGCTGTTGACGTTCGAAGCGTAGGCGGCATTCAGTCCGAAGCGTGGCCATCCGGACGGATGCTCGATGCGCGACGGAGCACTCCCCGTCGTTGGGGGGTGCTCCTTGTCGTCCAACCAGCACCCCTCGGATCATCAGGTCAAGCAAGAGGGCCCCGGGATTGTCATCGCACAGCTCGTCGTCGAAGCTCGCAGCAGATCGAAACGCTCCCTCCCTCGTCGCCGTGTGCTGGATAGGCTCGCGGACAATGCCCGGCGGAGAGATCACGGTTGGGAGGCTGCGCGGTGCAGCGTGATCTAAGCGACCTTGAGGCCCGGCTGTGGGACGCTGCCGATGACCTACGGGCGAACTCCGGGCTGAAGGCGTCGGAGTACGGCACTCCGGTGCTCGGCCTGATCTTCCTGCGGTTCGCCGACGCGAAGTTCAAGGCGGCACGCGAGCGCATCGAGGCCAAGGCCTCGGCGAGACGCGCGATCGGACCCTCGGACTATCACTCCCAACGCGTCATCTACCTGACCGAGGCCGCCAGCTTCGAACATCTGCTCGGTCTCCCGGAGGGCGCCGATCTCGGGAAGGCAGTCAACGATGCCATGCGGGCCATCGAGACGCACAACTCCGAGCTCGCCGGCGTTCTGCCGAAGGCGTATACGACCATCGACAACGCCACGATCGCGTCGTTGCTGCGCCACATCAACGGCTACACGAAGGATCTCGAGGGCGACGCGTTTGGCCTGATCTACGAGTACTTCTTGGCGAAGTTCGCGATCGCGGAGGGCCAGGGCGCGGGCGAGTTCTTCACGCCGCCGTCGATCGTTCGCCTGATGGTGGAGATCATCGAGCCGTTTCACGGCCGGATCTTCGATCCGGCGTGCGGATCGGGCGGCATGTTCGTGCACTCCGCCCACTTCGTTGAGCGCCACCGGCACTCGCCGGGCGACGAGCTGTCGCTGTACGGGCAGGAGAAGACCGGCGAGACCGTCCGGCTGGCGAAGATGAACCTCGCGATTCACGGCCTGTCGGGCGCGATCCGCTTGGGCAACAGCTATTACGAGGACCTTCACGACAGCGTTGGCCGCTTCGACTACGTGATGGCGAACCCGCCGTTCAACGTCGATCGCATCGACAAGGCCAAGCTCGAGGGCGATGCGCGCTTCCCGGATCGTCCGAGGGCCGACAACGGCAACTACCTCTGGATCCAGCTCTTCGCGACGGCCCTCAACGAAACCGGCAGGGCCGGATTCGTCATGGCGAACTCGGCCTCCGATGCCCGCCACAGCGAGGCGGAGATCCGCCGCAAGCTGATCGAGGACCGCGTCGTCGACGTCATGGTTGCGGTCGGGCCGAACTTCTTCTACACGGTCACGTTGCCGGTCACGCTGTGGTTCCTGGATCGCGAGAAGGCTCAGACGGAGCGGGCGGATGAGGTCCTCTTCATCGATGCGCGGCAGGTCTTCCGTCAGGTCGACCGTGCGCACCGCGACTTCACCGACGAGCAGCTCGAGTTCCTGGCGAACATCGTGCGGCTCTACCGCGACGAGGAGCCGGAGTTCGCCCTCGGCTCCAACGGCCAGTTCTCGGAGCGATTCCCGGATGGTGCATATGCTGACGTCACCGGCCTGTGCAAGGTCGCGACGACCGCCGAGATCGAGGCGCAGGGTTGGAGCCTGAACCCGGGCCGGTACGTGGGGACGGAGGTCGAGGATCTCGACGACGAGGTCTTCGAGGAGAAGCTCGCCGCGGCGCACCTCGAGCTGCGCGAGCTTGCCGCGCGAGCGGCGAAGCTCGAAGCCGGCGTCGAACACGTGCTGTCACAGCTGCTGTCCAAGTGACCCTGTAGGGCACTTCACGGTCACGGCGAGTCTCTAAAGCAATGACGCCTCGCCTTTAGAGACGATACGGTACCGCGGTGGAGCTTGCCGCCTACGCATCGACCGTCTTCGGCGAACCCAGGCGCACGCTCGGGCGGCACGGCTACGTCGCCTACTTCCCGGCAATGATCCCGCGCACGATCGATCTCCCGGCACCGATGATCAGGCTGCTCGCCGACGCCGAGGCGGCGCTGGGCAGGCTCGCAGGCGTCGGGCAGCTCGTCCCCAACCCCTATCTGCTGATTCGGCCCTACCTCCTGCGCGAGGCGCTCGCGTCGACCCGGATCGAGGGCACGCAGGCATCGCTGGCCGACGTCTTCGAGGTCGGGGCGACTGGTGAGATGCCGAACGCCGATGTCGAGGAGGTCCTCAACTACGTCGATGCGCTCGAATGGGGGCTCGGCGAGCGCAACACGCTTCCGCTCGGTGTGCGACTCGTCCGCGAGATGCACCGGCGGCTG
The DNA here is from genome assembly GCA_051005755.1 of Solirubrobacteraceae bacterium. Lineage (GTDB taxonomy): Bacteria > Actinomycetota > Thermoleophilia > Solirubrobacterales > Solirubrobacteraceae > CADCVQ01. The sequence goes on from JBPCJA010000102.1 coordinate 28,032, forward strand.
CTCGCGGGGGTCCGTGGCCGCGAGCGCACACCGGGGGAATTCCGCACGACCCAGAACTGGGTCGGCGGGGGCACGTCGACGATCGAGACCGCGCGGTTCGTGCCGCCACCGCCGGGGGAGCTGCCGGCGCTGCTGGCCGACTGGGAGCGCTTCGCGCACGACGATGTCGAGCTGCCGCTGCTCATCAAGAACGCGCTGCTGCACTACCAGTTCGAGACGCTGCATCCGTTCCTCGACGGCAACGGCCGGCTCGGTCGGCTGCTGATCGTGTTCCTCCTCGTCGAGCACGGTCGGCTGACCGCGCCGCTGCTGTATCTGAGCGCGTATCTCGAAGCTGATCGCGAGCGCTACTACGAGGCCCTGCAGACCGTGCGGGAGACCGGCGACCCGCTTCCCTGGATCGAGCTGTTCCTGACCGCCGTGCACTCGCAGGCAACGGACGCCGTGGCACGCGCGCAGCGAATCGTCGAGCTTCGCGAGCGCTACCGCGCGGCCGCGTCCTCGATCGCATCCAGCAACGGCATGGCACTCGTCGACCTCGTCTGTGAGACGCCGATCGTGTCATCGCGCACAGTCGAGGCACGCCTCGGCGTGACGCGGCCGACCGCGTTGAAGCTGCTGCGACAGCTCGAAGCAGTGGGTGTGCTCAGCGAGGGCGATCCGGGGCCACGTGGGCAGCGGCGGTACCTTGCGCGGGAGCTGATGGTGGCCGTGACGGAGGAGGCGGGTTCGAATGAGCGACGCCATAAGTGAGCCGACGTTGAGCGAACTCTGTTCGCTCATCGTTGACTCCGAACACAAGACCGCGCCCAAGGATCCGGACGGCCTCCACCCGCTGATGCGGACAACTGATCTCGGACCGGCACAGGGGGACTTCAGCGGAGCCCAGCGCGTAAACGCGGCAACGTACGAGCTCTGGACAAGGCGCGCGCGCCCGCAGACGGACGATCTCATCCTTGCTCGGGAGGCCCCAGTTGGCGGCGTGTGCCAAGTTCCGGCCGACGTTCATCCCGTCCTAGGACAGCGAACGGTTCTACTGCGTCCGCAAGCGAACGTGGACAGCAGATTCTTGATGTATCGACTCGCCGCAGACGACCTTCAGGCTCGAATGAGTGAGATGGCAACGGGCGCAACGGTCCCGCACCTCAACATGGCGGACATCCGGGCGTTTAAGGTGCCGGACGTTCCTGAGATCGGTCAGCAGCGTCGACGAGCGGCCATTCTCGGAGCATTCGACGAACTCACCGAGACTAACGAGCGGCGGATCGAGGTGCTCGAAGAGCTCGCCAGATCGCTCTACCGCGAGTGGTTCGTGCGGTTCCGGTTTCCGGGCTCTTCACCACCACCAGCCTCGGGCGAGATGCCTCGAGGTTGGCGGATCGTCCCTCTCGGCGAGCTCTGCGATGTCATCCGGGGGCGGTCATACAGAAGCAGCGAACTCTCCGAGACAGAGGGCGTGCTGTTTCTGAATCTCAAGTGCGTCGGGCGAGGTGGCGGGTTCCGACCCGGGGGGCTCAAGCGCTACACGGGCCGGTTCAAGGACGCGCAGCGAGTCACCACTGGCGACGTGCTCGTCGCGGTCACAGACATGACACAGGAGCGGCGGATAGTTGCGCAGGCCTTCCGGGTGCCAGACCTCGGTGAGCCTCTTGCGATCCCTTCGCTGGATCTCGTCGTGCTGAGCCCCCTCATAAGCGGCCTCCGAGCCTACTTGTACGCGTTCCTGCGCTACTCGGGGTTTGGAGATCGCGTTCGCCATTTCGCGAACGGCGCGAATGTGCTGCACCTTGCGGTGGAGCGGATCCTGGAGGAACACTTCGTCGTTCCTGATGAACAGACACTCGCTGAATTCACGCATCACATCGAGCTGCTGCTGGACGAGGGCGAGTTCCTCGCCCATGCCAACCGCCGGCTCGCCGCCGCCCGCGACCTCCTCCTCCCGCGCCTGGTCACCGGCCGCCTCGACATCTCCGACATCGACCTCGGAGATCTCCTCCCCGCGGAGGCCGCGTGACTCCCTCCCGGTTCTCAGAGCAGCAGCTCGTCGAGAAGCCCGCGCTCGCGCTGCTCGAGGACCTCGGCTTCGAGGTCGTGGACGCCTACACGGAGCAGTTCGGCTCCGACCACGTCGCCCGCGGCGCGCCGGGCCGCGACGATCGGTCCGAGGTGGTCCTGCGCCACCGCCTGCGCCCGAAGCTCGCCGTGCTCAACCCGGAGCTCCCGGCCGCGGCGCTCGACGCCGCGCTGGAGCAGTTCGTCCTCGACCGCTCCGCGATGGATCGCGTCCGCGCGAACCAGGCGTTCTGGAAATTGCTGCGAGATGGGGCGAAGGTCACGTTCGCTGCTGACGACGGCGCGCGCACGACCGAGACGGTTCGCTTCATCGACTGGTCGACGCCGCGGCGCAACGACTTTCTCGCAGTGAGTCAGTTTTGGGTCGTCGGGCCGCTGCACACGCGGCGCACCGACGTCGTGTGCTTCGTCAATGGGATCCCGCTCGTGCTGTTCGAGCTGAAGGCGTCGCACCGGTCGATCGAGCACGCCTACTCGAAGAACCTGCGCGATTACCGCGACACGATCCCCCAGCTCTTCGGGCCCAACGCTCTCGTCGTCCTGTCCAACGGATCGGAGACGAAGGTCGGCGCGACGTTTGCGCAGTGGGAGCGCTTCGGCGAGTGGAAGCGGATCGCCGACGAGGAGGAGCCGGGTGTCGTGTCGCTGGAGACGGCGATCCTCGGGCTGTGCGAGCCGGTGCGCCTGCTCGACATGGCCGAGAACTTCGTCGCCTATCTCGAGCGCCCTGGCGGACTGGTCAAGGCGCTCGCCCAGAACCATCAGGTGCTCGGGGTCAACGCGGCACTGCGCGCGCTGCGCTCCGAGCGCACGCGCGAGGGGCGGCTGGGGGTCTTCTGGCACACGCAGGGCTCGGGCAAGAGCCTGTCGATGTTGTTCTTCACGCAGAAGGTGCTGCGCCGCGAGCCCGGCAACTGGACCTTCGTCATGGTCACCGATCGGAGCGAGCTCGACGATCAGCTCTACGGAGATTTCAAGGACGCCGGCGCGGCAGGCGGGCATGTGCAGGCCACGTCGTCCTCACACCTTCGCCGGCTGCTGGCCGAAGATCACCGCTACGTCTTCTCGCTGATCCACAAGTTCCGTCCCGCGCAGGGCAGCGAGATGCCGGTCTGCTCGGAGCGCGAGGACGTCGTCGTCATCACCGACGAGGCGCACCGCAGCCAGTACTCGACGCTCGCGCTGAACATGCGCGCGGCGCTGCCGAACGCGAGCTTTCTCGGTTTCACGGGCACGCCGCTGATCGCCGGGGAGGCGCAGCGCACCCGCGAGGTGTTCGGCGATTACGTCTCCACCTATAACTTCCGCGACTCGATCGAGGACGGCGCGACGGTCCCGCTGTTCTACGAGAACCGCATCCCCGAGCTGCAGATCATCAACGAGCGCTTCGACGAGGAGCTCTCCGACATCCTCGAGCAGGCCGAGCTCGACGAGCAGCAGGAGCGAGCGCTCTCACGCCGCTTCGCCACCGATTACCAGCTCATCACCCGTCCGGCACGGCTGGAGCGGATCGCCGCCGATCTGGTGCGCCATTTCGTCGGACGCGGCTTTCTCGGCAAGGCGATGTTCGTCGCGATCGACAAGGCGACGGCGATCCGGATGTACGACCTCGTGACGCGCGAGTGGCAGGTGCATCTCGCGGAGCTGGAAGCGCGGGCGTCGCGCCTTGCGCCGCTGGAGCGAACGGGCATCGACGAGCAGATCGCGTTCATGCGCGAGACCGACATGGCGGTCGTGGTCTCGCAGTCGCAGAACGAGATCGCCGACCTGCGGGAGCTCGGCCTCGACATCGCGCCGCACCGCAGGCGGATGCTCGCCGAGGACCTCGACGAGCGCTTCAAAGACGCGGAGGACCCATTCCGGCTGGTCTTCGTCTGCGCGATGTGGATGACGGGCTTCGACGTTCCGTCCTGCTCGACGATCTACCTCGATCGTCCGATGCGCAACCACACGCTGATGCAGACGATCGCGCGCGCCAACCGCGTGTTTCCAGAGAAGGAGAACGGGCTGATCGTCGACTACGTCGGAGTCTTCCGGCACCTCGAGGCGGCGCTCGCGATCTACGCCGCCGGATCGGCTGGTGCCGACACGTCGGACGTCATCCGCGACAAGTCCGCCCTGGTCGCGGAACTGGAGGAGGAGATCGCCGAGCTGGTCGCCTTCGCCGAGCGCTGGGACGTCGATCTCGAAGCGCTCGCGCGCGCCGACGGGTTTGAGTTCATCGCGCTGCGGGATGCCTCGATCGAAGCGCTGCTGATCGACGCCGTCACGCGGCGCGCGTATCTGGAGCGCTCCGATCGTGTCCGCCGGCTCTTCTCGGCGATCCTTCCCGACCCCGCGGCAGGCCCGCGCTCGCGACTGGTGGGCGTCGCCCGCAACCTCGCCGAGCGGATCCGCTCGCTTGACGAGCCGGCTGATCTGTCGGCGATCTCCGGGCCCGTCAGCGAGCTGCTCGACCGCTCGGTCGGCGCCGAGGAGTACGTGATCCGCGCCGCCGCCGACGGCACCGATGCCGACGTGTTGATCGATCTCAATGCGATCGACTTCGACGCGCTTGCGGCGCGCTTGGCGGGCAAGAAGCGGTCCTCAGCGCAGCGCCTGGCCAAGCAGGTCGGCGACCGGATCGCGGCGAGCGCGCGCCGCAACCCGACGCGGCTCGGTCTCGTCGAAAAGCTGCGCGAGCTGATCGACGCCTACAACGCGGGCAGCCTGAACGTCGACGAGATGCTGCGGCGGCTGCAGTCGCTCACGCAGCAGCTCTCGCGCGACGAGCAGCGAACCGCGCGGGAAGAACTGGCCGAGCCCGAGCTCGCGGTCTTCGATCTGCTCACACAGCCCGATCCGGTCCTGACCGAGCAGCAGCGCGTCGAGGTCAAGAAGATCGCCCGCAAGCTCATGGAGCACATCACCGAGCGCCTCGTGCTCGACTGGCGCAAGAAGGCCGAGACGCGCGAAGCCGCTCGCGGGCTCGTGAAGGACATTCTCGACGAGCTGCCCGATGCCTACGACCGGCCCACCTGGCAGCGCAAGACAGATGCGGTGTTCAATCACATCTTCGCGAGCTTCTACGACGACGGCCACAGCGTCTACGACGAGGAGGCGACGCAATCGAGCCGAGCGGCCGTCGCCGTGGTGCCGTCGCCGCCCGTGAGCACCTCGGACGGTGGGCTCGACATCGGCGCGATCACGCAGGCCGTGCTCGAGCAGATTGTGTCCAACCCCTCGCTTGCCGAGCAGATCGCCAGCCAGATCAAGGGCAAGGATGCGTTCTTCGCGATCCCGAGCTGGGAGCTGATCGCCAGGGACGAGACGCATCAGGTCGAGTTCAAGTCCACCGCCCGCTGGAACCTCCGCGACCAGCGCAAGGACAAGCGGATGGAGGACGCGGTGGTCAAGACGATCGCGGGCTTTCTCAACACGGACGGCGGGACGCTGCTCATCGGCGTCGACGACCAGCGCCGCCCAATCGGGCTCGCTCACGACACCGCGCTGGTCAAGCCGCCAAGTGTCGACGGACTGGTGAACTGGCTCACGACACACCTGATCGCCGCGCTGAAGCACACGGCCGTCATGCGCACGCGCATGAGGATCGACGAGGTCGACGGTGTCCAGGTCTGCCGCGTCGACGTCGCCGATTCGTCTGAGCCCGTGTTTGCGCGCATGAGCGGCAAGGACGAGGTGTTCTGGATCCGGATGAACAACAGCACCCGCGCACTCCCCGAGATCGAGATCGAGGACTACATCCGCGAACGGTGGTGACGCCGTCGTGAGCGAGCGGCCCGGCTCGTACACCGCAGGGTGCTGTGGTCGGCTACCCCGCTGTCCGTGGAGGATCGGGTCACGAAGACCCCGCTGCGCCCAGCCAGGCTGACTGACCGAACCCGTGCTTCCAAACAGCCCAGCCGCGCGCGTCGCTCCTCCGTGCCCTGGCGGCGCGTCTCGCGGCGGCTCCCTTCCATCCGACGCGACACGGTGGCCGCCCCCTGCTGCTGCGTTCGCCTGGATCCGGCGCTCCCGACGGCGTTCGGCCGAGCACGCGGAGGCCTGTCCCACGCTGCGACGATGCTCCCCGGCTGGCCGGCAGCGCAGGACCCCGCGCGGCCCCGGCTACGATCGGCGGCCGCATGCCCTACACGGTCACGATCCGGGTTGGTTCGCGGGTGACGCGCGAACTTGTCCCGTCGCTGGCGGATGCCGTCGACGTCCTCGAGCTGCGCCTGACGACCCTCGGCCCGGACGCCCGCCGCGCCACGCAGCGCGCGCTGACGCGCGAGTACGAGCCGGTGGCGCAGGTCGCCGCGCGCGGCGAGGTCGCCGGTCCAAGGAGGCTCGTGCCGCGCGTGGGCGCCGGCGCCGACGTCCGCGGCGATGGGTCGATCGAGGCCTACCGGGGGCGCCTACGGCGCGAGCTCGTCGCGCAGGAGCGGGGCGAGACGCCGTTCGACGCGCTGCGGCGGGAGCTCGGGGCGTGATGCGGACGCCGGTGGCGGGACGAACGGCATCATTGAGAGCGGGTGATTCGGGGCCCAATGGCGCGCACGCGACGTTTGGCGAGTTATTCGAGGCAGGTACTAGCAACTCACCATCCGTCAGGCACCCGCCGCACGACGGGTCGCTTCGCTCGGACCTGAGGGACGGGGTCTTGCTCGTAACGTCCCGATGCGGGACGCAATCTGCAAGACCCCGTGCCCGCCCGGATCACCCTCCTTCGGTGATGCCGTTCGGTGAACGCTGGCGCCCGACACGGCGACCGAGCGGAACGCCGGCCCGCCGGGCGCGTCACCACCTACGACCCCGCCAGCTCCAGCTGCCCCGCGTACGGCCCCCGCCCGCAGAGGCACGCCGCCCCGCAGCGCGCACCCAGCTCGATCGCGCCCTCGAGTCCCATGCCCGCGCCGAGCCCATACGTCAGCCCCGCCGCGAACGAGTCGCCGCAGCCGTAGGCGTCGACGGGCCTGCCTGGCAGCGGCGTCGGCGCCCATGATCCCGCGCGTTCGCCGGCGCCGGCCCATGCGGGCGGCTCCCCGGTCAGCTCCCACGTCCCGCCGAGCTCCCCGTTCGTGCGCACGACGACGTGCGGCCGCGGTTCGAGCATGCCCGGCTCGTAGACCTACCCGGCATCGGTTGCGCTGCCGACGCGCACGTCGAGC
>JBPCJA010000103.1:0-2536 GCA_051005755.1 Solirubrobacteraceae bacterium
GCGCGCAGTTTGGGTTTCTCCCCGGCCTCCACAGCGGCGCTTTCGCTGGCAAACAGAACCCCGGTGCCTCGAATCGTCAGCAAATCCGGGCATTCTGAAGTCCCTCCAGAAGAGCCGCACCCATTTCGATTCGCCGGCATCATCGCGGGTCTCGTACTCATCGCCTTCGGCGTTGGCGCCATCGTCATCGGCCTCGCCGGCCGCAACGAGGTCAACGCCAGCGTGAAGCGCGAGCACATCGTCGGGTCCCCGGACATGAAGCCGTCCATGATCGCCGCCGGGGCCAAGGCAGCCGGCCTGCATATCGCGCTGCCGACCTGCGACGTCGCCGGCAAGGCCATCACGAACGGCGGCGACGCCAAGTGCTTCGCCAGCTACATGCGCATCCACGCCCTCGAGGCGACCGGCGGCCAGACCTACGCGCAGATGCCTCAGTACGCGACGGCAGACGGCCGCGGCACCTGCGGTCTGAGCTCGTGATGCTCGCCGCCGACACGACGGTCCGCATTCGCGAGGTTCGCACCGGCGACGAGGCCGCGATCGCGCGGCTGATCAACGGTCTCGACACCGAGTCGCGCTACCTGCGCTGGTTCACCGGGGCGATCGACATCCGCCAGGCGGCCGACTGGGCCTCCCACCCGGAGCGCTTCTGCGCCGTGGGGCTGCTCGCAATCGCCGCTGGGGAGCCCGTGGGGCATGCCGTGCTCATCCCCCTCGCGGACGGCCGAGGCGAGATCGCGTTCGAGGTCGCCGCGCCCTGGCGACACCACGGCATCGCGGGAGCGCTCCTGGAGCAGCTGCTCGCCGTGGCCGCCGTCCGCGGACTGCGCGAGGTCTACGCCGACGTGCTGCCGGACAACGCCGACATGCTCGCCGTGCTGCGCGAGCACGGCGAGCATGCCGAGTCCTGCGACGGCAGCGTCAAGACCGTCACGCTCCCGGTGCCGCCGGTGACCGGTTCAGGCGCCTTCGAGCAGCCCGTGGTCCAGCGCGTAGCGCACGAGCTCCGCGCGGGTCGAGCGGCCGAGCTTCTGCTGGATGTGCGCGCGGTGGGTCTCGACCGTCCGGACCGATAGGAACAGGTTCTCCGCGATCTCGGCGTTCGTGTGGCCGAGGGCGATGAGCCGCAGCACCCCGGCTTCGCGATCGGACAGATTGTCGGGCGGGCCGACGGGGTGTTCCGGGGTCGTCGCCAGCCGGGCACCGAGCGCGGGGTTGAGATAGGTCCCACCGTCCGCGGCACGACGAACAGCCTCGACGAGCTCGGTGTCGGCGGCCTCCTTCAGGACGTAGCCGAGCGCACCCGCGCGTAGAGCGCGACGCGCATATTCGGGGTCCTCCTGCATGGTGAGGATGACCGTCCTGGTCGCGGGAGATCGCTCGGTCACGCCGGGCAGCGCCTCCAGCGACGACTGCTCACCGGGCATGTTGAGGTCGAGCACGAGGACGTCGGGCGTGTGCCCGAGGACCGCGCGCAGCGCGCCGTCGACGTCCGAGGCCTCGGCGACGACCTCGAATTCGGGGGCGGCATCGAGGAGCAGCCGGAGACCTGCACGAACCACGCCGTGGTCGTCAGCCAGGACTATGCGGATCGGCGTCACCGCGCTGGACCCTACGCCTCCGAAAACACCGGCCACGCGGGAACTGAGTTGCGGTGCGCCGTATCCTCGCCGGCATTCCCCTGCCTGCTGCAAGCGATGATCGCCGGCTGCCCCGCACCGACCGTCTGCGTCAGCTGCTGGACGTCGGACGCTCCCTGACGGCTGAGCTGGACCTCGACGTCCTCCTGGAGCGCGTGCTGCAGACCGCCCGCGAGCTGTGCGGCGCGCGGTACGCCGCGCTCGGGGTCCTCGACGACCAGCGGCGCGAGCTGGCGCAGTTCTTGACCGCTGGGGAGGAGCCGGAGGTCCACGCCGAGATCGGCCACCTGCCGCGCGGTCACGGCATCCTCGGGCTGTTGATCGACCACCCGGTGCCGATCCGGCTGCACGACGTCTCCGACCACCCGCGCTCCTACGGCTTCCCGCCTGGCCACCCGCCGATGCGCAGCTTCCTCGGCGCGCCGATCGTGGTTCGCGGCGAGGCCTGGGGCAACCTCTACCTGACCGAGAAGGAAGGTGCGGAGGATTTCGACGACGACGACATCGAGGCGGCCGTCGTGCTCGCCGAGTGGGCGGCCATCGCGATCGACAACGCCAGGCTGTTCGGGACGTCCGAGCGACGGCGGGTCGAACTCGAGCGCGCGGTCGGGGGCATGGAGGCCGCACGGGACATCGCGCTGGCCCTCGGAGGCGAGACCGACCTGGGTCGCGTCCTCGAGCTGATCGTCAAGCGCGCCCGCGCGCTCGTGGACTCCGACGCGCTGCTGATCTGGCTGGTCGACGAGGACGTTCTCCGGCTCGCCGCCTACGCCGGCAACGCGGCTCCCCCGGCGCACGCCGAGATTCCGTTCGAAGGCTCCACCTCGGGCGCGGGGGTGTGGCGGGGCGCGCCCATCCGCATCGCCCAACCCTCCCCCCATCTCCCCCTCCACCCC